>JAZRDG010000062.1:0-127324 GCA_045660125.1 Eubacteriales bacterium | reverse complement strand
TTACGTATCTGATATCCGTACAAATTTTCCGCGCGGTATTGCTGATCGTGCCCGCCTTGTTCGGCACGCATACCATATCTGCCGTCTCGCTTTTGATCAACGGTCTTATTCTTGACGCTGCAGCGGTCATGCTGTTTGCGTTTGCCACACCCGATCAAAACGCTGTTTCTTCTTCGTATTCCATTATGCGAAGATTGGAAAAGCCGATCACTTATAATGCCGCAAACGTGATCAGTGCATGCGTCAGCGCTTTGCTGACTTGGCTGAGTTTGGTGCTTCTGCAGATTTTCGGCATCGTGCAAGTCTCTCAGATCGCGGGCTTTGGCTTTGTTTCAACGTATCTGCTACAGGGTGTTGTGTTTGTCATTACGCTGCGTGAATACGCCACGGTGAAAAAGCGCAGGCTTTCGCCTGTCGCGCTTGCAACCTCTGCTGTATTTGCAGTCTTGCTTTGCATCTGCATCCTGTTGCCGGGGCTGAACGTGCTTACGGGAGGGGACACGCTGTCGTGGGTAGTGCTGCTGTTGACTCCGTTTGCGTCACTGGTATATTACGTGACCTACCGCATCTTGAGTGCGCGAGGTCTGAATCTGCACAAATAAGTGAAATATTCCGCCTTTTCTGCGCGTATAATGCATGGAAAGGGAGTGATCGCATTTATGAAAACATACAGCTTTCTCGAACTGTCTGGCAAGGACGTGATTAACCTGTGTACCGGTGAGAAGTTAGGTCGCATTTGCGATATTGAGATCAGTATGCAAGACAGCACTGTTGTGTCTGTCGTGGTGCCCGGTCAGGGGAGCATGTTGGGGTTTGGCAAAGCCACGGAAATCGTGATTCCGTGGTGCAAGATCGAGTGCATCGGAGAAGATGCTGTGCTGGTAAAGCTGAGCGCGGAGGAATTTTCGTGTTGCTCGGTGCCCAAAAGAAAGCAAAAACACAATTTGTTCGGAAAATAATTGTAAACTATTTGTAAACATTGCGTTTGCCTATTGCACATCCGGATAAGTTATGTTATAATATACGCCGTTGTGTCGGGAATCCGACATGATAATAATAAAATACACACACAGGGAAGGCAGGGTACTACCGGTGTTTCCACGGCAATAAAAGCCCGGAAATTGATGCGTACCGAACGACTCTGTGGTGGAAAAACCGAAGGAGGACTAAAATGTCTATCATCACTATTAAGCAGCTCTTGGAAGCAGGTGTACACTTTGGACACCACACCAGAAGATGGAACCCCAAAATGCAGGAATACATCTTCACCGAAAGAAACGGCATCTACATCATCGACCTGCAGAAGACCGTTAAGAAGTTTGAGGAAGCTTACGATTTCGTTCGCGAGCTCTCCGCTAACGGCGGCACCCTGCTGTTCGTTGGTACTAAGAAGCAGGCAGCTGAAGCTATCAAGGAAGAAGCTACCAGATGCGGCATGTACTACGTTAACGTTAGATGGCCCGGCGGTATGATGACCAACTTCAAGACCATCAAGAGCTCTATCAATCGTCTGAACAGCCTGACCAAGATGCAGGAGGACGGCACCTTTGATATGCTTCCCAAGAAGGAAGTAGCTGCAAAGCAGAAGGAAATCTTCGACCTGGAGAAGTCCTACGGCGGTATCAAGACCATGGACAGACTGCCTGATGCAGTGTTCATCGTTGACCCCCGCAAGGAAAGAAACGCAGTTCTCGAGGCTAAGAAGCTGGGCATTCCGGTTATCGCTATCGTTGACACCAACTGCGATCCCGACGATGCTGACTACGTTATCCCCGGTAACGACGACGCTATCCGCGCTATCAAGCTGATCTCTTCCGTAATCGCTGACGGTATCATCGAAGGCAGACAGGGCGAGCAGCTGACCGAGGCAGTAGAGGTTAAGGCAGAGGCTGAGACCGAAGAGGCTGCTGAGTAATCCCTATCAAAAATTAAGGAGAATTAAAAATGGCTAACATTACTGCAAAAGACGTTGCAACCCTGCGCGCTAAGACCGGTATCGGTATGATGGAGTGCAAGAAGGCACTCGTAGAAGCTGACGGCGACATCGAAGCCGCTATCAAGATCCTCCGTGAAAAGGGCGAGCTCAAGGCTGAGAGCAAGATGGCTACCAGAATTGCAGCTGACGGTATCGTTGACGTTTACACCGAGGGCAACACCACCGCTATGATCGAGGTTAACTCCGAGACCGACTTCGTTGCTAAGAACGCTTCCTTCCAGGAATTCGTTAAGAACCTGCTCAAGACTATCGTTGCTAACAAGCCCGCTGACGTTGACGCTCTGATGGCTTCCGATTACGTTGATGGCACTTGCACCGTTGAGGCTAAGCTCAAGGAGCAGATCTTCGTTATCGGTGAGAAGCTGAGCATCCGCCGCTTCATGGTTATCGACGGTGTTACCAGCACTTACGTTCACGGTATGGGCTCCATCGGCGTTGTAACCCTGTTCGACACCGATTGCGCTGACAAGGAAGGCTTTGTTGAGTTCTCTAAGAACATCTCTCTGCAGATCGGTGCTTACGTAACTCCTTACCTTGACAGAAACCACGTTCCCGCATCCGTTATCGAGTCTGAGAAGGAAATCCTGATGGCTCAGATCTCCAACGATCCTGCTATGGCTAAGAAGCCCGAAGCAATCAAGGCTAAGATGGTTGAGGGTAGAATTTCCAAGTTCTACGACAACAACTGCCTGGTTGACATGGGCTACATCAAGGACGACGACATGACCGTTGGCCAGTATATCGCTGCTACCGCTAAGGAGCTGGGCGGCTCTATCGCCGTTAAGGCTTTCTGGCGTTACGAAAAGGGCGAAGGCATCCAGAAGAGAGAAGAGGACTTCGCTGCTGAGATCGCTAAGCTGACCAATAAGTAATCTTGGTACTCCAAAATAAGAGCATGGCTACTGCCATGCTCTTGTTTTTTTATCTTTTTTTCTTCAAATAATTTACAAATACCTGTTTACAAATTGCCGAAAATGTAGTAAAATATATTCTGTATAATATAATATCTATTTTGAGGTGATCGCATATGACTTTTAAACCCGAATATCGCAGAATCGTGCTCAAGCTTTCCGGTGAAGCGCTTGCTCCCGCGAATGCAGGGGATGGGATTCTGGATTTCAATAAGATCGAGCAGGTCGCACAGGTGATCAAGAAGTGCCAGGCACAGGGCGTTCAGATCGCTGTCATCGTTGGCGCAGGTAACATTTGGCGCGGACGCGTAGGCGGCGGCATGAATCATTCCAGAGCCGACCAGATGGGCATGCTTGCTACCACGATCAACGCACTTGCTATTCAAGATACGTTTATTAAAAGCGGTATTGACACCGTCGTAATGACCTCGGTTGAAATGCACGCGTATGCCGATTATTATACCGCTCGACATGCAGACCGCGCTCTGAACGAGGGCAAGGTTGTGGTATTCGGTTGCGGACTTGGCTGGCCTTATTTCTCAACCGATACTCCTGCTGTGGTTCGTGCAGCAGAGATCGAGGCAGATGCCGTGCTGATGGCTAAAAACGTCGATTATCTCTATACTGCCGATCCCAAGAAGGATCCTGACGCGAAGCCCATTTTCGATATTACCTACGCAGAAATTCTTGACAAGGGTCTGAAAGCATTTGATATGACCGCGGTCAGCTTCTGCAAGGAAAACAATATCACCACCTACGGATTTGCTCTGAGCGACCCCGAGAATATCTACCGCGTGGTTATGGGTGAGCAGATCGGCACCAAAATGCATAACTGAAAAACAAAATTCATTACATAGAAACAGAAAGGAACTACATTATGGGTTACAATACCAAAGAATTTGAAGCAAAGCTTCAGAAAACCATCGCTGCATACGAAAACAATCTTGACAGCATTCGCGCAAGCCAGGCAAACCCCAAGCTGCTCTCGCGCATCACCTTTGAATACTACGGCTCTCCCACACCTCTGAACACGATGGCTGATATTCGTGTCAGTGACGGTAGAACCCTGACCATTATGCCTTACGATAAGTCCACTCTCAAGGCAATCGAAAAGGCAATTCTGGCATCTGATCTGGGCATTACCCCCAACAACGACGGTCAGGCGATCCGTCTGGTATTCCCGCAGCTGACTCAGGACCGCAGAAAGGAACTCTCCAAGCAGATTTCCAAGATGGGTGAGGATGCTAAGGTTGCTGCACGTATGGTGCGCAAGAACGCAAACGATGAGATCAAGAATCTCAAGAAGGATAACGTGCTGACCGAGGACGACGAGGAGAACGCAAAGAAGAAGGTTCAGGATCTGACCGATAAGTACATCAAGCAGATCGACGTGATCACCGATAAGAAGATTGCCGAAATCATGGCTGTATAACAATACGGCGGGTCACTCGACCCGCCTTTTGTTGGATAGGTAATATATGATTGATAAAAATAAAGAGCAAGCATTGCGTGTAGATCAAAGGCTTAAACATATTGCTTTTATTATGGACGGCAACGGCAGATGGGCAAAAAAGCGCGGTATGCCGAGAACGTTTGGACATAAGGAAGGCGTTAAGACCTTTGAAAACATTGCAAATTACTGTTCGCGGATCGGTTTGGAGGCTGTCACGGTCTATGCCTTTTCCACTGAGAACTGGAAGCGTCCCAAGGATGAAGTGGACGCACTGATGGGCTTGGTGGAGCAGTATCTGGACGATTTTGCAAAGAAAGTCAACGAAATGTCGGTTGAGCTGCATATGATCGGCGATATGTCGGTGTTTCCGCAGTCTTTGCAAGACAAGATCGACAGAGTGGAAAAGCTGTCCCGCGGTAAGCCGTGTAAGCTGTGCGTTGCGTTCAATTACGGTGGGCGTGACGAGATTGTGCATGCTTGTAATGCACTGATCGCGCAAGGGAAGCAGCATATATGCGCAGAGGATATATGCAAGCACCTGTATACAGCCGATATTCCGGATCCTGATCTGATCGTCAGAACGGGCGGCGAGATGCGCTTGTCGAATTTCTTGTTATGGCAGGCTGCATATTCTGAATTTTATGCCACCGAAAAGCTTTGGCCTGATATGAAGCCCGAAGATGTCAATGCGGCAATTGAGGCGTTTTATAAAAGATCCAGACGCTTTGGCGGTGTTTGAGTAGTGTGAGGTAATTATGTTAATAAGAGTAATTTCCGCAATTGTAGCACTGTTGATTCTGTTTCCGGTGCTTTGGTTTTCGGATACCTTTTTGCTGCCTTGTGCGGCAGCAGTTGTGGGCGTAATCTGCCTTTTTGAGATGTTTGGCTGCTTAAAGGTACGTCGCAATCTGTGGGTTAGCGTGCCTTTCTATCTCGTAGGAGCATTTGCACCCTTTGCAATGCGTTACATGCAAAACAGAGAGCTTATGCTGGCGTGCTATGCGGCTGCAGTTGGCGTTCTTGCGCTGATCATGCTGACCGCAAGCGTGTTCTCGCACAGAAAACTGCCTACTTCGCAGACAGGCTCTGTGTTTATGACGTCGCTTTACATCATCGCTGCGTTTACGTCCATTGTATACGTCAGAGATTCCGGAGATAAGGGTCAGTTTTTGCTGATCATGATGTTTGCAGCTCCTTGGGTAACCGATACCTTTGCGTATTTGTTCGGCAGAAAGCTTGGTAAACACAAGCTGATTCCCGACGTCAGCCCCAAGAAGTCCATTGAGGGAAGCATTGCGGGCATTATTTGCTGCACGCTGTGCATCCTGCTTTACGCATTTGTATGCTCGCGCGTTTGGGGCGTACAGTGCAATTATGCAATTCTGGCTGCGCTGGGCGTACTCCTTTCTATCGTCGGACAGATCGGTGACCTTGCTATGTCTGTCATCAAGAGAGAATACAATATCAAGGATTACGGTAAGATCATGCCCGGACACGGCGGTGCGCTGGATAGATTTGATTCTGTTCTCGCTGTTGCAATCGTGCTTGCAGCTGCCGAGATTTTCGTGGACGTATTCGCATGAGCAATCAGTATCCTTCCATGATCATATTGGGGGCTACGGGATCTGTTGGTCGCCAAGCCGCAGACGTAGCTATCAAGCATGGCGTCAAAGTGGATGCGCTGAGTGCAAACACAAGCGTCAAGCAAACGGAAGACATGATCCGTATGCTTTCGCCGCGTGCATGCGCTATGGCTGATCAAAATAGCGCGCGTGATCTTGCAGTTCGCGTTGCGGATCTCCCCGTCAAGATTTACGGCGGAGCGCAGGGCGTTTGCGATATGATTGCCGAGACCGATTCAGAGTGCGACCGCCAAGTCGTGGTCAACTCAATTCTTGGGCAAGCGGGTCTTGCACCCACCATTGCAACCTTGCAGGCAGGGAAGCAGCTGGCGCTTGCAAATAAGGAGTCGCTTGTGGTCGCAGGTGAGATCGTCATGCCGCTTGCCAAGCAAAAGGGCATTGATATTCTGCCTGTCGACAGTGAGCATTGCGCTATTTATCAATGCTTGAGATCCGGTGATCGCAAGGAGATCAAGCGCATTATGCTGACCGCCTCGGGAGGACCTTTCTACGGTTATAGCAGAGAGAGACTTGAGAGCGTGACCAAGCAGCATACGCTTGCCCATCCGACCTGGAACATGGGCGCAAAAATCACGGTTGACAGTGCAACCATGATGAACAAAGGCTTTGAAGTCATTGAAGCGGTACACCTGTTTGACGTAAATCCGGAGCAGGTAGAGGTTACCGTGCACCGCGAGAGTATAATTCACTCTGCGGTCGAATATATTGATAATAACGTCATAGCACAGCTCTCCGTACCCGATATGCGTTCGTGCGTACAATATGCTTTGACACATCCCGCGCGCGTACAGGCGGCAATTGAACCCTTGGATTGGTTTAGTGTAGGTAAACTGACCTTCTCAAAGCCAGATCCTCAAACGTTCAGCCTGTTGCGCCTTGCATTTGATTGCATTTATCAAGGCGGTGCGTTGCCTGCCGTGCTTAACGCAGCCAATGAAATCTGCGTTGCAGCGTTCTTGGATGAGCGGCTCTCCTTCTGCGGCATTATGGACACGGTGGAGCAGGTTGTTTGCGATATGCAATACGCAAAAGACGTGCATGCCTTGGACGAGATCGTCGCATGCGACCGGGCAGCAAGAGAGCTTGCCTTGCGTTATTTGGAAAAACAGTAAAATATTCTAAGGAGAATTTCATTGGACACCCTTTTTGAAATCCCCGCGATCAAAACCGCCATTTATATCCTGCTTGCAGTAGGTATTTTTGGCGCGCTGATCCTCATTCATGAATTCGGTCATTATCTCACTGCCAGACTCTGCGGCGTAACGGTGCGCGAATTTGCGCTCGGTATGGGGCCGCAGATCTTTTCGCGCGTTTCCAAAAAGAGCGGTATCCGCTATTCGGTCAGATTGTTTTTGATCGGCGGCTACGTCAGCATGGACGGTGAAGACGGTGATTCGGAGAATCCCAATGCGTTTTGCAATAAGAGCATTTGGAAGCGAATTTTGATTATTGTAGCCGGAGCGGGCATGAATATCCTGCTTGGCTTTATTGCCATGTTTATCCTGACCACGGCAACCGTTATGGGAACCGAGGGCGCATTGCTGCCCACCAACGTGATTGCCGAATTTGATGAGAACGCAACCTCAAATCAATCGGGTGAGCACGGCTTGATGGTAGGCGACCGCGTCGTAACCGTCAACGGATTCCCCGTGTTTACCGGGTATGATTTGATCTATGAGATCACGAACAGCGCATACGAGCCTGTTGACATGGTCGTAGTAAGAAACGACAAATTCTATTTCCTCAAGGACGTGCAATTTCCCACGACAGAGGAGAGCGGTGTAATCTTCGGCTCTTACGACTTTAAGGTATATGGCAAAGCGCCGAACATCGTCAATCTCAGCATGTATTCACTTAACAGAGCGACCTCTACCGTGAAAATGGTGTATGATTCGCTCTTTGATCTGATCACGGGCAGATACGGCGCAGAAGCCGTTTCGGGTCCCGTTGGAACAACCGAGGTCATCGGTCAGGCTGCGCAGGCAGGCGGAGCAACGCTGCTGTATCTTGTAGCCGTCATCACCATCAATCTTGGCGTATTCAACCTTTTGCCCGTGCCCGCATTGGACGGCGGCAGATTGCTGTTCCTTGTAATCGAGCTTTTCAGAGGAAAGCCCATCAACCGTGACTTGGAAGGCTACGTGCATTTCATAGGCATTATTATTTTGTTTGCACTCATGGCACTCATTTCTGTGAAGGATATTATAGGACTGTTCACATGATAGATTATCAAAGTATCAGAAGAAAAACAAGATCTGTTAAGGTTGGCGACGTGACGATCGGTGGAAATGCACCTATTTCCATTCAGTCAATGACCAATACAGATACCAAGGATGCGCACGCAACCGTGGATCAGGTGCGCCGCTTGGAGCAGGCAGGATGCGAGATCGTTCGCATAACCGTTCCGGACGCCGAAAGCGCACAGACCATCACCGCCATCAAGCAAGCGGGGATCCGTGTGCCCATCGTTGCGGATATTCATTTTGATTATCGCGCAGCGCTTGCATGCGCAGAGCGTGGCGTTGATAAGATTCGCATCAACCCCGGCAATATCGGTGATAAAGATCGCGTCAAGGCGGTTGTGGATGCCTGTAAGCAAAAAAGCATTCCGATTCGCATCGGCGTAAACGGCGGATCTCTTGAAAAGCATATTCTTGCGAAATACGGTGCGCCCACGCCCGAGGCACTTTGCGAATCCGCGATGTACCACGTATCCTTGCTTGAGGAATTTGACTTTGCGGATATCGTGATCTCTATCAAGGGCTCGTCGGTCGAGCAAATGATCAAGGCAAACCGACTTGTAGCCGAGCGGTGCAATTATCCCATCCATATCGGCGTGACCGAGGCGGGAAGTGAGCAGTACGGTATGATCAAAAGCGCTGCAGGCATTGGTGCGCTTTTGTGCGACGGCATTGGCGACACCATGCGCGTCTCTTTAACGGCTGACCCCATTCGCGAGGTCGCAGCTGCCAAGAGCATTCTGAACGCACTTGAAATCAAGGGACAGAGCGGTATGAACATTGTCAGCTGCCCGACGTGCGGCAGAACCAAGATCGACCTGATCGGCCTTGAAAAGCAATTCAGGGATGCTGCCGAGCGTGAAGGTCTTTTGGATTATCCCATTCGAGTAGCCCTGATGGGCTGCGTTGTAAACGGCCCCGGTGAAGCAAGGGAAGCCGATATTGGCATTGCGGGAGGAAAAGGCGAAGCGTTGCTGATCTCCCGTGGCGAAATTATTGCAAAGATCAAAGAAGATGAAGTGATAAAGGTTTTGATCGACAAGATCAAACAAATGCGGAATAACAGTTGAAGAATACAAATAAATAATCGAGAAATTAAAAGTTTAAAACACGAGGTCTGAAAATGAAAAAGACGTTTCTTGAGATATTTCATAAATATCACCCCGATACGTATACACAAAAGCTATTACTTTCCATCACCGATATGCGCGTGATGGCGGACAAAGAACGAAAGATCATAGAGGTCACAGCCAATTTTCCGCAAATTGTGGAGAAGAACGAGCTGTATCGCATACAGGAAGAGATCTGTAAGGCATATGAACTCAATCGCGTGAAAATTCTGCCCAAATATCCTGCGGAATTATTTGATGCGGGCTACGTACCGCAGCTTTTGCAGGAAACCGAAGAGGTAGGCATTGTTGCGCGCGGATTTTTCCACCGTTATAAGTATAAGCTTGATCAAGGGGTGCTCACAGTAGAACTGCCCGTGATTGACGCGGGCATTTTGCTTATGGAGGATGCACGCACGCCGCAGATCATGGAAAACATTCTGTTTTCCGAATTCGGGTTACATATCAAAGTCAAAATCGTGCATTCCGAGGATTTTGGCGAGAATGAGCGCAGTGAGCTGTATCTGCGTCAGCTGGAGGAACTCGACAAGCGCTTGGCGCAAGCTGCCAAGGAATATGACCGTGCCAAGACGCAGGGCGATTATTCTTCAAAGCCGGCAACACCGCAAGGCATCGAGCAGCCCGAGCATCCCAGAATCCGCTCGGTTTATGATGAAGATCCTACTCCCATCATTGCAGACGGCATATGCACGATCGGACATACCTCTTACGATATTTCCTCTGTGGAGTACGTCAAGGGTGATGCCTTTGAAATCAAGCCCACGCCCATCGCCGTACTGGACAAGCCCGTGCGCAACATCGTCATTCTGGGTGAGATTTATGCATTTAACAAGGAGCGAAACCGTACGGGCGAAAAGTTCAATCTCAACTATTGCATTACCGACGGAAACTCCTCCATTGAAATCAAATCCTTTAACGTAGAGCCCGAGGAGACGGATGAGATTTGCAAGGTTGTATCGAACGGCGCTGTTGTCGCTATGAAGGGATACACCAAATACGAGACCAAAAAGAGCAAGGACGGCAACCGTACCGAGGGTCCTGACTGCTTGTTCTATCCGGTTGAGATCGCAAAGATCAAAAAGCTTGCGCGCAAGGACAATGCACCCGTAAAGCGCGTTGAGCTGCATTTGCATACACAAATGTCTACCATGGACGCTATGATTCCGCCCTCGGTTGCGGTCAAGCAAGCAAATAAGTGGGGGCACCCCGCCGTTGCCATTACCGACCACGGCAACGTGCAGGCATATCAGGACGCAATGCTGACAGCCGAGAAGATCGGTCAAAAGGTCATTTACGGCATGGAGGCATATTTCGTCAACGATACTGCGGGAGCGGTTACGGGACATTGCGCATATACGCCTTACGATGAATGCATTGTATTTGATATTGAGACCACGGGTCTTTCCGCAAAGGCCTGTAAAATCACGGAAATCGGTGCCGTGCGCATCAAGCAGGGCGAGGTTTTGGATACGTTTAATACCTTTGTCGATCCCGAGGTGCCTATCCCCGAGGAAATCGTCAAATTAACGGGCATTACGGATGAAATGGTCAAGGGTGCACCCAAAATCAAAGATGCCTTAGAAGCGTTTTTTGGCTTCATAGGCGACGTTGCAGGTCAGCCTGCAAAGCTGCTGATCGCGCACAATGCAAGCTTTGATATCGGTTTTATCCGTCATAACGCGCAGGAATGCGGCATGGAGCTGCGTAACCCCTATCTTGATACGGTCGCGCTTTCCAGATTCCTCAATCCCGCACTCAATAAGCACAAGCTGAATCTGCTTGCAGAGCATTACGGACTTGGTGACTTTAATCACCACCGCGCAAGCGATGACGCCGAAATGCTGGCGTACATTTACTTCAAGATGTGCGAGCAGATG
Organism: Eubacteriales bacterium; assembly: GCA_045660125.1. Taxonomy (GTDB): domain Bacteria; phylum Bacillota; class Clostridia; order Oscillospirales; family CAG-272; genus SVQP01. Next base: position 116,074 of record JAZRDG010000062.1, on the reverse strand, counting down.
AAATCGGCTGAAATTTTGACGTTTGAGCAGCTTTGTCATGAAATGACGGTCAGCTCTGACCCTCTGAAATTGAAGCCTTACCATCAAATTTTGCTGGTCAAGAACGCAACCGGACTCAAGAACCTTTATAAGCTTGTTTCCATGAGCAACCTGCAGTATTACCGCAGAAGCCCGCGTATCCCCAAGACGCAGCTTGAAAAGCACCGTGAGGGCTTGATCGTCGGCTCTGCTTGCGAGGCAGGCGAGGTGTTTACCGCGATCCTTGAAAACAAGAGCGAGGCTGAGCTTGAAGATCTGATCAGCTTTTACGACTATTTGGAGATCCAGCCTATCACCAACAACATGTTCTTGATTGACGAGGGCAAGGTTGCAAACGAGGAAGGGCTGCGCGATCTCAACAGACGCATCGTTGCGCTTGGCGAGCAGTATAACAAGCCTGTCGTTGCTACCTGTGACGCGCATTTTCTGAACAAAGAGGACGGCATTTACAGAAAGATACTGCTTTGCGGTCAAAAGTTCAAGGACGGCGATCGTGACATTTTCCTGTACTACAGAACCACCGAGGAAATGCTGGAGGAATTTGCATATCTCGGAGAGGAAAAGGCGTACGAAGTCGTTGTCACCAACACCAATATGATCAATGATATGATCGAGAGCAATATCCGCCCGTTCCCCAAGGGTACGTTTACGCCTACCATGGACGGAGCAGAGGAGGACTTGCAGCGCATCTGCTGGGAAAGAGCCAAAAAGATGTACGGTGATCCGCTGCCCGAGATCGTTTCCTCGCGACTTGCAAGAGAGCTGGAATCGATTATCAAAAACGGCTTTGCGGTGCTTTACATGATCGCGCAAAAGCTTGTATGGTACAGCGAGCAGCAGGGCTACCTTGTAGGCTCGCGTGGCTCGGTTGGTTCTTCTGTCGTAGCATCTATGGCAGGTATCTCCGAGGTAAATCCGTTGCCGGCACACTATTGGTGTCCCAGTTGCCAGTATTCCGATTTTGAATACGCGAAAAAGCACAAGATCGGCTCGGGCTTTGACCTGCCGGACGCTAATTGCCCCAAGTGCGGTACAAAGCTCAATTATGACGGACACGATATCCCGTTTGAAACCTTCCTTGGCTTCTACGGTGATAAATCGCCCGATATTGACCTGAACTTCTCGGGTGAGGTGCAGGGTCGCGTACATAAGTATACCGAAGAATTGTTTGGCGCAGAAAACGTGTTCCGTGCGGGCACGATCGGTACGCTTGCGGATAAGACGGCGTACGGTTACGTCATGAAGTACTTTGAAGAAAAGAACGTCAGCGTATCCAATGCCGAAGCAAACCGACTGGTTGCCAACTGCGTAGGCGTTAAGAGAAACACCGGTCAGCACCCCGGCGGTATCGTCGTAGTGCCCAAGACCATGGAGGTGTACGATTTCTGTCCCGTGCAGCACCCTGCAGAGGACGTCAAATCCGACATTGTCACCACGCACTTTACCTTTGAATATCTGCACGATACGCTGCTCAAGCTGGACGAGCTTGGACACGATATGCCTACCAAGTATAAGTACCTGGAGAAATACTCGGATACAAGCGTTTTGGACGTGCCTATGAACGACCGCTCGATCTACGAACTGTTCTTGTCTACCAAGCCGCTCGGAATCTCGCCCGAGGATATCAACTGCCCGCTTGGCACGTTGGGTCTGCCCGAGCTTGGCACCAAGTTCGTAATCAAGATGCTGCAGGAGTGTAAACCGCAGACCTTCTCGGACCTTTTGCAGATTTCGGGACTTTCGCACGGTACCGACGTTTGGACGAATAACGCGCAGGAGTTGATCAAAAACGGCACGTGTACCATTTCCGAGGTTATCGGTACGCGTGACTCAATCATGCTGGCGCTCATAGATTACGGCGTACAAAAGGACCACGCCTTCAAGATCATGGAAATGGTGCGAAAGGGAAAGGGGCTTATTCCCGAATACGAGCAGGAAATGCTGGAAGCGGGCGTGCCCGAGTGGTATATCTGGTCGTGTAAGCGTATCAAATACATGTTCCCCAAGGCACACGCAGCCGCGTACGACATGTCTGCGATCCGTCTTGGATGGTATAAGGTGCACATTCCGCTTGCATTCTACTGCGCAATGTTCACCGTGCAGTCGGATGGCTTTGACGGTGAGCTGATCATGAAGGGCAAAAAGGCACTCATGGCGCACATCAAGGATATCGAAGACAGAGGCTTTGACGCGTCTCCCAAGGAGCAAGCCAGCATACCCGTGCTGCAGCTTGCCAACGAGGCGTTCGCGCGCGGCATCAGATTCTTGCCCGTTGACCTTGAAAAGTCGGATTGGCGCGAATTTCTGCCCGAAAACGGTAAGATCCGTCTGCCGTTCTCCTCGCTTGGCGGTCTTGGCGAAACTGCGGCAGAGAACATCGTGCGCGCAAGAGCAGAGGAACCGTTCTTCTCGGTCGAGGATCTCAAAATCCGTGCAAAGCTTTCGCAAGCCGTCATCGACATTCTGCGCCGCAACGGCGTACTGGACGGCATCAACGAAACTGACCAGTTAACATTCAACTTCTAAATATAACGGAGGTGTCTATGAAACGTTGCGTACAAATATCCGATTGGAGACTTGCATGGATCGAAAATGCTAAAGTCAAAAGAGAACGCATTTGTTTGAAAAGTCCCGCTGACGTCATAACCGGAGGCTATATGACTATTCCTGCAAGCGTTCCCGGAAATTTTGAATTGGATTTTATGAGAGAGGGGATTCTCGAGGATGTGTATTGGGGGCAGAATTCTGTTAAAACCCAGCGCCTTGAGAATTTGCATTTGTATTATTTCACAGAATTCGATTTTGAAAGCAAGTGCGATCAAGATTCCGAGCTTCGCTTTGGAGGCATTGACACGGCAGCTGAAATCTATTTGGACGGTGAGCTGCTTGGCTTTGTCGAGAATATGTTCCACTCGCACACGTTTCAAATGAAAGATCTGGAGAGCGGCAAGCATACGCTGCTTGTGCACATTCTGCCATCGGCGATCTATGCAAGAGAATTCGAAGTGCCCGCTATGTGCTTCGGTCTCAAATACAATCAAGACGGTATCCAGCTGCGCAAAGCAGGATCCATGTTTGGCTGGGATATCATGCCGCGCTTGATTTCGGGCGGTCTTTGGAAGCCTGTGGAGATCGTGTACAAGCCCCAAAATCGCATTGAAGACCCCTTTACCTATACTATGTGGGCAAATGAGCATGACGCTTATATCTGCACCACGCTCAGAATTCACACCGAAGAGGACTTTCTCTCGGATTTCCGCGTGATACTGCACGGTGAATGCGGCGACAGCGTGATCCACCATGAGTACAGACCCTTCTGCGCCTCCTGCAAGATCCAGTTTGGATTTTTGAATCCCAAGCTGTGGTGGCCCAAGAATTACGGTGAGCAGAACGTTTACAATATGGAGATCAAGCTGGTCAAGGACGGTGTGGAATACGACAGCGTGAAATACCGCTTTGGTATTCGCACGCTGTGGCTCAAGCGCACTTCGTGCTCGGGAGACGACGGTGATTTCTGCTTTATCGTCAACGGCAAGCGCATATTCGCTATGGGTACAAACTGGGTACCTTGCGACGCATTTCCGTCAAGACACGATGACTACACCTTGCGCAATATCAAGCTGGTAGACGAGCAGGGCTGCAATATGATCCGCTGTTGGGGTGGCAACGTCTATCCCAGCGACGTGCTGTACGACTATTGCGACGAGCATGGCATCATGATCTGGCAGGACTTCAGCTTTGCCTGCGGTCATTATCCTGATGACGAGCGGCTTTGCAGGCTTGTAAAAGAGGAGATCAAACAGATCGCAATCGAAAAACGCAACCACCCATCGCTTGTGCTGTGGGCAGGGGATAATGAATGCGATATCTTTGTCGTACCGTATTGGGAATCCCACCGTACCGATAACGATCCTGTCGCAATGCTTGATCCTAATTTCAACAGAATTACGCGTGATACCATACTGCACGAGCTTCGCAATCATGACGCCACGCGTCCGTATCTGCCCAGCTCCCCCTACCTTGATGCCACCGCTTATCGCTACGGCATGCCCTCCGAGGATCACCTTTGGGGACCGCGTGACTATTTCAAGGGAGATTTCTACGGCAACTCCGAGTGCCATTTCGCTTCCGAGATCGGTTATCACGGCTGCCCCTCGCCTGAATCTATCAAAAAGTTCATTCCAGAGAACAGCTTGCCTCAAAAGTCGATCTACGAAATCTGCGATAATCCCGATTGGTTGATCCACGCCGCCGGCATGGAGCCTTACCTTGACGGAAATCCCTATGGCTACCGTAACCGACTCATGGTCAGCCAGGTTGAGCGGTTGTTCGGCACGCCCGGTAATGATCTTGATACCTTTGCAAGACAAAGCCAGGTATCGCAAGCCGAGGCGGTCAAGTATTTCATTGAGCGCTTCCGCATTCACAAATGGAGAATGAGCGGTATTCTTTGGTGGAATATTGCAGACGGTTGGCCGCAGGTCTCGGATGCGGTCGTGGACTGGTATGGCTGCAAAAAGCTCGCATATCACTATATCAAGCGTTCGCAAGCACCGTTCTGCATGATGTTCGATGAACCTGTAAACGGCAAATTGACGCTGGTTGCAGCAAACGACACACAAGCCGAGGTCAAAGCAATCTATACAGTGACCGATCTGACAAACGACACTGTCATGGCGCATGGCGAGTTGACGATTGAAGCAAACGGCTGTGCCAAGATCGAACAGGTTTCCGAAAAGAAATTCGGCTTTTATATGATCACATGGAAAAGCACCGCCGGTAACGGCAAAAACCACTTTACCTGTACCATTGGCGATGGCTGGACGTGGGAAGCGTACCGCGACTGCATGCAAAAGGCAGGCTTCTTTGGTGAATACGAAGGATTTTAACAGCAAAACAAAAACACCGCATAATTGCGGTGTTTTTGTTTTATCAATGGTATCAAATACACTCTTATGGAAGATCGTATCAGTGAATATGGGCTGTGATAGGCGCTCAATAAATTCAACCTATGGTAAAACTTGTGTTTCCCAACAATACCTTTACATATACGTATTTTATGATATAATATAGGCAGAAGCAGACGTCGGCTTACTCTTTATCTCAACGGAGGTACAAATATGGATATCAATATTGGCTCAAACATTAAGCGTTTGCGCATCGCAAAAAACATCACGCAGGAACAGCTTTCGGTTGCTATGGGCGTATCCTGTGCTGCCGTCAGCAAATGGGAAAGAGGAGAGAGTTATCCCGATATTACGCTCTTGCAGCCCCTCGCCTATTTCTTCGATGTTAGTCTTGATAAGCTGATGGGATATGACCGTGAAAAGGTACAGACCGAAATCGAAAAGATAATCACACTTTATCGCAAGCACCGAAATAACCAGATTGGTCGAGAGATCATTACAAAAGCGCGCCGCGACTATCCAACGGATTATTGGATCATGCATTATTACATGTGGAATATTGCAGGAGACGCTGATAATGATCCTGCGGTCCTGATTAAGCACAAGGATGAATTTCTTGCAATTTGTGAAAAAATACTGGAAGGTTGTACCGAAGAGGTCATAAGACTCAATGCATGGAATATGCGTGCCAAGATTCTGCATGCTGAAGGAAAGACGGATGAAGCCTTGGAGATATACAGAACCAAATTTATCAACTGGTATCTGACAGCCGGACAAAAGAGTGAGCAGCTGTTTGCAAAAGACACGAATGAGTATTACTTTTGGGTCAGCAAAAACATGTACGAGCTTGTCGCTTTTTCGGGGGATAAGCTTGGTCGTGTCATATTCTTTGATAATGAACTTACGATGAAAGAGAAGGCTGAAAAAGCCATTTCTTACGGCAAGCTAATGCTGCACGCATTGGATGAAACGGGAGATATATTCTTTGCAGGGCTTGCGGAAGCATTCCTGAATAGGATGAGAAACGATTTCACTTTCAGAGGCGGCGATGACGAGAGCATTATTACTTTGCTTGATATGAATCTTTACGCCGCTCAGAGAATATCAGAGGCTGTTAAGCATGATGAAGCCGTCCATCAAGCGTATTTTCCTGACCGTGTAAACGTTTCTGCAGATGATTTTCTCACTTGGCTTGTAGAAAGCTTGATCAACGCCAAAGAAGGAAGGCATGCAGAGCTATTGCACAATACTGATTATGTTGCTGTATTACGCAAATACAGATAAGAAAATCCCAACCTCGCTTGAGGTTGGGATTTTTACTATGTAAAATCAATCGTCAGATGCTTTCTGGGTAATCGAAATATTCAGGTTGCCGTTACGAACGCGGATATCGTCGATCAGTGCCTTCTGTGCGTCCTTATTCTTAAGGCGAATTCTGTAACGCAGCTCGGTCAGCGTGCCGTATTCAACAGACTTGACTCTCTCGAGGTTGAAGGTCTTGCAGTGCTGCTTGAGAACGGGCTCAAATACGCCTGCAAAATCAAGGGATTCGGGAATCATAACGGTCAGTCTCATCGAACCACCGCCGATGCGGTCAAAGCCGGTCAGGGAAGCGATGATAATCACGGCAAGGATAATGCCGATCGCGATTGCAGCAAAGCCGATACCGCCCGTACCGCAAGCCATACCGACTGCAGCGGAGAGGTAAATGAAGATCAGATCGCTGGGATTTTCAACCGAATGTCTGAAACGGATGAGAGCAAGACCACCACCGATGGAGATCGCACGCGCCAGGTTAGAGCCGACTGCGATAACGATGACCGATACGATGGGACCCATCAAAAGGATGGTGAACAAGGATTTTGTGGAATACGCTCTTTTACGGTTTACAAGCAAGTAAACCAAGGTAACGAGCAGCGCCATACCGATGCTCGAGCCAACCAGAGCAAGGGTCTTACCAAGCGTCAGCGTAGATACGCCCGTGGTGGCAGTATCATAATAAATTTGAATGTTTACCAGTAACTGGTTGAAAAAGTTTTCTAAAGCCTGCATGTTTGATAATCTCCTTTATACAAATCCTGTTAGCAAAAATTCTTCGATGCCGTTGTTTTTCAGTATGTTTTTCTTCAGATCGGTACCGATCTTGGAGAACGTGTGGAATGTAAGACCAAACTCGCTCATGATCTGCACAAACCAATAGGGAACTGCGCCTGCGAATTTGACCTCTACGATCATCTTATCGGGGGGCAGCAGCGGTTCGCCGAATCTGCCACTTTCCAAAGAAAGATCATGACGTCTTGATACAATGTCAAAGTCAAAGGTTACACGGAAATCGGGATCTTCTTTCCCATAGTACGCATTACGCATATAACTGATATACGCGACGGGTTCTACAGGTGTGTGCGAGAGGTAATATTCGATCTCGCGAAGCACCTGCGTATTGATATACTTGGTGTCCTTGGGGTATTCGCGCTTTTCAAGAAAATCGTAAACCTCCCCGAGCGTAATCTTTGCGCGACGCTTGGTTCCGATGCCGTTTTGCTTACGCTTGATCTCTAAAAACACCTTGCTGTCAAGATCCGGTGTACCATAACTGCGCAGCCTGAGCTTTTCCTTGAACTTGGGAAGCTGCACCGAGTTTCGGATCACGTCATTATTAGCGTTATCAAAATACAGGTTGCAGATCATGTAGGGCTTTCCGTCCTTGTTATATTCGTCTGCATGCATGTATTCCTCAATGCGCTGCTTGAGCGGTTCAGCCAACGAGGCGTCAATTATGATCTTTTTTTCTCGTCGTTGAAAAGTATTCTCTGCCAAAGCGTCACCTCCTCATACAATCTTTGCATATTTTAGCACACAATGTTGAATTATGAGTGAACCTTGCATGAATAAAGTATGACTTTTGCGCAAAAAGCACAAAAGTCATACTTGTTATTATTTAATCTTTCAAATAATTGCGCATGGATTTTATCTGGTCCATCACACTTTGAGGTGCGGGGCCGCCATAGCAAGCGCGTCCTGCAACGCAGGTATCGGGATCGATCGCTTGATAAACGTCTTGCTCAAAGATGGGATCTGCCTGTTGGTATTCCTCCAAGGAAAGCGTTTCAAGCGTTTTGTTATTTGCAATGCAATATGCAACCAACTGACCGACGATTTTATACGCGCTACGGAAGGGAAGTCCCTTTTTGACCATATAATCGGCACAATCGGTCGCATTTATGAAGCCCTTGGAAACCGCATCACGCAGCATTTGTACGCGGAACGTAGCAGTATCCAGCATAGCTGCAAACAGCTCAAGACAAATCTTTGCGGTGTCAAGCGCGTCAAACACGGCCTCCTTATCCTCCTGCATGTCCTTGTTATAAGCAAGCGGAATGCCTTTCATCACAGTCAGAAGTGTCGTCAGATCGCCGTAAACGCGTCCTGTCTTGCCGCGCACAAGCTCTGCTATGTCAGGATTTTTCTTTTGAGGCATGATGGACGAGCCGGTGGAATATGCGTCATCAAGGTCAACAAAGCCAAATTCGGAGGACGACCACAGAATGATCTCCTCGGAAAAGCGCGACAGGTGCATCATGATGATCGAAAGCGTGCTGAGCAGCTCGATGGCATAGTCGCGATCAGAAACGCCGTCCATGCTGTTTTGACAAACGCTGTCAAAGCCCAAAAGCTCGGCAACCATAAAGCGATCGATCGGATAGGTGGTTCCCGCAAGCGCACAAGAGCCTAACGGGAGAACGTTCATGTTCTTGGCAACGTCGTCAAGTCTGCGTGCATCACGTGCAAACATCTGTGCGTACGCCATGAGATAATGTCCAAGCGTTACGGGCTGCGCGCGCTGCAGATGCGTATAACCGGGCATAATATCGGATGCGTGCTGCTCGGATTTGTTGCAGATCACTTCAAGGAGATTGTAAACCAATGCTTTGAGCTCTGCGATCTCGTCACGCAAATACAGACGCAAGTCAAGGGCTACCTGATCGTTTCTGCTGCGAGCGGTGTGCAAACGCTTGCCAACGTCACCGATGCGCAACGTTAATTCGCTCTCGATAAACATGTGAATATCTTCCGCACTCATGTCAAAAGCAAGCACTCCTTGCTCAAGATCTGCTAAGATTTCCTTGAGCGTCTTACAAATCAGCTCAGAATCCTGCACAGTAATAATACCGCATTTGCCAAGCATTGTGGCGTGTGCGATCGAGCCTTGAATATCTTGCTTATACATTCTGCAATCAAAATGAATGGAGGAATTAAAGTCGTTTACACGGCTGTTCAGCTGCTTTTGAAAGCGGCCTGCCCACATGGTATTCATAAGTAAAGTCCTTTCTTTCTATCAAACGAGGGGTGTCTTTGTCATAAAGACACCCCGATTTGGATATATCATTTCTTCTGTGCGTCCAGCATTGCCTTGACCTTGATGGGCAAACCGAACAGGTTGATAAAGCCTGCTGAATCCTTTTGGTCGTAAGCACCGCCGTCCTCGCCAAACGATGCGATGGTCTCGCTGTAAAGGGAATTGGGGGAAGTAACGCCCGCATTGATGATGTTGCCCTTATAGAGCTTGAGCTTGACGTCGCCGCTGACGCTTTCCTGCGTCTTATCCACGAATGCGGAGAGTGCCTCGCGTAAAGGCGTGAACCACTGACCGTTGTAAACCAGCTCACCAAACTTGATGGCGATCTGCTGCTTATAGTGCTGCGTATCGCGGTCCAGCGTAATCGACTCCAGAACTTTATGTGCGTGGTACAGGATGGTGCCGCCGGGAGTTTCGTAAACGCCGCGGCTCTTCATGCCTACCAAGCGGTTTTCTACCAGATCAAGCAGACCAATGCCGTTTGCACCGCCAAGCTCATTGAGCTTTTCGACGAGTGCAACGCTATCCATTTCAACGCCATCGATTGCGGTGGGGATACCTTGATCAAACGTAATGGTCAGATAAGTAGGCGTGTCGGGTGCCTGCTCGGGGCAAACGCTCATTTCAAGGAAGCCTTGCTTTGCGTAAGTGGGTTCGTTTGCGGGATCTTCAAGGTCAAGACCTTCATGAGACAGGTGCCAGATGTTCTTATCCTTAGAGTAGTTGGTTTCGCGGCTGATCTTGAGCGGAATGTTATGCGCTTCCGCGTAGTCGATCTCTTCGTCACGGGATTTGATATCCCATACGCGCCAAGGAGCAATGATCTGCATATCGGGGGCAAACGCCTTAATGGTCAGCTCAAAGCGCACCTGGTCGTTGCCCTTACCGGTACAGCCGTGACAGATGGCATCAGCACCCTCTTGTATAGCGATCTCGGCAAGGCCCTTTGCAATGCAGGGACGTGCATGAGACGTACCAAGCAGATATTCTTCGTAGGAAGCACCTGCTTTGAGGCAGGGGAATATATAATTTTCAATATAATCTTTCTTCAAATCAAGCACGTACAGCTTGGATGCACCGGTTTTGATCGCCTTTTCTTCCAGACCGTCAAGCTCAGTTCCTTGACCAACGTCACCGGACACTGCAATGACCTCGCAGCCGGGATAATTTTCTTTGAGCCACGGAATGATAATAGAGGAGTCAAGACCGCCGGAATATGCAAGTACGATTTTTTTGATTTCTTTTTTCATGATAAACGCCTTTCAGTATCTGCTTTGAAAAATATGAATATATTATACTGCATAAATATAAGAATTGCAATAGCAATATTCAACAATCTTGCATATATATTCATGTTCAATTTGACCAAATTTCATGGAATGCATTGCCATGTGAAATACGATATATTCCGTTCATACTAAAGGAGAAAGGAGATGATGAGATGAGCTTGAAGAGGATATGTACCACTTGTAGCAAATTATGCATAATTTTCGCAATATGCATAACATTATGCATTCCTGCCTCGGCAGCCGAATGCTATCATTGGTACTGCAAGCGTACAGCCGATCACACGCAACCGCAGGCGGATTCAGACATGGAGTGGATATGTCAGTACAATAGCCTGTATGCGGATAAGGCGCACGCAAGCCAAGACGGAGAAAAGGTGATTTATCTGACCTTTGACGCAGGATATGAGAATGGCAACGTGGGAAAAATATTGGACGTATTGCGTGATGAGCAGGTCACGGGTGCATTTTTTATACTGGGGAACTTGATTGAAAGAAATCCGGATCTTGTCAAACGTATGGCTAAAGAAGGTCATCTTGTGTGCAATCACACGTATACGCACAAGAATATTACACGCATGTCCAAGGAGCAGATCGTGACCGAGCTGCGCAGACTTGAAGAGGCGTACAAAGAACTTACAGGAGAGCAAATGAAGCATTATTTCAGGCCACCGGAAGGCACCTTTGACCAAAATTCTTTACAGGTGATCACTGATTCCGGATACAAAACGGTGTTCTGGAGCTTCGCTTATGCGGATTGGGACAACGGCAAGCAAATGAGCGCGCAGGCTGCCAAGAAAAAGATTATGGATAACGTGCACAATGGGGAGATCATGCTGCTTCATCCAACCTCGGCTACCAATGCGCAAATTATGGCAGAGGTGATCAGGGAACTGAAAAATATGGGGTATCGGTTCGGCACGCTTGACGAGCTGAATTTTGATGCATCATGAGACGGCTGCTGTTGCTTTTGATAGCGTCTTGCTGCATCATGTCGGGTATTCCGATCAACGCTCATGCAGCCAATACGGATCAAAAGCGTATCGTACTGACGTTTGATGACGGTCCGCATCCCAAACAGACGCGACAGATTTTGGACGTGCTTGACAAATATGGCATTAAAGCTACGTTCTTTGTCATCGGCTTGCACGCAAAAACCTATCCCGGAATCATTGCGGAGGTGCTTGAGCGCGGTCATGAGATCGGCAATCATACAACTACGCACTCGCATGCGAAAAATATGAATATTCCGGATTTGATTCATGAGATCACCACGTGCGAAAACGAAATTTTCAACCAGACGGGCATTCAAAGTACGTTGTTCAGACCTCCCGAAGGCGCAACAACGGCAGAGTCTCGTCAAGTAGTCAAAAAATTGGGCTATACCAGCGTATTCTGGACGCTTGATACGCGAGATTGGGCGCATACACCTCCGGATAAGATCAGCGAATATATCATACAAAACGCGAAAAACGGTGATATCATTCTGATGCATGATTATATCGGCGCGAACAGCCCAACCGTCAAGGCGCTTGAAATCTTTGTACCTGTATTGATCGAGCAAGGATTTACCTTTGTGACCGCAGGCGAATTGCTGGAGAGCCAAAAATAGAAAGACGACCGCGATGCGGTCGGCTTAATACGTTTTTATTGATCTTCGCCGGATTCGGGTGTCACGGTGACAGGATCGATCATGTGCTTTTTGATAACGGGATATGCGCAGAAAACCGAAATAAAGGCAATGTACGCAAACAGGAACAGTGCGGGAATAAAGATCAAAAAGCCCAGGTTGTATTGCAATCCGATGAAAGCAAGGGCTGCCCATAAAGCAACGCACAAAAGAATGCCCAAGCCAGCCATGAGGTTACGCTTGATGCCAAGTGCCGTAAAGATCAGCGCGTTTTTCAGCATCTTATAAAGCGAGATATTGAACGTGATCATCATCAGGTACAAATACATTCTCATAAACAGATACACGAGAATGAGTGCCGTGATACCAAAGAACATCAAATACGACCAGTAAGTAGATCTTGCGCTCCAGGAATACATAAAGTCGATAATCAGGACCACGATAATGCCTGCGTCCATCAAACCGAGAATGAGTCCTTGCTTGAGGTTCTTTTTAATGGCGTAGAAATAATCCGAGAACATGAATACGCCATCACCGCGCACAAGTCCGCGCAGAATGTACGTCACGCCCGTATTCTGCCAGCCCCAGGTAACTGCAAGAATGCCAAGCAGAACGTAAGGCAGCCAGCTTGCATAAGAATTATACGTAATAAAGTTGACTTGTGGCAAAATCGGCATAAACTTTGTCAGCAATTCCGTGCCTGCCGTACCCGTCAACTGTGCGCCCATTAGCGCAGGGAAGGACGTGCTGCTGATCGTAGGCATTTGCGGCCCGTTGAAAAACACGTATACTGCAATCGCAATCGGCAGCACCATGGCAAACATCATCAGGTTCAGCGTCAGCAAATTGGAAAATTTGCGGAACGTGAGCTTAAAGAAATACTTGAGATTAGGCGTGGTATCTTCGCCGGGATCGACACCGCGGCCGTCGCGATTCATATCGAAAATATTCGGGATCTTGAACTTTTTTTGCTTTTCCAAAACAGTGAATTTCCTTTACAGTAATGATTTTGTATAATTGCGCGTAACGTTTAAGAATTTTGATGCAGAACCTCAAAGGCGATCACGGTTGCCGCAGATGCTGCTGATAACGAGCCGTTGAAGGTACGCCCGTAATCGATGCGTACGATCTGATCAGCCATATCTAATATCGTGCGTGAGATGCCGCGTTTTTCGCCGCCGATTACCAGTAAAAGCGGCTTGTGCAGATCCGCTTGATAAATGCTTTGAGAATCACGAATACCGGCACATACGATGCGATATCCGGCATTTTTATAATAAGAAACGGCAGATTCGGGATCGCACACGCGAATATCAAGCATTTCCGAAGTGCCTGCGGACGATTTGGCAACGACGCCGGGTACACACATACGGTTTTGCAGCGGTAATACGACGCCGTCAACACCGGCTGCGTACAAGGATCTGAGCGTAAAACCTAAATTAAACGGATCCTCGATGCCGTCAGGAAGCACCCAAAAGCCGCCTGAAGGAATCTTTGTGCAATCCGCAAAGGTGCGCTCACCGCAAAGAGCGATAATACCGCCGTGCGTGCTGCCTTGCGCAAGCGTGTCGATATCCGAAGCTGATACGAACACCAATTCAAATCCGTGCATTGCGGACATGGACTTTAAGTATCCGATCTCTTTATATTTGCTGCGTTTTTTGGCTGCGTCAACAAGCACTGCATAAATCGGACGGTCGTTGATACCGTTTTCACGACCGTGAATCAAGGCAGAAACCGAGGTCATGCCTTCAAGTATGCAACTGTACGTGATATCCTGAAAAGACGGCATAAATCAACCTCCGTAAATACATAATGCAGCCGCGCATGGCATATGATTGAAACAGAAAAAAGATGTGAGAGGTACAAACATGATGTACATATCCGCAGAAAAAGAGCGATGCGTATTGCTTGCCAATTATATCATTGAAAATCAAGCCACTGTCAGATTTGCTGCAGCGCGATTTGGAATCAGCAAAAGCACTGTACATAAGGACGTCACACAAGTGCTGCCACACGTCAACAAGGCGCTTTATCAGCACGTCAAAGAAGTACTGGACAAAAACAAGCAAGAGCGACATTTGCGCGGTGGTCAGGCAACCAAGGAAAAATACATGCTTAAAGGTGAGCAAAACGGTTAAAATAGCCGGGGAAGTATCCCGAGGGGGTATTTTGCGCTATTTCAGTCCCCTATATTATACAAAACTTTGATTTTGTATAATCATGTATATGTCGCAAAGCAGTTCTCTTTTGGTACGTTTTTCTCCGATTGGCTCTAAATAACTTATATATTATAACACATCTTATAAGTAATTACAAGATATCCCGACAAAATTCACTGCACGTGCAATAAAAATTTACATGTAATCCCGACCTTCCCTTGTCTTATGGCAACCTTAACAAAATACGTAGCGAAAAACTGTGTATAATCCCGATTTTGATTTTTGCCCTTTACTTTATGCGTACCGATATGTTATAATAAGAAAAACCGGTCTTGCTGCCGGTAAGGAGGATTTTATTATGGCAATTAAAATGCGTGTACTTTGTACCCCCGGCAAAAAGAAGCTGGTTTCTATCACACAGATGATCAAGCAGGAGTTCGAGCTGAACATCAATGCTGCTGACGTAATTCCGCCTGCTTATTCTTGCGATAAGGAGCGTCTGGTTGTACTGTGCGTAACCTGCAAGGGCTCTCTCAAGGATGATATCAGACTGTTCATCAGTGAGCTGAACAAGACCAGAACTGCTAACGTCGCTTTGATGATCGACGGCACTCCTGACGGTGATGCTTACGTTCGCTCGCTTCTTGCAAATGCAGGTACTAACGTTTGCGAAAAGACGCTGTACATCAACGGCGGTAATCTGTTCAATTCCAAGATCTCCGATCAGGAAAAGACCGACATCCTTGCTTGGGTCAACGAATGTATCGCATCTATCTGATGCACATATAAAAAAAGAGGCTCGCGCCTCTTTTTTTATTGATTGAAATGATCAGTGTCTGAACTTATAGCCGTAGAACATGTCCTCGACCAAAAGCTTGCCGTTTCTGTCCGTAATAATCAAGTACGTAGCGGCATTTCCGTCGCTACCGATATCCGTACGGAACGTACCGTTATTCTTGTGGATCGAATATTGCAGTACAAAGTGATATTCCGTATAAGTACCGAGCTTTTTATCCGTTACTTTTTGCTCCATGATGTGCGTGATCTTGATATCGTACAGCTGCGTCATGGTAAAGCCGGGATCGGGATCGACCTGCTTGTGCTCAAAATAATAGTCGCTAAAGCAAGCGTTATACGCATCTGCATCACCCATGATGATGCTTTCAATCATGTCGCAAATCAGCGTAACGCCCATTGCTTGCTTATCACGGTTCGAGTCGTCAAGCTCGATCATGGTACCAAGCTGCGTTTTGTCAGCATAATAGTAGATCTTTCTGTCAAGCTCGAGGTACTCTTTATCCTTCATGATATCGTATTCGTAATCGACGGGATAGAAAATGATCGTAAAGTCATTTCCCTGATACTCGTTGCCCGCTCCCCCGCTAAGCCAATCTTCCAGCCAGGGGAAGTACCCGTATACGGTCTCCGTCATGGCTTCGGAAAGAAAAGATGCAAAAATGAAATATACCATCACAAATGCAAGCATGGCGCAAAAAGCAATGATAATGATTTTCTTCAATTTCTTGGTTTGCTCTCTGGCGCTTCTAGGCATATCGTGTTGCTCTTGTTGCTGCTGATTCACAAAAAATTCTCCTATTCATAGTGCGTTGTGATTATTATATCATATTTTGCCGTCGAAAGCAAGAGCGCTTGCTATGAAAGGTATGAATTTCTTGCAAATTTTCTTGCAAAAAGTTTCGCATTATTCGCGAAAGGTGTTGTATAATTTACTGATATATGATATAATATTATGAATAATTATTTCCCGGAGCAAATTATGAAATATCTTGTTTTAATACCCGATGGAATGGCTGATTATTGCGTTGAACAGTTAGACGATCAGACTCCTATGCAAAATGCGTACAAGCCTTGTATGGATGCGCTTGCCAAGGAATCCATGGTTGGTGTCGTGTCAAACGTCCCCGAAGGCATGGTCCCTGAAAGCGATACTGCAAATATGGCTATTTTGTCATTCGATCCGAAGGTTTATTCTCGCGGACGCTCTCCTCTGGAGGCGGTCAGCATGGGAATTGATATGCAGCCTGACGAAACCGCTTTTCGTTGCAATCTCGTCACGCTTTCCGAGGAGCAAGAGCTGTATGAAGATAAGATCATGATCGATCACAGCGCGGATGAGATCTCCACCGAGGAAGCTGACGAATTGATCAAAGCGCTGCAGGAGCATTTCGGAAACGATTTTCGCACCTTTCATACGGGAGTCAGCTACAGACATTGCCTGATCTGGAAAAATCAACCCGACAGTTATCCTTTTATGCGTCCGCATGATATTCTCGGTCAGTGTATTAAAGATCATCTGCCTGTAGCGGAAGGCGGCGAGGATTACTATGCGCTGATGAAGGAAAGCTACGAAGTACTCAATAATCACCCCGTAAATCAGGCAAGACGTGCGCGCGGACTTCGCCCTGCAAACTCTGCTTGGCTTTGGAGCCCCGGAAAGAAGCCGACACTTCCCTCTTTCCGCGAAAAATGGGGAATTGACGGTGCCGTGATTTCTGCAGTTGACCTGATCAAGGGTATCGGTATTTGCGCAGGTATGCGTTCGATTGACGTTGAGGGCGCTACCGGCAACGTGCACACAAACTATGAAGGCAAGGCGCAAGCAGCGATTGATGCTTTCAAATCCGGTATTGATTTCGTTTACGTACACGTCGAAGGCCCTGACGAATGCGGACACCGAGGCGAGATCGACAACAAAGTGCTTTCCATTGAGCTGATCGACCAAAAGATTCTCAAGCCGATATACGAGTATCTGGCGAGCTGCGACGATGATTTTAAGATTCTGGTATTACCGGATCACCCCACTCCCCTGCAGCTTCGCACGCACTCCTCCGATCCCGTGCCGTTTATGCTCTACGATTCCAAAAAAGAATACGTAGGAGTGGACTCTTTTGACGAGAAATCCGCGACGCTGACCGATATCTGCGTTGAGCACGGTCACGACCTGCTTGACTTGGTCATTGATAAAGACGATGCTGCTGCCTTGGCAGGCACAAACAAGTCGGGCTCGTTTGCTTCGAATTTTTTCGATTATCTTGAAATATTCGTATTTTCGATCACCATGGTCCTGGTCTTGTTCTCGTTCTGTGCGCGTCTTTGCCGCGTTGACGGTGAGTCCATGAAAAACTCCTTTGAGCACGGTCAGATGCTTGTGATCAGCGATTTGCTCTATACTCCGGATAACGGCGACGTAGTTGTTTTCCATCAGACCGAAAGATATCAAAAGCCCTTGGTCAAGCGCGTTATTGCAACGGGCGGCCAGCAGGTCGTTTTGAATTTTGAGCAAAAGTCCATTGTCATTACGGACGCGCAAACCGGTGAGCGTATTGATTACAGTGACGAGTTTGCTACGTATTATAATCGCGACAAGGACGATTACGGTGATCAGTACGAATGGATTGATAATCTGTCTGCAATCAACAATCCCTTGAATGCCGAGTATGACGAGGAATCGGGCAATTATTCCTTTACCGTGCCCGAAGGCAAGCTGTTTGTCTTGGGAGATAACAGAAACTTCTCTGCGGATAGCCGCAGCATCGGATTTATCGACGAGCGCACCGTGCTTGGCAAGGCGATTCTTCGTATCAAGCCGTTCACTATTTACACAGACTAATCCCGAAAGGAAAGAAACCAATGCCCTCTCAGGTAATTCAATGGTTTCCCGGGCATATGGCGAAAACGCGCCGTTTGATTTCGGAAAACCTTAAAAACGTTGACATTATTATAGAAATTCTGGATGCACGTATTCCCTATTCGTCCAGAAATCCCGAAATCGGAAAGATGATCGGTGAAAAGCCCACGCTGTTGTTGCTCAACAAAGCCTCTCTGGCTGACCCTGCGGCTAACAAGTATTGGGTACAGCATTATACGAACGATCATACCGTATGCATTCTGACCGACTGTATCGGTGGCGAAGGCATTAAGCAGCTCAGCCCCGCTATCCACGATATCTTGATTGAAAAAGTCGAAAGATACAAAAATAAAGGCATGGCAGGCAGAAAACTGCGCGCCATGGTGCTGGGTGTGCCCAACGTTGGCAAATCCTCGCTGATCAATAAGCTTTGCGGTAATAAGAAAGCCAAGGTAGAAAACCGTCCCGGTGTAACCGTTGACAAGCAATGGGTTGCTACCAATATCGGCATCGATCTTTTGGATATGCCCGGAATTCTCTGGCCCAAGTTCGAAGAAAGAACGGTTGGCGAAAATCTTGCCATTACCGGTGCGATCAAGGACGATATTCTGGACATTGAAGAAATTGCCATGATTCTGTGCGGCAGACTGCGCACGCTTTATCCTTCGCTTTTGAGTGAACGCTATAAGCTTGGCGATATGTCGCAATATGATGATATGAGTGATTACGACCTGATGCTTGCTATCGGAAAGAAGCGCGGATTTTTGATCTCGGGCGGCGAGGTTCATTCCGAACGTACCGCTAACATGCTGCTTGATGAATATCGCGCAGGAAAAATCGGACGCGTGACGCTTGATATGCGTCGCGACGATTAAGGAGACAATATGTTGGAATATACACTTGAATCCGAGCTTTACGATCTTGGTTATCAGAACGTCTGCGGCGTTGACGAAGCCGGCAGAGGTCCTTTGTGCGGTCCTGTGGTAGCTGCTGCGTGTATTTTACCGTGCGGACTCGTTTTACCCGGGCTCAACGATTCCAAGAAGCTCTCGGAGAAAAAAAGAGATCAGCTTTTTGATCTGATCAAGGAAAACGCTGTGGCGTACTGTATTGCAAGTGCCAGCGTTGAGGAAATTGATCAGCTGAATATTCTGGAAGCCACGTTGCTTGCTATGAGACGTGCAATTGACGGACTTTCGATCAAGGCGGATTTTGCGCTGATCGACGGTAACGTTTCCAGAGATTTTCAAATAGACGCCAAAGCGGTTATTTCGGGTGATGCGACTTCCCCGTCCATTGCGGCTGCTTCTATTCTCGCCAAGGTCACGCGTGACAGAATGTGCGTGGAGCTTGATGCGGCATATCCGCAATACGGTATTGCAAAGCACAAGGGATACGGCACTAAGGCGCATATGCAGGCTTTACGCGAGTACGGCGCTTCCCCTATTCACAGAAAGCAATTCGTGCGCTTTTTGGAAAAAGAAAAGCATGAATAAAGCACAGGTTGGCAAGCGCGGCGAGCAGGTAGCGGCAAAGTATTTGCAAAGGCATGGATATGACGTGCTTGAGCGCAATTTGCACGTCTCGCATCAGGAGCTTGATATTATTGCGGCTGACAAGCAGTATATCGCTTTTGTGGAAGTGAAAACGCGCATCTGCCGTCCCGAGGACGCGGATCGGTATTCAGCACCCGCTTCTGCCGTAACCTATCAAAAGCAAGCGCACCTGTTGCGTGCCGCCAATACGTACCTTGTAAAGAACAATTACAACTTGCAGCCGCGCATGGACGTGATTGAGGTTTATCTCGCGCCTGACAAGGACTTAAAGCCCTTTGATAAGCTGATCGAGAAAATTACGGGCATGCTTGGCACGCCGCACAGACGCGTCTTGCATATAAACCATATTGAGAATGCCTTTGGCGTCCACGGGTACCGTCCATAGTCGAAAGGAGCATTTATGAACCTATCGTTGTTTGATACGCATTGCGATACTGCTTTTGAACTGTATCGCAGAAACGAGGGATTACGTGATAATACCTGTCACATTTCCCTTTCTTATGCCCAAACTTATGACAAATACGTACAATTGTTTGCAATTTGGTCGGATCGCAGACGCGACGACCAGACTTGTTGGGATGATTTTCTCAAAATTGCAGATAATTTTGACCGGCTGATTGACCGCGAGCAGCAAAGCATTGCGCGTGTTCGCAACAAGGCTGAGCTTGACCAAGCCATTGCTGCATCAAAAAGAGCTGCCGTGTTGGCGGTTGAGGATGCAAGATTGCTTGCAGGCGACATTCAACGACTGCGCGTGCTGCTTGATAAAGGCGTGCGCTGCATGACGCTTTTGTGGGGCGGTGAGACCTGCATTGGCGGCTCGCACAACACAGAGGTCGGATTGACGGATTTCGGAAAGCAAGTTGTGCGCGGCTGCTTTGAGCTGGGGATCATTCCTGATATTTCGCACGCTTCCGAGCAAAGCGTAGATGACGTTATCGAGATCGCAAACGAATATCAAAAGCCCTTTATCGCAACGCATTCCAATTCTTACTCCGCATATGCACATACAAGAAATCTGCGTGACAGACACCTTGCTGAATTGATGCGTCTTGGCGGTCTTGTCGGCGTCAGCATGTGCCCTTCTCATTTGCGTGATTGCTCCGAACGGAATGCAGGCGTTGAAGACGTGGTGCGCCATATCGAGCGTTATCTCGAGCTTGGCGCGCAGGATCATCTCTGCTTTGGCTGCGATTTTGACGGTACAGATTTACCGGACGGCATTGAACACGTAGACGATCTTTATAAGGTTGCAGACATGCTTTCCAAGCGCGGCTGCAGCGATCAACTCATTGAGAATATTTTTTGGAAGAATGCATTTACGTTTTTCCAGAATCAATTTACTTTATAAACCGGAGACCACATTATGAAATTCCAAAGTACAAGAGATTCAAATCAAGAAAAATTCACCTCTGCACAGGTAATCAGAAAAGGACTTGCCGACGATGGCGGTCTGTTCGTTCCCGAATCTATTCCTACGCTGACTGCAGACGAGATTACTTCCCTTTGCGGCATGGATTATGCGCACAGAGCGGCTTATATTCTCGGTAAGTATCTGACGGATTACACGCAAGAGGAACTGCTCTTGGATTGTCAGGCGGCTTATCACGAGAGCTCCTTCGTAGGCGGTGCGGCACCTCTGCATCATATCAACAATAATGTATACGCACAAGAGCTGTGGCACGGCCCTACGGCTGCATTCAAGGATATGGCACTGCAGATCATGCCCCGTTTGCTTTCCCGCGCACTGAAAAAGACGGGCGAGCAGCGCAAGGCACTCATCCTGGTTGCCACCTCCGGCGACACGGGCAAAGCTGCACTTGAAGGTTACCGTGACGTAGATCAGGTGTGCATCTCCGTATTCTATCCCGTCAACGGTGTCAGCAAGATCCAAAAGCTGCAAATGGTCACGCAGCAGGGCGAAAACGTCAACGTATGCGCAATTCACGGCAATTTTGACGATGCGCAAACCGGTGTCAAGCGCATCTTTGCGGATGCTGAGGCTGCACGTACTCTGGATGAAAAAGGCTTTTTCCTGTCCAGTGCAAACTCGATCAACTGGGGCAGACTTGCACCGCAGATCGTGTATTACGTATCCGCTTACTGTGATCTGCTCAGCCAAGGTCGCATTGGCATGGGAGACCTCATGAACGTATGTGTTCCCACCGGTAACTTTGGTAATATTTTTGCCGCTTATCTGGCAAAGCAAATGGGATTGCCTATCGGCAAGCTGATTTGCGCTTCCAATAAAAACAACATCCTTACCGATTTCTTGCAGACCGGTACTTACGACCGTAACCGTCAGTTCCATCTGACCATGTCGCCCTCCATGGATATTCTGATCTCCAGCAATCTGGAGCGTCTGCTTTATCTGGTTGCAGGCGCAGAACAGACCAAGGCATATATGGAATCACTTGCAACAAACGGTGCATATACTGTCAGCAATGCGGTCAAGGCACGTATTGATGCGGATTTCTGCGGTTATTTTGCAGACGAGGCGCAGACCGCACAAACTATCTGCAAATATCAGCAGAGCGGTTATCTGATGGATACGCATACTGCAGTTGGCATTTGCTGCGCAGAACAGTATCTGCAAGAGTCCGGTGACGTCACAACGCCCATGGTTGTTGCTTCCACCGCAAGCCCTTATAAGTTCGCTGCAGACGTATATACCTCACTTGGTAAACAAGCTCCCGCAGATCCCCTGCAGTCCCAGGCGCTGCTCTCCGATTACACGGGCACGCAGATTCCCTATCCGCTGGTAGGGCTTGGCGAGCGTACGGTCAGATTTGATAAGACCGTTGACGCAAAGGACATTTTGCAAGAGGTGCTGCGATTCGCCGATACCCAGTAATTACTAAAAAATGCGGACATCGGATGATCCGATGTCCGCGCAGGAATTACATTTTATCCTGATCCTGCTTGAAGGTAGAACAGATCGTGTCGGTAGAAGAGGTGGCGAAGGAAGGACCGATTGCAATCTCGCCGGCTGTGCAATAGCACTCGCCGTCGTGATATACACAGTTCTTTACGTCACACTTTACGTCCTTGATGTGCTTTTCGCATCCGCATCCGCGCTTAGTATCCATTTTCATATCTCCTTTTGTCAATCTGACAATAGTAGTATGCCTGTATTTGTTTCATTTATTCTTACCGAAAGGAGCTCTCCATGGCAATTTATACAATAGCCGATTTGCATTTGTCAACCAACGATCAAACCAATAAATCCATGGAAGTGTTCGGTGCACGCTGGAACGGATACGTGGACAAATTGGAGCAGCATTGGCGCAATACAGTCAAGGATGGCGATACCGTGGTTATTCCCGGAGATATTTCCTGGGCATTGACCTTGGAGGAAGCCGCACAGGATCTTTGCTTTTTGAATGCACTTCCCGGAAACAAAATCATTGGCAAGGGCAATCATGATTTTTGGTGGTCAACCGCATCAAAGCTGAATGCATTTTTTGCGCAACACAAAATCGAAACCGTTTCGCTGTTACATAACAATGCGTATAAGGTTGAGAACAAAATCATCTGCGGAACGCGCGGTTGGTTTACCGATGACAGTCAGCAGCTGACCGTCTCGCAAACCGATTACGCCAAGATCGTCAACCGAGAAGTTATCAGACTTGAGCTCAGCATCAAGCAAGGATTGTCTATGCAAAATGCGGACGATCCTGAGGAAATTCTCGTATTTCTGCATTTCCCGCCCGTTTGGGGCAATTTCATCTGTCCTGAAATTCTTGAGACGCTCTCCAAGTACGGCATCAAGAATTGCTACTTCGGACATATTCACGGCGGTTATAATCTGCCAAGCGTGCTCTATTATAACGACATTCGCTTTGTCAGAATATCCGCTGATCATCTTTCTTTCCTTCCCTACCCGATAAAATAACATAAAATTACATATTTTATAAGGGAAAATCGGGATTTCTATTGACAAAAACCTTTTAATTGTGTACAATATATAGGTTGTGAAAAATAAAAAATAAATAAATCAAAATTTTGGAGGATCAAAATGAATCTTGTAAAATCCGAAAAGAATGAACACAGCATGCACTACCTTGAGTTTGCAGTAGATAAGGCAACCTTTGATGCAGCTGTAGACAAGGTTTACCGCAAGCAGGTAAAGAACATCAACGTTCCCGGTTTCCGTAAGGGTAAGGCTCCCAAGTCCGTTATCGAAAAGATGTACGGTCAGGGCGTCTTCTTCGAGGATGCGATCAACGATCTGATTCCCGAGAACTACGAGGCAGCTGTTAAGGAAGCTGCTATCATTCCCGTTGGCCAGCCCGAGATCGATATCGTTTCCATTGACGAGAACGGTCTGGTTCTGTCCGCTAAGGTTCCCGTAAAGCCCGAGATGCAGATCAAGGACTACAAGGGTATCGAGGCTGTTAAGAACGTAGTTGAGGCTACCGAAGAGCAGGTTAACCGCGAGCTCGAAATGATCCGCGAGAGAAACTCCCGTGAGATCGAGATCACCGATGAGGCTGCAGCAATGGGCGACATCGTAAAGATCGACTTTGACGGTTCTGTTGACGGCGTTGCATTCGACGGCGGCAAGGGCACCGACTACTCCCTCAAGCTCGGCTCCGGTTCCTTTATCCCCGGCTTTGAGGAGCAGATCGCAGGTCACACCATCGGCGAAGAGTTCGACGTAAACGTTACCTTCCCCGAGGACTACCATGCAGCAGAGCTTGCAGGTAAGGCTTCCGTATTCAAGACTAAGGTAAACGCTATTACCCGCATCGAGCTTCCCGAGCTGGATGATGAATTCGCTAAGGATGCTTCCGAATTTGACACTCTTGATGAATTAAAGGCTGATATGAAGGCTAAAATCCAAGAGAGAAACGACAAGCAGGCTGAGAATGAGTATGAGGAGAAGCTGATTGAGGCTCTGATCGAGAAGTTGGAGGGCGAGATTCCCGAGGCTATGTTCGTAAACGAGACCGAGAACTTCGTTCGCGACTTCGACAACAGACTGCGCAGCCAGGGTATGGACATGAACCTGTACTTCAAGTACACCGGTCTGACCATTGAGGCTATGCGTGAACAGATGAGACCTCAGGCTGAGCGCCAGGTTAAGGCAAGACTTGCTCTTGAGACCATTGCAGCTCTTGAGGGTGTTGTTGCTTCCGAGGAGGAGATCAACGAGGAGTACCAGAGAATTGCTAATGCTTACCACCTCGAGGTTGAGCAGGTTAAGGGCATGCTGGATGACGCTTCCATCATCGCTGACCTGCAGGTCAAGAAGGCTATGGACATCGTTAAGGAGTCCGCAGTAGCAAAGGCTGAGTAATTCAAGCCACTATTTCCCTATTATTTTGAAACGAGGTAAACGAGATGTATTATCCGCAATATCCGAGAGACGCACTTGTTCCCACAGTCATTGAACAAACAGGCAGAGGCGAGCGTGCATACGATATCTTCTCCCGCCTGCTTAATGACCGTATCATTTTCCTGTCTGACGAGGTCAATGATGCAACCGCTTCTCTTGTCGTTGCTCAGATGCTCTTCCTCGAATCGCAGGACCCCGATAAGGATATTTATTTCTACATTAACAGCCCCGGTGGTTCTGTGACTGCGGGCATGGCGATCTACGACACCATGAAGTTTATTCGTTGTGACGTTTCCACCATTTGCATTGGCCTTGCTGCAAGCATGGGCGCGTTCCTGCTCTCCGCAGGCACCAAGGGTAAGAGAATTGCCCTGCCCCACAGTGAGATCATGATCCACCAGCCCAGCGGCGGTGCAAGAGGTCAGGCAAGCGATATCAAGATCCAGGCGGATCTGATCCTGCGCACGCGCAAGACACTTAACGAGCTGCTTGCTGAGCACACCGGTCAGACGGTTAAGCAGATTGAAAAGGACACCGAAAGAGACCACTTCATGACAGCACAAGAGGCACTTGCTTACGGTATTGTAGACCAGGTTAAGTCGCACCGCGGCGAGATCAAGTGAGGTAGCTTGCATGGCAAACACCAATAACGGTTCCCGCAGAGGGGGCAATGGGGATGCACCCTTTTGCTCCTTTTGCGGAAGACATGAAAGCCAGGTCAATTTCCTGATCTCCGCACCTACTGGCGCGTATATCTGCGATTTTTGCGCCGAGGCATGCAGCGAGTACGTTGAGTCCGCAACAAAGCCTTCGATTGATCTTGGAAAGCTTTCTATGGCAACGCTTCCCAAGCCCATGGATATCAAGCGAGCACTTGATGAATACGTGATCGGTCAGGACGATGCAAAGGTTGCCTTGTCCGTGTCGGTTTACAATCATTACAAGCGCGTGCTTTCCAAAAATGCAAAGCCAAAGAGCCGCAAAAAGAAAGGACAGCAGACTGAACAGGATACCGTCGAGCTTCAAAAAAGCAACGTGCTCCTGATCGGCCCTACCGGTGTCGGTAAGACTTATCTTGCACAGACGCTGGCTAAAACGCTGCAGGTTCCCTTTGCGATTGCCGATGCAACTACCTTGACCGAGGCAGGTTACGTTGGCGAGGACGTTGAGAATATTCTGCTGCGACTGATTCAGGCAGCTGACTATGACGTAGATCTTGCCGAGCACGGTATTATTTATATTGATGAGATTGATAAGATTTCGCGTAAAAGCGAAAACAGATCCATCACCCGTGACGTATCCGGTGAAGGCGTTCAGCAGGCATTGCTGAAGATTCTTGAAGGAACGGTTGCAAACGTACCTCCTCAGGGCGGTCGTAAGCATCCCAATCAAGAGTTTATCAAGATCAATACCGAGAACATCCTGTTTATTTGCGGCGGTGCTTTCGACGGTCTTGAAAGCATTATTGAAAAGAGACGCGGTAATCAAGCGATTGGCTTCTGCGCTGATATTCAGAAGAAATCCGAAAGACGCGACAGCGGCATTTACCGTGACGTTACTCCGCACGATATTGTGAAGTACGGCTTGATTCCGGAATTGATCGGCAGACTGCCCGTCATGGTTTCCTTAAGCGATCTTGACAAGGATGCGCTTCTGCGTATCATCAAGGAGCCTAAATCCGCACTGCTCAAGCAGTACGTCAAGCTGTTTGATATGGATAACGTTAAGCTGACCTTGACAGACGATGCCCTTGAAGCAATTGCTGAGCTTGCGATCAAGCGTAATACCGGTGCACGCGGTCTGCGCTCCATCATGGAAAACATCATGATGCAGAGTATGTTTGAGATCCCCTCTCGCGGTGACGTGGCAGAGGTGATCATTCACCGCAACTGCGTTGAATCGGGTGCGCTCCCCGAGCTTGTGATTCGTCAAGAAGAGCTGCAAGAGCCCACCGATCTTTTGACAGACGGTCAGGAATAAAAGTAAGATCCGCACCGAATTTCGGTGCGGATCTTGTTATTTATGAGCAACCGCAGTTCCCTGCACGGTCACCCTTGATCTCGCCATTGTATCCGGACGGGCAAAATTCGGACGTCGGGAACGGCATTTGACGGAAGACGCTGCAAGGATCACCCGAATCGTTGCTGATGCATACCTTGTCAGGTACGCAGTATTCGGTTGCCTGGATCTGATACTGCGCGGGTCTTACCAGACGAACGACCGAGAAAAGGCCAAAGGACACTGCAAGATATCTGCGATAATCGTCCTCTCTGCCAAGCATCTGCCCAAAGTCCGAGCAAACGCCCTCGGGAATATCGCAAGCGCAGCAGCAACAAGAGCAGCACTCATGCGCATGTTCCACAACCTTAGTGCCAAGTACAATAGGATCCACTACCTCGATCACTGCCTCGGGAACATTTCTCTCGCCGCAAACAGGAACGGAACGAGCGCAGAAATCACTTACGCACTTACCGGACTTGAAAATGCTGACGTTGCTCTCGCCACCGTAAAGCACGACGTTTTTCTCAAGCACGGCAATTCCCTGAAACTCCTGCGTTCTGCCGCTGATGCACGCTTCAAGCAAAAGCTTGATATAAAAGCGCACGGTAATCGTGTAAAATCCGCGATTGAACTGCACAGGCTCAAGATTGATGTTGGTCCAACCGATCTCGGCGCACTTGACACGTACGGCGTTGGTGTGCTCAATGATCTCCTGACCGTAATCGGTCAGGTATACGCGGACGTTCTCAAAGCAATCCCTGTCTCTACAGGAATCGAGGATTCTGTTGGTCTCTATGCACACAGTTTCCTTGGAATGGACGGAACCGCTTGCAAATCTGTTATCCATAGTAAACACCTCCAAAGGTTTAGAAGCAAATGGCTTCTTCCCTAACATGGTATGCCGTGCAGACTGAATTTGACAATACGGTACAAAATAAAAAGTGATACGACAAAAAAGCAACCGCTTCTCGCGGTTGCTTTTGCGTTATTCATCCGTTTTAGGCATTTTTTCGTCAAGCTTGATCAAAATGAAGGTGATCACCGTATAACCGATGCAAGCCAATACTGCATTTGCAAGCAGTTCAAAGATCTGCAGGCTCTGTCCGTAGAATACGTTGAGCTTGATCAGGGTCATGATATCGTAATATACGTACTGTAAGTAGAAAGTCAGCCAATACACCGCAGCCATCACAGCAGCGCCGGCAAGCAACGGGTTTTTGAGCTTGAGAAAACCTGCAATCGGGAAAGCCACGCTTCTTGCCAAAAGCTTTTCCTCGCCCAAAACGTGCGCTCTGCGGTTGTGATCCTTACGTGCAGCCTCGTGCTTTGCAAGCAGCTTTGCGGTTACAAAACCGACGATAAACAGACGCAGACAGTCAAGCAGCGTAAATACGACAACGTCTTCCAGCATGAATATACCAAGATCTGCTACGGTTTCGGGCAGCGTTCCCGGGAAGACCAGCCAGCCGATACACAGGATGGCTACGTAATGGAATATCGTCATGCAGAAAAAGGCAGCGTAAACAGTTGTAAGTGCACGAGCGCCTACTAGATAAATCCCGTAAATCAAAATGGCAGAAGAGATTGCAAACGCAAAAACGTCCACAACCGAAATGAGAATCTTGATCGCATCTGTCAAAAAGCTATCCTGATAAAGCGTGTTGGTATCCAGCAGCATGGATCCCGTCAGCAATGCGACAAGCAGTACCATAAGACCGCCATAGCCAAACAGCATCCAGTTAAGTAGATTTTTTCTATATTGAATCATTTTTTAGTTCCCTTTCAAATGTCTTCATACAGTATACCACATATACGGCAAAAATGCTACTGTTAAATGTAAATATTTTCGCGCACGCGATTAAAATGCATGGCATGTGCATATGATGAAGCATGATTACGCGGAGGTATCTATGCATATCGAAATTGGCACAGGGGAAAAAACATTGGTTATATCAAATACGGAAAGATCACACGAGGTTGACGTGATGCTGACGCGTATAGCCACGGCATATTCAGCTATGGTATCCATGGGGTATTCCGATGCGATGGCAGCATATCGAAAGTGCACGCTGATTTTCACAAGCGAGAATAACGATTGCACCGGACTAAGCATCGGCATAACATTGCGACCGTACGGGATTTATACGGACGAGCATGCCTATCATAAGCAGATTGCGCGTGCATTGTATACGGTGACAGGAATGGATGTGCATGAATGCGCCGATGCAGCTGTAGAGATCGGAATAGGCGGAATTGACGCGGATACTCAAGGGTATGCGCTGCTCAAGGATGCGCTTATCTCGCTGCCCGTTACACTGTTTTAGATGTCCCGAACAAACAAAGCCCCGCAAGTGCGGGGCTTTGTTAAGTTAACCATTCGTTTTCGGAAAATACTTGGTAGCTTATTCTTTTCTTCCTTTCTCGCCGGGAGTGGGGTGTTGTGATTAGTGATCGGGATTTGATCGAGTTCCGATTTCGCTGATCTTATCTTGAATCAGCTTATAGATCTGTCCGTCATCCTTGGTTTTATGCAGTGAATATTTTGCGCCGTAAACATGAATCGTGATTCTTTTTCTGTAATCCACTTTTTCAATACTTTCATAATCTGCAACAAATGCTGTGTTATATCCTAAGTACTTGACTCCGTTTTCATATATCTCAATACATTTCGGTTCGGGATTGCCCACAAATTTATCTCTTATAAAAGCTATGATACAAGCCAATAAGCAAGAAAGAAAAACGAATGCCGGCACACCGATTCCAAATATCCAATAGAAAGTCCATTCCATTTGTGGGTTAAAAAGTTGCACGATCAAAGAGAACAGATTGTAAAACAGAAATACCGGAATTGAAATTTTCAAAATGTATAATAAATGTGTGAATTTACTGTATGTGCGTGAATAGATCAGTTCTCCCCAGTCGAACTCTTCTCTATCGAATTGGTCATAGTCAAGCGGATTTGTATCAAAGCAAATTCCATTTTGGTTACAGTATTCGCAAAACTCTTGAATAAGATCTGTCTGCTTTTCTGAAATCTTTTTTCCATATTTATATTTGCGTAAGGTGCACACAATATCACCGCAAAATATGAAGCAACGCGTCTCAACGTCATCGTTCGAGTAATACCCTGCAACACTTCTTTGCTTGAAATCCAAGACGTCCGCGGAAGCACTGTTTACCTCAATAATGTGATTGCCATGATTTTGTTTCAAAAGCAAACGATCTTTTTCAAACAGGTACTCATAATCTTTTAATTCAATGCGCCTTTCAAACAAAGGCAAAAATTCAATTGTCTTTGCTTTGAGTATCGTTTCATTGGACTCAGACATGGGAACAAAAGATAGCTCTGTGCACGCATTGTCAGTACGCATTTCACAATAAGAATACATTTGGCCGATTACCAAATTATTTTCAATCACACCTTGGCATTTCAGTAAAATGAATGCGCCCCAAGACGTATCCAAAAGGATCTCAAGGATGCCGTCCTTTTCATACATGCCTAAAATATATCCATCATGAAAAGTGCCAGAATTGAACTGCAATGCTTCAAGATCGGATTGTTTTTCAATTATTGTACGTTCGCGAACTTTTGATTGCGATAAAACCGCTTTTGCCTCTGCGAACATTTCAGGCGTATATTTCTTGCGTCTGATACAGAGGAAAATATGCTTGTCGTTCCAATACGATTTGAATTGTTTTTCATCAATTGCATAACCGTCGGTATTATAATCCATGAAAAACAATTTATATTGATGATTATCAAAAATATCAACCACAATCAGCTGCGAAAACGTGCTGTCAAATACAACCGCTTGACAATGCATGCGTTTCAAGGATATGGCAAATACAGGTGAATAATAGATACTATCATTACTTAGTATTTTAGCAAGCATATTGTACCTCCTATATAGAATAGCAAAGTTGAATCAGGTCAGACGGGCTTTACCCCGAAATATAATTGCATCATCTCAATGATACGGGAGCTTCCGCTACCGTTGGGCTGCCATGGGTTGTACCAAGGATTGATGGAGCAATAGCGCTCGGCAGCGATGCATTCCTCGCTCAAGCCATAGGCCAGGCATGCTTCAAGGCTTTCAAGAGCCTTGTCACGCTCTCCGCAGGCGCACCACGCCTTGATCCAGTAGGTCTCACTTTGCAGAGTATACCAGACGTCGCCATAGCCGCCAAAGTATGCCTCATCCCACATGCTGGAGCAGCTGGTCATGCGCCCTGTAAGTCCCCTCTCAAACTGACCGCGATTGCGGAAAAATGCCTCCATTTTCTTGTGAATATCGCTTCCGGGCTCAATAAAACCGGTATAGAGAAGGTAGGGCGCACCGTCGGTGTAGTAGCTATAGTTCTCGCTGTCCTCGAAGGCGATGCCAAGCATATGCGGGAGAATATAAGTCTCATCCTGCTCGTGACCGAGAAAGAGCTCGTCACGAATCTCGGTGATGACCGCGCTGTAGTCATCCAGCATTGCCTTGGTGGGGGCATATTCCTCGGAGCCGTGCTTTTGGAGAGCCTCACACATAGAACGAAGTGCCATGCAGTTGTGGCTGTCCGTAAACGTCCAGAACTGGCCCTGCTCGCTCCAGTCACTTCCCTTTCCGCAAGGGAAAATACGTGCATAGCCCTCGGTTCGGGGCTCTTGTCTCCTGCGTTCGATCCAGTCGCGCATCATGATCAGGTACGGGAGAAAATAAGCAAATTCCGCAGAATTGTCGGTATTCTTGAGGTGTTCGGAAAGTCCCCAGATCACCGAGCCCGTAAAGTTCTCCCAGCCTGCGTGACTGCCGATCTTGCCCGCGTCCGGTCCTTCTCGCACCAGCCAACGGTCAAAATACTTCTTATAAGCCTCGGCGGAATACTCGGTAATACCTGCTCTTTCCAGATTGACCAGCACCTGCGCACCCTCGTAGGGCCAGACGAATCGCGCCACGTCACCTTGGCGGACGGTGATGCCATCCTGTCCCTCATAGCGCGCCAACATCTGTGTACATTGCATAATCATGTGACGGTAGATGCCCTGATAACGCTCGTCCTCCGTGTCGGGCAGGTAGCGGATCTTTCGGTTCATCATCTCCCAGAACGTAACGCACTCGGCACGCTTTTCGTTGTAATCAAAGTCCTGAATAGGTTGACTTGCGCGGATTGCACCCGTAAGGATCAGGTTTTCCCCTGCATCAAGACTGTAGCATACCTCGAAATAGTCGGCGGCAGCAAAGCTATGGCCGTTTTTGGATTCGGTAACCCAACGAATATCGCATCCTTCACCGCTGACAGTTAAGTAGCCCATATCGCTGGATGCAAGACCGTCGGACACCTTTGCCCACGTGCGCTTGAGCATGTACCAGTTCTTTGGGTTGGGACAGTAAGGGCTATAGCCCTCCTGATGCTGGTTGAGCATGTACTTCTCTTGCCCCGAGCGAGGCAACAGACCCAGGCGGCTCTCCACACGCTCGTGGGAGTCGTTTTCAAGCGTGATACGGAAATAGACTGTGGGATTTCGTTCCTCCCCTGCAAAAGCCTCTACGCGAGTCAAAACCTCGCCTCGGTTTACAACCTCGTAAATGGGAAGTCCGTACTCAATCTCGCGAAAGCGCGTATTTTCCATATCGAAGCCAACCATATCTTCTCCGTGGAGCAGCAAAAGACCTACACCGGGCTGACCCACGTGGACGCCGTTGTCCAAAAGAGACAGCGTCAGGAGCTTGAAGTCCGGGCAAAGGATAGCGACCCTCTCGGACAGAGGGCGCTGGAGATAAACCTTGGTTGTTTTAGGTCTTTGCCATGCCGGTGTTTTCATGATATTGCATCCTTTCAAAGATATGGACTTACAGAGGAACTTCGCTTATATGAGTTTATTGTAGCATATTTTGAGTGAAAATGCAAGAATAACTGCGCAAACCATGCTGCAAAATGCAATGCTTATTGAAATTATGGAGACGAGGGGGCTCTGAACCCATGTTTGCGACGTATGCTTGTTATCAGATAATAGTTAACCGCGCAAACCATGCCATAAAATGCGTTGCATTTTATGACGGGGTTCTGAGCCACCGAAGTCGACAGCATAAACGATGCGGGGGCTCTGAACCCATGTTTGCGACGTATGATTGTTATCAGATAATAGTTAACCGCGCAAACCATGCCGCAAAATGCTGCGCATTTTGCGACGGGGTTCAGAGCCGCTGAGGCTACAGCATAAAAGGACAGGAGTGTGCTGATGCACACTCCTGTCCTTTTATGGTGGAGACGAGGGGGCTCGAACCCATGACCTCACGGATGTGAACCGTGCGCTCTGACCAACTGAGCTACGCCTCCGAACGCACGATATTATATCACAAATACCGGCGAATTGCAACCCCTTTTTGAAAAATTCTCTATATTATTTATTAGAAAAAATCTCGGGATTATAGCGATAGATATCCTGGCTGTCAATGTCCACGTCAGGAATAATAATAGGCAGAATGCCTGTGGAAGACGAGATAGTGGATACGGCAGCTCTTGCGAACGGATAAAGCTGCTTAAAGGATTCTTTATGCAAAAGCTCCTTGTCCTGTTCTGCAACGATCTCAAAAATGCCAACCAGCGTTACGTCAACCTTGAGCGTATCCGGATTTGCCTGATCGTTGACCGATACCTTCATCTCAGCTCTGCAAGTATTGTTATTTGCAAACTTGACCTGATAGGTATATTTTGTTTCCAGCTTGGTCTTTCCATTCGCCACGGCATGGTTTTGAAACTGAATATCCGTAATGCGATACGTTTTAAGTGCAAGCGCTTTCATATGATTCTCCTTTACAGATGAAAAAAGAGGCATAAGCCTCTTTTTTCATAAAGACATTTGTGTATGTGAGATTTACAGATACTTCTTAATGGTATCGGAAGCCTCTTCTACAGGCAGAGAGGAAGTCATCACAACGTTCACGTTCATCTTGGAGCAGAGCTCGTCGATAGCGAGAACCAGCTTCTCAAAAGCAGCTACGTCTTCGTTGCAGATCTTGAGAGCAGAGTCTACGAACAGATCGGAAACGTCATGGTTGCTTGCGAGAATGCCTGCGATGAAGCCGTACAGAGCCTCAGCATCAAATACCAGATATTCGTTCGTGTTGATCAGTCTTGCCTGGTACTTAACGTCATATCTCAGCTTAACGCCCTTTTCGATGCAAACAACGTCGCCCTGAGTCTTGGAAAGTGCGTCGTTAACCAGTTCAATCAAAGTCTTTGTTTTTCCGGTGCCTTTAACACCAATCAGCAATTTGAGCATATATTTAGACCTCCATGGTATGCTTTGTTATATTATACTATATTTTTTTGAATTTGACAAGACCTTTTTGAAAAATTATCCCAATCTTGCCTCAAGTTTTTGCTTCATTTCCTCGTAACCGGGCTTTCCAAGCAGTGCGAACATGTTTTTCTTGTACGCTTCTACACCGGGCTGGTCAAAAGGATTAACGCCGAGCATGTAACCGGAGATTGCACAAGCCAGCTCGAAGAAGTAGATCATGTAACCAAGCGAGTGTGCGCTGCGATCCTTGATCTCAAGCAGTACGTTCGGAACGCCACCGTCCACGTGAGCAAGCAAGGTTCCCTGCATTGCGGTCTTCTTAACCACGTTAAGATCCACACCGGACAGGAAGTTCAAGCCGTCAACGTTTGCGGGATCGTGAGGAATATCAAAGGATACGTCGTTGTTCTCAATCGAGATTACGGTTTCGAACAGATTACGTACGCCGTCCTGGATGTACTGACCAAGAGAATGCAGGTCGGTCGAGAAAATAACGGACGCGGGGAAAATGCCCTTTTGATCCTTGCCTTCGCTCTCGCCGTACAGCTGCTTCCACCATTCGTTGAACATCTGTGCATAGGTTTCGTAGCCAACCAAAATCTCGGTGGTCTTTCCCTTTCTGTACAGAATGTTTCTGATTGCAGCGTACTTGTAGCAATCGTTGTTCTCGATTGCATCGTCGGTATATGCAAGTCTTGCGTCGTCAGCGCCCTTCATCAGCGCGTCAACGTCAATGCCTGCAACTGCAATGGGCAGAAGGCCAACTGCTGTAAGCACGGAGAATCTGCCGCCTACGTCATCAGGCACAACAAAGGTCTGGTAACCCATCTGGTCGGAAAAAGCCTTCAGCGTGCCTTTTTGACGGTCTGTGGTTACGTAAATGCGTTCCTTTGCGCCCTCAACACCGTACTTTGCTTCCAGCATGTTACGGAATACACGGAAAGCAACAGCAGGCTCGGTGGTCGTACCGGACTTGGAGATAACGTTGATGCAAACGTCCTTGCCCTCGCAAATGCTCAGCAGCTCGGCAATGGATGCTGCGCTGATATTGCAACCTGCGAAATAAATGTCGGGGGTGTCCTTTTTGAGATTGTTGTACAAGGGAGACTTGAGATACTCGATTACAGCGCGAGCACCAAGGTAAGAACCGCCGATGCCGATGACGATAAACACGTCACAGTCCTTCTTGATCTTCTCTGCACATTCCTTGATCTTTGCGAATTCCTGCTTATCGTAATCTTCGGGCAGCGTCGTCCAGCCAAGGAAATCGTTGCCAAGACCGCTTTTCTCGGTCAGCATTTTATGTGCTGCAGTAACCTGAGGCTGAATTGCAGCATATTCCTGTTTCAAAATAAAACCGTTCAAATAATTGTCGTTAAGTCGGATTGCCATATTTTAACCGCCTTTTTCGTTATTCGCCAAAGTATTGGCGTCTGTAATCATTATAGCGCATCATGACGTTTTTTTCAAGTGCTATGCGCATATTTTTACGTTAAATCAGCAGAAATTTTGCAATTATCCTCCCAAGCGCACCGAAAAATCCGAGTTTCTCTATATTTTCGGTGCACAGGATGCTGACGCTTCCGATCTGCTTGCCATCCAAGGTATATACCACCTTTCCAAGCTTATCTCCTGCATGCAACGGTGCTTGAAAAGACGGCGCTTCAAGCTCGGCTTTTTCTTGCACCTTTGCAATTTCACTCTTGGGCATGACGCAATAAAAGCCGCCGTATTTTGCACTGGCAGTGCTTTGCGTACCACCTTTGACCTGGATTCCATGTAGGTCTCCTCCCGGCTTTGCAAACAATCCGAAATTGGCAAAGCCCCAGTCCAACAGCTGCGTAGCGATCTGATTTCTTGTATCTCTGTTCTCTGCTCCCATTACCACGCAGATCAGCGACATACCGTCGCGCTTTGCGGTCGCGCTGACGCAAAATCCTGCTTTGGATGTAGAGCCTGTTTTGAGCCCTGTACACCCCTTATAAAATCGCACCAGCCTGTTTGTATTGGTCAGCCCAAAAGCACCGTTGCGAATAGTATCCATCCAAATAGAACTGTATTCCAATATTTTCTGATGCTTGATCAGCTCGCGCGACATAATTGCAATATCGCGTGCCGATGTATAGTGATTGAGCGTGGTATCGTCAAGCCCGTTGGTATTCTCAAACTTTGTATTGAGCATATCAAGCTGCAGCGCTTTGTCGTTCATCATTTTTACAAACGATTGCTCGCTACCTGCAATGTGCTCCGCCAAAGCGAGCGCGGCATCATTCGCAGAGGCAATCACAACGCTTTTGACCAGATCCTCCACGCTCATACGCTCGCCTTCCTTGAGATAGATCTGCGAGCCGCCCATAGAGCAAGCGTGCGCGCTTGCCGTGACCGTATCCTCCCATTTCATCTTTCCCTGCTCGATCGCCTCCATGACCAAAAGCAGCGTCATGACCTTGGTGACTGATGCGGGAGGTAACCCTTGGTCAGCGTTTATTTCGTACAGGATCTCACCTGTCTGCGCCTCCATAAGCACCGCAGATTTGCATGCAAGCTCGCCCTCAAAGGTGATTTTATCATCCGTTGCGTTCCATAAAGCCCAATCGTCTTCACTGATCGGCATAGTCTGCGCCCCTGCGGCCACAGTGGAAAGCAACAGCGCTACCGTCATAAAGCTTACCAATAATCTTAAACATAACTTTCTTCGTTTATCCGTCATCTGTTTACACCGCCTTTCGATGCAATATATGAACGGAAGCAGCCGAATATGTAAGAAAACCGACTCGCATTCGAGTCGGTTTTCTTTGATTTATTTCACGTAGAACTTAAATTCCGTGGTGGTCATATAAACGTCACCCGGTCTTAAAACGCAAGGCGTAAAGTCCGGACGGTTGGGGCTGTCGGGCATGATCTGGGTTTCTAAGCAAAAAGCATTTTGCGTTGCCTTTCTGTAGCCGCCGTAGAACGGATGTCCGTCGTCGGTCAGGAAATTGCCGCTGTAGAACTGTACGCAAGGCATATCGGTGCGCACGTCCATGGCTCTGCCGGTCTTGGGATCATATGCGGTTGCAACGCGCTTGATCTGACCGTCATAGGTGTCAAAGCACCAGCAATGGTCATAGCCGCCTGCAAACTTCAGGTCGGTGTTATCTGCAAAGAAATCCTGTCCGATCGGCTTTGCGGTACGGAAATCGAAAGGCGTGCCCTCGACTGAAGCGATTTCGGTAGGAATCAGCTGCTCGTCGGTCTTGAGATAACGTCCCGCATCCATCTGCAATACCTGATCAAACACCTTGCCGGATGCAAAGCCGCCAAGATTGAAGTATGCGTGATTGGTCAGGCTGATCACCGTGGTCTTATCGGTAATCGCCTTGTAATCGATTGCAAGCGTATCGTCCTCGGTAATGCGGTAGGTTACGGTGCAAGCCAGCTCACCCGGGAAGCCCTCCTCCATATCGGGAGAGATCAGCGAGAAATATACGCTGGGCTGCGTGGTATCAGAATACGAGGATGCCCACAGCTTGTGCGAAAAGCCAACCTTGCCGCCGTGCAGCGTGTTACCGTTGTTATTGGGATACAACGTGTATTCCTTGCCCTCCAGCGTAAAGCGCGCACCGCCGATACGGTTACCGTAACGACCGATCAGTGCGCCGACGTAGCCGTCAGAGTTCATCAGGTCGTCAAGCGAATCATAGCCGCAAAGCACGTTGGTAAAGAGTCCGTCCTTATCGGGTGCTTCAATGCTCATCAGCGTACCGCCGAATTCGCATACCTTTGCGCGAATACCGCCAATATGATGCTGCAGTGTATAAACGTACACCTCGCGTCCATCGGGCATATAGCCAAATAACTCTTTAGTTACCATATAATCAATCTCCGTATCCGTTGGGATTCATGGACTGCCAACGATAAGAGTCCTCGCACATGCGGTTCATATCGTATTCAGCCTTCCAACCAAGCATCTTTTCAGCCTTGGAGGGATCAGCATAGCATACGGCAATGTCACCGGGGCGGCGGCCCTCAATGCGATAAGGCAGAGGCTTGCCGGTTACCTTTTCAAATGCGTGTACAACGTCAAGCACGGAATAACCGTTACCCGTACCGATGTTGAAATAATCAATACCGGGCTGCTTGATTGCAAGCTCGAGAGCGAAAAGGTGCGCGCGAGCAAGGTCTACGACGTGGATATAGTCGCGAACGCCTGTGCCGTCGTGCGTGGGATAATCGTTGCCGTATACGCGCAGATATTCGCGCTTGCCCGAAGCAACCTGCGTAATATAAGGCAGCAGATTGTTGGGAATGCCGGCAGGGTCTTCACCGATCAGGCCGCTTTCATGCGCGCCGATGGGGTTGAAATAACGAAGAATGGAAACGCTCCATGCAGGATCAGCAAACTGCAGGTCCTTGAGAATGCGCTCGATCATGTGCTTGGTCTCACCGTAAGGATTGGTGGTCTTACCCGTGGGGAAATCCTCACGGATCGGAACGGTTGCAGGATCACCGTAAACAGTTGCAGAAGAACTGAATACGATTGTCTTTACGTTATGCTCTCGCATAGACTTGCAAAGATTGATAGTGCCGGTCAGATTGTTGTGATAATACTCCAAGGGCATTTGCACCGATTCGCCAACTGCCTTCAGACCTGCGAAATGAATGCAGGAATCGATCTCGGGACACTCGTCAAACATAGCATCAACCGCCGGCTTATCCAGCAGATCGATTTCATAAAACTTAAAATCCTTGCCCGTGATCTGACGAATACGATCAAGTACACAGGGCTTACTGTTCGAGAAATTATCAAGGATTACAAGATCATAACCCTTGTACAAAAATTCAACTGCAGCGTGAGAGCCGATAAAACCTGCGCCGCCTGTAATCAATACTGCCATTTTTGTATTCCTCCGTGTTTCGTATTACAAATATTTTTGAATGATCAGGTTCATCTGATCCATCTTCTGTTCCATATCCGCAACAAGCTTGAACTGATTGCGTGCACGGTCAAGATTGTGCTGTGCATATGCCGTTCTGAAATAGGTGTCGCCGTTGAGATAGTCGGTCAGGAAGCGAATACCGGTCTCCAGGGTCAGTATGTATGCACCCATGGGCAGCGAACGGATCTCTTCTTCGGTCAGCGAATGATCCAAACCTTCAATAAAGCCCTTCGCAAACGCTTCGAACATTTCAAGTCTTACGTAGACCTTATCAAGATCGGTTTCATCTTCTGCAGCGGAAGATGCGCCAAAGCGAATGCTATCGCCAAAATCAGCAAGCACCGAGCCGGGCATGACCGTATCAAGGTCGATTACGCAAATACCCTCGCCTGTTTCATTGTCAAGCATGATATTGTTGAGCTTGGTATCATTATGCGTCACACGGAGCGGAATTCTGCCGTCAGCAATGCGCTCGTTGATGTAACTGCAGGAGTCTTGTCTGCGCAGCACGAACGCAATCTCGTCGCGTACGCTATCGCGTCTGCCGGCAGCATTATTTTCCATAGCGGTGATGAACTGGTTAAATCTATCCTCGGTATTATGGAAATTGGGAATCGACTCAAACAAAACGGATGCATCAAAATCAGCAAGCTGTCTTTGGAAAATACCGAAAGCCTTACCAACCTTGGTAAACATCTCCTCGGACTCTACTGCCTGATAGCAGGTAGCGTCTTCCACGAATTCATAAGCGCGCCAATAATGACTCTCTTCATCGATATACGCATAGTGTCCGTCTTTGGCATTGACAACGTGCAGCGTGCCGCGCTTAGCGTCACCGCCAATGGCGATCAATTTGTTTTCAATATGCTTGGTAACGTTCAAAATGTTCTGCATAACCTGATCGGGTTTTTTAAAGATCGAGGTGTTAACGCTCTGCAAAACGTAACGGCTGAGTCCGTCATCCGAGCTGCAATCTACAAAAAACGTAGAGTTTATGTGACCTGTAGTGCATTCGGTGATCGAAATCGGTGTACCTTGAAAATCAAATTTCTCGGCAATCAAAAAAATCTGTGCGTGATTCATAATAATCCTTTCATGCTTGTTTGGGTATTGTCAGCCCCATAATGATTTGGGATACACGCCTGCGTCGATCATGCTCTTGATCGATCCCTTCACGTATTCCTTATCTTGCGTATAGGTTACGCCATACCATTGTGCATCGGTTTTGTAAACGCGTACGTCACAAAGGTCTGCTTTCATAAAGCCATCGATTGCGCCGGGCAGATAATATTCGCTTTTGAGCTCTGTGCCGCGCTCTGCCAAAAATGCCTCAAAGCCCTGTGCAAGCTTGGGCACGATTCCGGGAGTCAATCCCCAGAAGTTCATGGAGACAACGGTTGAGCCGGGCAGATCCACCCATGCGTCGTCCTGATCCTTGTAAGCCGCATTCTCCCCTACGCGCTTGATATCCGTGCGTTCGGTCACGCCGGTGAGCATTTCGTTCTCATCAACGTAGCATTGACCGCGCGATACCGTGCCGCTATCCGACAGCGTGTTACCAAGTCTGTAACCGACCATGCAGTAATGATCACCATCCGCGTGTGTTTTCAAATGCTCTGCCGCTTTGAAGAAAGCATCCCGTCCGTAAAAATCGTCCGAATTGATGACGGCAAAATTCTCGGTCAGATATTCTCTTGCTGCGTAAAGCGCATGCCCTGTTCCCCAAGGCTTGGTTCTTCCGTCCGGTACAGAATATCCGCCGGGCAGATCATCAAGCTGCTGGAAGGCATAATAGGTTTGAATATGCGAAGAAACTCTTGCGCCAACCGTTTCCTTAAATGCCTGATAGTTCTCCTTTTTGATGATGAACACTACCTTATCAAAACCGGCTTTGATAGCGTCATAAATGGAGAAATCGATGATAAATTCGCCATGCTCCGTCATGGGATCAATCTGCTTGAGACCGCCGTAACGCGATCCCATACCCGCTGCTAAAATTACAAGTGTCATGGAGCGCCTCCTACTAATATTAGGTAATATACCTATAACTCTATATATTATACTACACCCCTTTCAAAAATGCAATATCTATGTGTGAATTTTCATGAGATTTCTGCAAAACCTATTGACATTGTGCCGTCATTCATTTATAATTAAAGTGTATCATATGAGACACTCGGAGGTCGTATGAATCAAATTCAACAAATACTTGAAAAGCTGCCAATTACCATGGGAGCAAGCCCCAAAACAATTGCTGCAGCAGCACAGATCGATGCCCCGGAGTTCGTCTGCCTTGCGCGCGACAGCGTCATTTTATCGCCGGGACAACCAAGTGATGAGCTTTACGTACTGTGCGAAGGCACGGCTGCTGCATACTCGGCAGATTCGGACAAGCAGGTGCTTTTGCGTGTGTTTACACCGCACGAGATCTTTGGTATATCCAATCTGTTTACGGACAGCCCCTTTGCTACCAGAATCGTTGCCAAAACCGATTGCAAGGTGCTGGTGTTGCGCAAGCCGTTTTTGATGCATCTGATTGATCATGACAGCACCGTCAGATATCAATACATTGCATTCCTTGCGCAAAAGACGTTGTATCTCAATCAAAAGATCTCTTGCCTGACCGCGGGATCTGCCGAACAAAGACTGGCATTCTGGTTAGATGCGCATGCCAATGGCAGTATCGTCACGCTGGATCTGCCCATGAATGCCCTATGCACAATGTTGGATATAGGCCGCGCCTCGCTCTATCGCGCTTTTGATAAGCTGGAGCAGGACGGATTTATCAATAAAGAACAAAAAACGGTACGGCTACTGGACCGAGACCGCATGTTACATCATTATAAGTGAAAGGAAATTACAAAACATGAAAACCACAATCAAAATCTTCTCCGTACTTCTGACTCTGTTGCTGACGCTTTCCGTGTTTGCAGGCTGCGTGGGTAAAAACCCCGATCCCGAAAACAAGCCTGCTCCTTCAAACGTAAACGTTATGGTACTCAACGGCACGACCGGCTTTGGCATGGCAAAGCTGATCTCCGATAGCAAGAACGGCACTGCAACGCTTCCCTACACTGTAACCGTAGAAACCGACGCCTCTAACATTACAGCCTCCCTGATTAGCGGTGCATGCGATATTGCCGCGCTGCCCACAAACGCTGCTGCTAACGTAGCTCTTAAGACTAACGGCGGTGTCAAGGTGATCGCGGTCAACACACTTGGCGTGCTTTACGTGATGAACAATAAAGAAAAGGTTACGATTACCTCCTTTGAGGATCTGCGCGGCAAGACCGTTTATTGCCCTGCACAGAACCCCACCTTCCTGTTCAAGGCTGTATGCGAAGCAAACGGCTTGAAGGTTGGCGAGGATATCATCATTGACAACACCTACGCGCAGCCTGCCGATCTGCGCACCGCAATTGCTTCCGGCATGGTTGATATTGCAGTGTTGCCCGAGCCCATGGTCACCATTGCAAAGAGCGCGAACGCTTCTCTTGCAGCATCTCTTGATCTGACCGCAGAATGGGAAAAGCACTACCCCGCAAACTCCCTGATGCAAGGCTGCGTCGTTGTGCGCACCCAGTTCCTTGAGCAGTATCCCGATGCAGTACAGGCATTTTTGACCGAGTACAAGGCGTCTATCGAATTTGTCAACACCAACACTGACGAGGCCTCTGTTATGATCGTAGAAGCAGGCATTTTTGCACAGGCTCCCGTTGCAAAAAAGGCAATTCCCAATTCCAACATCTGCTACATTGACGGTGCAGAAATGAAAGCCGGATTGCAAAGCTTTTATGGCGTACTGCTCAACGTTGCGCCCGCTTCCATCGGCGGTCAGCTGCCTGCAGAGGACTTCTACTACGTCCCCTGATCATCCATGAAGAAGATTCTCAAATACACACTCATTGTATTATTCTGGTTAGGTCTTTGGTGGTTAGCCGCCATCATCGTAGGATTGCCGCTGATCTTGCCCTCACCCATTGACGTTTTGGTCAAGCTTGGGCAGATGAGCGCAACCTCGCTGTTCTGGAAAGTCATGCTGATCTCCTCGGTTCGCGTGCTGATCGGCATTGTATTCTCATACGTAGCAGCATTTGCGCTCGCCTTAGTGTGCCATAAAGTCAAGTTTTTATATGACTTTTTTATGCCTGCGATCTCGGTCATCAAGACCACGCCCGTAACCTCATTTATCCTGATTGCTTTCGTACTGATGCATCGCGATCTGATCCCCGGGCTGATCGCTGCGCTGATCGTATTTCCCGTTGTGTTTTCCAACACGATTGAAGGTCTGCGCGCAGCACGCCCTGAGCTGCTTGAAACGGCAAACGCTTACAAGCTGCGCTTTTTCGACAGAGTCAAGTGCATCTGGTTGCCTACGTTGCGTCCCTTTATGGTTTCTGCCGCAGGCGCATCGGTCGGCCTTGCTATCAAAGCAGGCATTGCCGCCGAGGTGCTGATCTGCCCCGAGGTTTCGGTTGGCAAATATATATTCAACGCAAAGCAAAACATGGAATACGTAGAATTATTTGCCTGGACTGTAGCGATCGTCATTTTCAGCTATCTTTTGGACATTGCGTTTAAGCTGTCTCTCAAGCGCATCAAGCGAAAGACCAGAAAGGAGGCTGTGGCTTATGAAAATTGAGCATCTGACCTTTTCCTTTGACGATAAACGGATATTTAAAGATTTCAATCTTGAGATTGAGAACGGGCGCATCACCGCGCTCATGGCACCGTCAGGCAGCGGAAAAACAACGCTGCTTCGACTGATCGCAGGGCTGATCAAGCCCCAAAGCGGCAGTATCGATCTTGAAAATCAAACGGTTGGCATCATGTTTCAGGAGCCCCGCTTGTTCGGGCAGTTGAATGCGTTGCAGAACGTAATGCTTGTCATCAAGGATAAGGCGACCAAGCAGACGCAGGCTGCTCAGCTTCTTGAAGCGTTTGGCGTTGCAGATGCCGCAAGCAAGTATCCCGAGGAGCTTTCCGGAGGCATGGCAAAGCGTGTCAGCCTAGCCAGAGCAATTGCGTACGATGCGGATATTTTGCTTTTAGACGAACCCTTCTCTGCTTTGGACACCAATACCAAGGCAGACGTGATCGCGGCAGCAAAATCATTGCTGCGTGGCAAAACCGTACTGCTGGTTACGCACGATGCACAAGAGGCATCTGCTTTTGCCGACAAGATCGTTTACCTGCCCTGATAAAACGAATAAAGCACTTACGATAACGGTTACTCCGCTATCATAAGTGCTTTATTTTTATGCCTTGGTTGTATCAATCGGCGTATCGTCCAATAAGCGCAGATCCAACAGCTCTGCAATCAAAAGCAGCATAAGATCTTTTTCTCGCTTATCCAAATCATGAAATGTTCTGATCATGGTGATCACGTGCTTCAGACTTCGTGCATTCAGCTCGGAAAGCGTTTTGACTCCGGTTGATTCAAGCATGCCGAACAACACGTCTACAAAGTGCTTGCGTGCGGCTATGGGAAGCGCATGCACGCGATCGTTTAGAAGCGCGATATTGCCAACGCCCTTTGACAGTTTCTTTGCCCTTACAAGGTTTCCGCCCATAACCTCCCAGGTTACTGCGTCATGCTGGAACACGCCAACCTGCTTGCTTTTTACAAC
The DNA here is from genome assembly GCA_045660125.1 of Eubacteriales bacterium. Taxonomy (GTDB): domain Bacteria; phylum Bacillota; class Clostridia; order Oscillospirales; family CAG-272; genus SVQP01. Next base: position 71,303 of record JAZRDG010000062.1, on the reverse strand, counting down.
TCTGCGCTTTTCCTTGTTCTCAAAGAACATACCAATCACAGAATTTTGGGGCATGTAGATATGGAATTTGGGTTCTGCCTCTTGATATTCGGGCAATTCCGTAAAGGACTGTGAAAAGCCCGGACCGTCATTGCTGAACGCTGCGACAATACGGTTTTTGTGCTCCGGTGCGCATTTCACGGTTGCATACAGTGCCAGATGTCCGCCCTTTGAATGTCCGCCAATATAGAATTTGCCGTCCTGTACAGCGCAAATTGCATTGACGTACTCTACAGCACGCCTTTGTGACGGGATCTCGTCAAGAAACAGCAAATTGAAGTCCTCTTTCCAGCCGACAATGGTGTCGTCCGTGCCGCGGATGCTGATATAAGAAATCGAGTCTTTGAGCCTGATTGTCAAAGCGCAGAACTGCTTTTCTTCCTCCAAATCAATCTCGTTGACAAATGCTGAGAGCTGCAGATTGCCAAAGCGTTTGCTTTCCGCCATCATGCGGAACATCTTGTAAATCTGGGGTGAGATGACCAAGCCGGGACGCTTGTTCTTTTTGATGTCGTTTTCAAAGAAAAACTGCATAGCGGCTTGCTTAAGTGTCACAGAAGGCGCTGACGGATCAGATGATACTATGCCGGTGAAATCTATAAAAGCAAGTAAGGAAAGAAGCAAATTATCAACCTCACCCAGCTTGACTTGTTCAAACGTGATATCTCCACGCCACTTCAAATAATCAATGATGTTTGCCATAGCAGATTCTCCTTTCTTTATTCATGGTTTTATTGAAATCAAATGCTTACCGCACGGTAAATGCCCGAGCCTACGCACAAGGTTTCATCTTCGGGACAGGTCTCCTTCAAGCCAAGATCGGAAGTGATCTCTACAGCTTCGTTAAAGGAAAGAATTGCATGCGTATTGGCAGGTACTTCTACCTGATATGCATAACCTTTATCGGTCTTATCGGCGCACACCTTGATCGTGCCGTACTGGCATTCATAAGTGACTGCGACATGATCCACACCGGTTACGTGATACGGCTGAATGACAAAGGTTTTGAATCCGGGCTCTGCGGGACGAATGCCGCCGAGAAAAGCATAGTAGATATACGCAAATCCTGCGTGCATGGGGTGATTATAGGAAGCTACGCCTTTTGTGCGATCGGTTTCCACGTGATGCATATCAAGAGATTCCCATACGGATGTAGCACCGTCATCCATCATGGTACCAAAGCTTGTATGTCTGCGATTGAACAGGATCTCCATTGCAGCATCGCCCATTCCTTCCTCAAACAAAAGCGGAATGAGGTACTTGTTGCCGTAAATACCCGTGCTCATTGCATAGTCATCTGCCACAATGCTATTGCGCAGTGATGCGACCAACGCTTCCCTGTCGTACTCGGGATAAACGCCGAGCGTCAGCGCAACTGCATCCGATGCCCACGTGCCGTAGGTGTGCTTGTCTTGGTCATAGAAATGACGGATAAAGGATTCGCAAATGCGATCTGCAAGATCTGTGTAGTATTTTGCATTGCCATAGCCGAATTGATTACTCAGCTCTGCCATCTTGATACAGATCTCATAGAACATCAGCGTCGAAGAATGCGCGACAGGAATCCTGCGCGGGCTGCCCTCGCCACCGGGCGGACACCAGTCACCAAGACCCACGGATATGATATAGTCCTCTGCTCTTGCCAGCTCATGCTCAACCCATGCCTGCATCAGATCCCAGTTACGGGTCACGGCGGTAGAGTCGTTGCAATACTGATACAGCCAATACGGAATGATGATCTGCGCACAGCCCCACAAGGGTGAAGCCTCGCCGCATCCGCGCTTACCGGGAGCGATCATGGTCCAAGTGCCGTATACTTCCTTTTGCGTACGAATGTCGCTCAAATACTTTTCATACGAGGTGACCATGTTATAGTTCATAATACCCGTATTGCATACGATCTGCGCATCGCCCAGCCAGCCGCATTTTTCACGTGCAGGACAGTCCTCGGGCAATCCGTGATAGTTCGAGCGGAATGTACGGCAAATGATCTCATGCAGTGAATTTAAGTCGTCAGACGAAGAATCAAACGTGCCGTTCTGCTCAAGATCGGTAGAAAGCGCACATCCGACCACCAGATCAATCTCGGGCACCTTTCCGTACTGATAGCAATAATCAGTTCCCGTCACCTCAACGTAACGGAAGCCGTGATAGGTAAATCTGGGACGCCATACTTCTCCCTCGACGTCGCCGCGTGCAATGTAAATATCCTGTTGGATGCATTGCGTTGCAAACGTTCCTGTGGAGCGGAAATCAAGCTGACCTGCAGCGTTGAGCGTTTCTGCAAAACGGAATACGTAAATGTGACCTCTTGAGGAGCGCGGAATATGGAATTCGGCAACACCTGCAAAGTTCTCGCCCAAGTCATAGATCCACGCACCGTCATCTTTGCCGCAGCAAGGTGTTACGCTGCGTGCAGGAATACGTCTGATCATTTTGACCGCAGGCATATTACACGGCTTCAGTACGCCCTTGGGCGTTTGATCTTCAATGCAGTTCAACCAACCGAGATCGCTGCCGTCTGCAAGTGCGAAATCGGGCGTTTCAAGTCTTGCATCATAGGTTTCTCCGCCGTAAATGTTGTTGAGCATAATCGGGCTCTTCTTGCTTTGCCACGTATTATCCGTCACGATAGCCTGACGCGTTCCGTCATCGTATTCGATTTCAAGGCGTGCAATCAAGCAGACGGGACCGTAGTAAAAGCCTCCGTGAATCCATACCTGGCTCTGCGAGTAAAATCCTTCGCCAAGCAATGCAACCAATGCGTTGTTTTCCCCGATGCGATCGGTAACGTCATAGGCGCGGTACAGAACCTCTTTTTCATAATTGGTCATGGGAGGATCAATAAAATCATCTGCGATCTTTTGACCGTTGATGTAATACTCAGCGCAGCCAAGTCCGCATGCGTACAGCACGGCGCGGCGAACGCCGGACTTTGCTTCAAACTTCTTTCGCAGATAAGGCGCCCAGCTTACGGTCAGATCCACAGGAGTGATCCACTGTGCATCCCACATGTCCGCATAAAGCTCGGTGGAAAATTTGAGAGCTGCAACGGCACTTTGGTCATAGTTATCCTTGACGCAAAGATTCCAGACGTATTCGGTTGCGGGCTGCAAAAACAGCTCGTCAAACGAGATATCACAGGATTGCTCGGACTCTATTGTGTTGGAATCAAATACGATTTCTCCGTCCTTGCAAACGGTCACACGGAATGTTTTTTGAATCACGTTTTCGTGATCGGAAAGCATCTTCCAGGAAAAACGCAAGCCGTGCGTTAACGCAACGTTGGGAGCGGGATTATGATCAATTCTCAAATCATGTAATTGCAACATATTGAACCTCCAATTGGAATCGTTACTTTAAGATTATTATAGCAGATAACTTACGCATAGTCAATTTATATAGTTAAAAAAGTACGGATTTTCTATTTTGCATACAATCTTAGTGAAAGGTATACAAAATCTGTTCGCGATATTTTGGTCTTGTGACAACTGCAATAATTGCTTCAACGGTATTTGTGCATATTGACAACCTGCAAAAAGCGTATTCGCTACGACAATATCAGCTTTTTGTCGTTAGCACTCCGCCCCGAACAATGCTTCATCATAATCCTGCAGCATGCACCGATAACATGTAATCCCTTATAGTATAAAGGTTATTGACACATCGAAAACGGTTAAGCATGCTATACTGCAGAAAATACGCGCCGATTTCCTAGTGCACAAGGCGCCGTTTTGGTGCTTTTATACACGACAAATGTGTCGTGGAGGCGCGTTCTGTCGCCGCACTTTGATTATACACTAATATAACCGCAATATTGCAATAATTCAAGAATTCTATGCGTAAAATACGCAATATTTCTCGTATTCTTGCAATTATCGCCATTTGGCACTTTGAAATGAATTTGCATATTCCTGAATACGAATTTCGCAAATTCTATTGACAAATTTGCATTTCTCATATAAAATAAGTGCACGATAACAAATCCACCACGGATTATTTTTTAAGGAAAGTGAGGTTTCGCCATGCAAGAATTCAAAGCATCCGCAGGACTTGCGTTTACTGCAATCAACGATAACGAGTGTGCCCTTTCAGGCATCGGCACCTGTACTGACCGTAATATCGTGATCCCTACTGAACACATGGGCAGAGCCGTCGTCCAAATCGCAGACATGGCTTTTGCGCAGAATCACGAGATCGTTTCCGTATACGTCCCCTCTTCGATCAAGGTTGTATCCGATTATGCTTTTGCTTGGTGCCACGCACTCAACACGGTTACCTTTGCTAACAACGGTGCACACACCATTGGCGAGCGTTGCTTTATCGGTTGTGACAACATGACTTCGCTTTATCTCGGTGACGCAATCCGCACCATCGGCGAAAAGGCATTTGCATTCTGCGCTTCGCTGCAAACCTTGACCTTGCCCAACGGCACAAGAGAAGTTGGACATTCCGCATTTGAAGGCTGCAGATCCCTGACCTCCGTCGTTCTGCCGGAATCTCTTGACACGCTTCCCAACAACATGTTTGGCGCGTGCATCTCCCTGACCGACGTTTCCCTGTCGTCCCTGACCAAGTCCATCGGTTACTACGCATTCTCCTACTGCCGCAACTTGCGCAGCATCAACGTAGGCAATGCAATGGTAGACGAGCAGGCGTTTATGGGCTGCGAGGCTTTAGCAGGCTAAAGAAAACACTGAGTAAACATAACAGACCGAAAAATCGTTTTCGGTCTGTTTTTTATTGGATAAATTTTATAAAACCCTTGCAATTACACTATATATATGGTATACTTTTGTTAACAACCACATCATACGGAGGTAAGTATGAAAGATTTAATGAGTTCCGGCATGGCAAAATGGATTTCCTTCCGCTATCCCGGCGTAAATGAATTGACCGAGATCTCCAACCCTTGGGAAAAGCTTGATCTCTCCGCACAGGCAAAGCCTATTCAAAGCAGACACGGCCTCCCCCTGTTCCGCAAGAGCTTCCAGGCAAACGCAGGCGACGCTGCTGAGATCAGCGCAACCTCGCTTGGTATTTTCGATATCTACTGCAACGGCAAGCGCGTTGGCAGAATCGATGAGAACGGCAACGAGGTATTTGACGAGCTCAAGCCAGGATATAACGAGTTTAGAAAGAGAGCGCTCTTTTTCACTTATGATCTCTCCCCTTACTTGGTAGATGGCGAGAACGTCATTCTGGCAGCAGTTGCTCCCGGCTGGAGAAACGGACGTATCGCTTTCGGATCGTTTGAAGATGACGAGGCGTTCTTGGCAAAGATCACCATCAACGGCACTTCCATTTATACTGATACAGACTGGCAGGCTACCTGGGGCGGCAGAGTCCGCGCTGCAGATATTTGGGATGGCGAGCTTTATAACGCCAAGTATCCTTCTTATGCAGAAATGAGCCAGGCAGGCTATGACACTTCCGATTGGAAGCAGCCCACCACCTCCGAGCACGACATCGAGATTACTCCCTTCATCGGTCCCACCGTTATGGTTCGCCCCGAGCTGACCAGAAAGCCTTTGTCGCTGACCGTACACGAAGGCACGATTGATAACGGCACCGAGCTTGGTGAGATCAACGTCGTATATGCCGCAGAAAACCAGGACGCTGTTGTTTTGAAAAAGGGTCAGACCCTGACTTACGACTTGGGTCAGAACATGGTTGGCTGGCCTGTATTTACCGTTAAAGGCGCAGCAGCTACCGCAGTACAGATCCGTGCATCCGAATTCCTTAACGACAGCGGCTCTGAAGCTCGCGGTAATGACGGCCCTAAGGGTTCTGTTTATACCATTAACTACAGAAGCGCAAGCGCAAAGGCATATTACCTGTTGAGTGGCGCTCCCGAGGGCGAGTTCTATCAGCCCACCTTCTCCTTCTTCGGTTTCCGTTATATCGAGATCGTTGCAGACAACGACATTGAAATTCTGAATTTCTGTGCAAAAGTTATTGGTTCTGTGACTCATGAAACCGGTAAGATGGAATCCTCCAATGCTCTTGTCAACCAGCTGATTTCCAATATCATTTGGGGTCAGCGCGGTAACTACCTCTACGTTCCCACCGACTGCCCTCAGCGTGACGAAAGACTTGGCTGGACGGGTGACACGCAGATTTTCTGCAACACCGCAGCATACAACGCTGACGTTCGCATGTTCTTCCACAAGTGGCTGCAGGACGCAAGAGACAGCCAGGCAAGCTGGGGCGGATATCCTGACGTTATCCCCGCTGCGCGTGTCGTAGGTTGTGGCGGTGCTGCTTGGGGTGATGCAGGCATTATCGTTCCCTACGTGATGTGGAAGATGTACAATGACGTAGAGCTGCTGCGTGACCACTACGACTCCATGAAGAGATGCATGGATATGTTTGAAGCGCGTGACGTGAATATGCCCCATAAGCACGCTGCATACGGCGACTGGCTTGCATACGAGCCTACCGACCACTGGATGGTTTCGGTCTGCTACGCCGCATTTGACGCACGCCTGATGATCCAGATAGCAAGAGTGCTGGGAAAGGAAAAGGACGCTAAGCATTACGAGAGAATCTTCGAGATGTATAAGGCGCACTACAACAAGTTCTACTGTGACGAAAACGGCGATCTGCTGCCGCAGCACCAGACCCAGACCTCTTACCTCATGGGTCTGAAGTTCCAGCTGATTCAGGAAAAGAACCGCCCTGCTGCCATCGCTGCTCTGCGTAAGAAGATCATTGATAACGGTCATAAGCTGTCTACCGGCTTTGTTGGCACGGGTATCCTGGCGCAGACGCTTGCAGAGATCGGTGAGAACGATTTGGCGTATTCCCTGCTTCTGCAGCGTGACAATCCCTCTTGGCTGTACTCCGTAGATCAGGGTGCAACCACCATTTGGGAAAGATGGAATTCTTATACGCTGGCTACCGGCTTTGGTAACGTTGAAATGAACTCCTTCAACCACTATGCTTACGGTGCTATTCAGGAATGGATGTACAGACATGCCGCCGGTATTGAATATGATCCTGCAGCGCCCGGCTTTGAGCGTGCGATCCTGCAGCCCAAGCCCGATACAAGAACTGCTGACGAGCTGCCCGAGGGTCAGGAAAATATCACCTACCTCAACACCTCGTACGAGTCTTATCACGGCACTATCGTATCTAACTGGTCTACCGAGAACGGATTTACCTACTACTGCGAGGTTCCCGTTCCTACCAGACTCTACCTGCCCATCATTACCAAGAATGACAGCTTCACGCTGGACGGCGTAAGCCACAAGTTCTCCGAGTTCCACCAGGCTCCCTACAATGACAAACTCAACAGAATCGTCATTGACCTGGCGCCCGGCAAGTACGAATTCAAGATGTAATAAAACAAAAAAGCCGATGCATCAAAGCATCGGCTTTTTATTATGCAATTATTCCGCTTTGCTGCGATCTCTCATGCTGCGCTCGATTACGCGGTCTGCGTCGCGCTTGGCGGCGTCATCACGCTTGTCATACAGCTTTTTACCGCGGCAAAGTCCGATCTCAACCTTTACGTGAGAGCCGCTGAAATACAGCGACAGCGGGATCAGCGTAAAGCCCTTTTGCGACACAAGCCCGTGCAGCTTCATGATCTCTCGCTTGTGCATGAGCAGCTTTTTGTCACGCATCGGGTCACGGTTAAAGATGTTGCCCTGTTCGTAGGGGCTGATGTGCATACCCTTGACAAAGATCTCACCATCCTTGATGTCGCAGTAAGAATCCTTGAGATTCACCGCGCCGCCGCGAATGCTTTTTACCTCTGTGCCGTACAGGGCGATACCTGCTTCATACTTTTCATCCACAAAATATTCGTGCCATGCCTTTTTATTTTGTGCGATGATCTTGTTTCCTGTTTTTTTCTCTGCCATAGTCTATACCGTTACTCGTTAGAGTCCTTGTGGAAAATCGTTTCGTCCGGGAAATGCAGCCTAAGCTTTTCGCGTGCGATACGCACGATGTAGTCAAAGTCAAAGGGCGAGTCCAACAAGAATTGCAGCTCGTCTACCTGCTCCTGCTTGTCTTCGATCTGCTGTTCAAGCTCCTTGATCTTTTCCCTGTTGGCATTATATATCATAACACCGGACACAAAAGTGCACAGGGAAACCACCACGATTGCGATCATGCCGCAACGAAACAGCACCTTGAGATTAGACTTGGTGCTCTCCGATACGGTTCCCTGCTTTTGATTATCCTGATCCATGCTTTTGCCTCCGTTCATTTTCAAATCCGTTTGATGCAAGCATCAATAATTGTTCCGCTTTTGCGTGCGTTGATCTCTCAAGCGCAGCACTTCTTGCCCTTGCGCAAAGTCTGCCAAACGTGATTCTCCAGACCCAAGCAAGCGGAACGACCGCTATGCGCGCAATTGCGTTTCTGATTTTTACAATCGATTTTGCAAGCATGAGATGCGACAAAGCAAAGCCGCACAGCATGCCAACGATCACAAGATACCGAAACTCACCGTCGTTGACGTAGTACACCGTCAATACCGACACAAGCCCCGCAATCAATAAAAATATAAAATCCTTTACGTTACGTATCAGCTTTTTTACAAAGCCCTCAGCCATTGCGCCGATATCCGTCAGCGCGTAAGCAAAATTCAGTACCACTCCTGCGGGGATTCCCCCGAGCAGCAGCATAGCAAGCGCGGTTTGCGAAAGCTCCATGCGCTTATGAAAACAGCTTTTTGACAAAGCTGCGCTTTTCTTTGTTTTGCGGGTCCGAATAGTAAACACCGGAAACGGTACCCGACAGCACCACGATCCCGGCGTCAATCTCTAAAACTGCAATTTTAAGATCGTTTCCCTCAATTGCCATATCACCGCATTGCGTTTTAAGCAGGATATAATGCTCGTCAAAGCTGACAACCTCGCTCACACCGTCAATGCGCATATCCTTTCGATCCCTTAACGTGACCGAATGCTTTTCCTTTACAGAATCCATATTTACCTCCGCATTACCGTACCGGCAGTATTTGACACCACCGGTACAATATATGCGGATTTCCGAAAATTATGATATCACTTCGTAAAGCGAAGCGGCATCAGCCTTGGCGGTATATTCACGAACGTCGAGCACGCGCACCTTAAGAGTACGCTGACCAAACGTCACCTCGATCACATCGCCAACCTTAACGTCGTAAGAAGCCTTTGCTTGTCTGCCGTTTACGCAGATATGCGCAGCATCACAAGCCTCGTTTGCCACGGTTCGCCTTTTGATGATTCTGGAAACTTTCAGGAATTTATCAAGTCGCATGGATTAGTTGATCTTGTCCTTGAGTGCCTGCGCTGCAGCGAAAACAACTCTCTTGGAAGCTGCGATTTCAACCGACTCGCCGGTCTTGGGGTTTCTGCCGGTTCTTGCGTCGCGAGCCTTTACGTCAAAGCTACCGAAGCCGGAAACCTGTACCTTCTCACCTGCTGCTACTGCATCGGTAATAGCTGCAACAACTGCGTTCAGAGCTACTTCTGCGTCCTTCTTGGTCATGTTGCCGTTCTCGGCAATCTTTTGAATAAGTTGAGTCTTGTTCATTTTTATATTCCTTTCTTGGATTAGATTTACAATAATATTATATCACAAATTCGTATATATTTCAAGGGATTTAAGCAAATTTATGCAGATTTTTTCAAGCGCTGATCAATTGGATTTTTTCTTGTTCTCATCCCAGATACGCTCAAGTTCATCGCGATCAACGGTTGCAATATCCAAGCCACGTGCATCCACTGCAGTCTCGATTGCCTCGAAACGGTCAATAAAGCGATTTGTCGCATGGAACAGCGCTTCCTCGGCATTGACGTGCAGCATGCGTGCAAGGCTGGTTACGGCAAGCAGAAGGTCTCCGATCTCCTTTTCTGCCTCCACGGGATCATTTGTCACAGCCATAACCTCTGCAATCTCTTCAAGCACCTTATCACGTGCCTCTTCGGCGTTGGCAAAATCAAAGCAGGATGCCTTTTTGCCTACCTTTTGTGCTCTGAGCAATGCGGGATACATGGGCGGAATGGCGCGCAGCTTATCCGTAACCGTTACGCGCTGCTTTTCCTCACTCTTGATGGCATCCCAGTTTTGCAGAACCTGCTCGGAATCCTTTGCGTAAACGTCACCAAAGACGTGGGGGTGGCGGTGAATGAGCTTTGCGCAAATATCATTGGCTACGTCATTAATATTGAATCTTCCCTCTTGCTCCTCAATGCGTGCGTGGAAAACGACCTGCAAAAGCACGTCGCCCAGCTCCTCACGCAAAAGCACGGGATCTTCGGTATCGATCGCCTCAATGACTTCGTAGGTTTCTTCAATAAAATCATTTCGAATACTCTTATGATCCTGTTCTCTGTCCCAAGGGCAGCCCTGCTCGCTTCGCAGCACGACTACGACATCGACCAGATCATCAAAGTTATATCTTTCCTTGGAAAGCAGCTCGGAAATTTTGTTTTGAACGTCCATTTTATTGGGTATCCTTTTCTTTATTTGAAATAATTGATTTAAAATCCGAAATGCGAACAAGTCCGCACAGATATGCTATCGGTAAATATACGAATACAGCCGTTATCATGACAACGCAAACGTTGATTGCAGACACAGTGAATACAGGCAATATTCTTTGCAGAATCGCCGCAACACCTACGGCTGACGCAGACGCAACAAGCGCAAGCATGAAATGCTTTGCAAATGCAAATCCGGGTGCGACCCGAGCGATAAAATTCAAATCAAAAACAACCGTGACCGTGCAGCAAAGCAGCGTACTGATCGGCGCTGCAAGAATCCCACATTCGGGTATTGCGCACAGTATATACAAACTTGCCGCCTTGACAAGGCATCCGATCGCGGTCGAAATCATAGGTAACCATGCGCGCTCGTATGCTTGCAGCACTGCGCTTGCGGCGGTGATCATGCAGCTTGCGGGTATCGCTATGCTGATCATAACCAAAAGCGGCACAGCTGCTTGTACTTCAGGTGACTTTTCAAACAGCAGTTCCAATATCTGTCTGCTCATCATAGCCATACCGAGTGACGCAGGCACACTGATCGCGATTCCCCAGCGGAATGCCGTATTCAGGATGTATTTTTGACTTGCTTGGTCTTTGCTTGCAATCGCATGACCGAGATGCGGCACAAGCGGCATTGCAAGAGACGTAAATAACGCAGGAATTACGTTAAACAGCGGCACGACCATAGAGGTATAGCAGCCGTACATGGCGACCGCTGTGCCCTGCTCCATGCCGCTATCCTGTAGTCTGCGCATGATCAAAGACAGATCAATCATCTTGGAAAGTCCCGTAAGCACTGCTCCCAGCGTCACGGGAAATGCAACGATCATCATTTCCTTGAACAGCAGCTTGCTTGAAAGCTCGTTGTGCTGCGACAAATCGCTTTCGCGCTTATCACACAGGAAAAGATAGATCAAGCAAAGAAACGTGCCAACGCTAAGTCCGAGAACCGCAAATGCAGCAGCGGTTGGCATTCCTTTTTTAAAGCGTATGGCTATATGCGCAAACAATAGCCCAAACAGAAGCTTACCGGCGGCTTCAATCACTTGAGAAACCGCAGTCGGTGTCATATTGCGCTTTGCTTGGTAATAGCCGCGGAACGCCCCCGATAAACAAATGAACAAAACTGCCGGCGCGATAAAGCGCAAGCTTTGCGCTGCCTCCGGCGCACCTACCCATACGGCGATGCGATCAGCGTAAATGAATACTAATGCAGCCCCCAGTGTGCCAAGAAACGCGAATATTGCAAGAGACAGCAGGTATGCGCGTCTTTGCGCACCGGGATAGCGATTACCCACCACGGATACGGCAACTGGTAGCCCCGTCGTAGATATCACGCATAGCAACGCATAAACGTCATATGCAGCATTGAAATAGCCCATGCCCTGTGCACCAAGCAAATGCACAAGCGGAATCTTATAACAAACGCCGATCAGCTTAACTACAAGTGCTGAAATTGCAAGCAAAGCAGCCCCTGCAGCAAATGACGAATGAGTTTTCGTTTTCGTATTGATCACCACCTCTCATACCATTTTTATGAGAGTGGTCTGAAGATCAGAACTGAATAAATTCGTGATACAAGGAATCCTTTTGCAGATACTGAACGGAAATAGGTTCAATCTTTGCAATACGGTTCAGAATATCAAGTGCGCGCAAATAATATCTGCTCTGCTCACTGACGTGCTGCAGCAGCTCGCGCAAATACGGCACCAGCAAGTGCAGATCGTAAGCCATGGTAGAATCCACGGTCATATCACACGCATCCTTGTAAGGGAAAATATTGGCGTCCTCATTGTTTCGCACACCGCGCCAAACCTCAAGCGTTCTTTGCGCATCTGCAGAACGGAATTGAGCATCCCTGACGATTCTTCTGTAAAATCTGAAGATATTCGGCTCAAAGACTTGGTCGCCAACCTGAATTGCAGTTTCAGGGCAAACGAATATACTGGTCATTCCGTAAGGAGCGATCAGAGACGTCAATTCGGGATAAACAGCCTGAATGCCCTCAAAGATGACAATATCATCTTTTGCGCAAGTAAATTCTCTGTATCCGCCTCTCTGATGCGTGTGAAAATCAAAGATGGGAAGATTGGTTTTGCCGACGTTAACAATCTCGGACAGACACTGCGCAAAGCATGCAAGATCCAAGGATGCAACCGAATCCATATCCAGCTCGCCGCCCCTGTCTTGCGCCAATGCAAGCAGGTAGTCCATATCGTAAAAGAAATCGTCAATAGAGATGACGTGCGTGCGTATTCCGCGCTCGCCAAGCTTTTGCGTGATCTTTTCGGCAGTGGTAGTCTTACCGGCGCAGCTGGGGCCTGCCAAGCAAAGAAACCTGTGATTTCGTTCCATGATCAGCGTCACTGCTTGCGCAATTCGTTGATCAAAGGCAGCGTCACATTGCTTAACAAAAGCCTTAGCCTGCTCGTCGGTATAATAATTTTGGGTTACGTGCATGAAATACTCCTTTTGATATTAAGTATTAGTCAAGTAAGCGTCTTTCTTGGTAGAATCTTTCGATCTCCTCAAGCTTTTGCTTTCCGTTCTCATTTCTTAAGTATTCATAAGGATATTTATCATTGAAGAATCTTTGGATAAAGGGCTTGGAACCGTCGGCAGGCATATAATCGACAGCCTTGGTAACAGCTCCCGCACCTGCAGCGAATATAGAGTGCACCTCTTCCATCATATAGATGTTATAAAGTCCCTCGTTCCCTTCCGTGGCAAGACCAACGTTTTCAAAGTTGCCCACGGTGTTTTTCTGTCTGTACATATAATAGGGCTTATATCCCTCGTGCATTGCCTTGATTTGAGAGTAATCTACGCACTTTCCCGTATCTCCGCCGCGAATGTCGTATACCTTGGAATCCTTTTGCAGTATTTCAGCTGATTTCTTGACGCAGAAGGTATGCACCGTAATATTCTCGGGCCTGAGCGCAAGAATGCGGTCAAATGAAGCGGCAAAAGTCGAGAATTTATCACCGGGTAAGCCCGCAATCAGGTCGGTGTTGATCACCTTAAAACCTGCTTCTCTTGCAATCTCGAAAGCGCGATAAAATTCATCACTGCTATGACCTCTGCCAATGCCCTGCAATACCTCATCGCAAAGGATCTGCGGATTGACGCTGACACGCGTCACGCCATACTGCTTGGCAACTGCAAATTTTTCCGCAGTAATGGTATCGGGTCTACCCGATTCCAGCGTGTATTCCTCAAGCTTTGTCACGTCTGTCGATTCTGCAATCACCGAAAGCAGCATGCGCAGCTGATCAGCCTCAAGAATTGTGGGAGTGCCGCCGCCGATATATACGGTCTTGACGTTCAGCCCCAAACGGTTCACGCATGCAAACACGTCCTTGATCTCGTCGCAAAGCTTAGCCAGATAATCAGGAATCAGCGAAAGCAAACGCTTGGACGTATACGACACGAATGAGCAATACGCACATCTTGTCGGGCAGAACGGAATGGAAACGTAGATGCTGCAATCCTTTTTGCCGGGCGTTGCGATAAGTCTTGCCTCGTTCAATGCAACGTCTGTTGCAAGCGCAGCTTTTTTGGGGATAACGAAATATTCACTCGCCAAGATCTTTTTGACACGCGTTTTGCTAACGCCCTTTTTGAGCAGATCGGTCGCAACCTTAGAGGGACGCACACCGGTCAGCATGCCCCAAGAGGGGCGGTAGCCGCAAACCTCTCCGCAAACAACAAGCAATGCATCGCCCAAGGCAAGCTTGAGCAGCCTGTCCTTATCAATATCATCGCGCCAAGCATAATTTTTTTGCGTGCTCGCGCTCTTGTTGCCTTGCGTCAACGTCGCATCGACAGTATAGCCTTCCTGGCTTTCTTTTACGCACAAATCAAGCACGGGAGTGTCGGGAGTGACCTCCTGATCCTCGGAAAACTTTTCACCGGGATAGAAAATCATGCATAACGTTTGTACGTAGTATACGTTTACTTGTCCTTGAATGTTCAGTTTCATATGATTACTTTCCTTTATTCTTCAGGACTTGGCTATCCATCACAATCGTGACAGGACCCCAGTTGGTCAAGGTCACATCCATATCAGCACCGAAGATACCGTGTCCGACGTGCTTTACGTGCTGCTGCACAAGCGTAATGAAATACTCATACAGTCTGTTTGCCTCATCAGGTGCTGCGGATGCAAAGAAATCCGGTCTGTTGCCGTGTCTGTACTCTGCCAGCAGCGTAAATTGCGACACGACCAGCAATTCCCCGTCAATATCCTTGACAGAGAGATTCATTTTGCCGTTTTCATCGCGAAAAATTCTGTGCTTAACGATCTTTTCGGCAAGCAGTTTTGCATCCTCTTCCGTATCCTCCTTGGCAACACCCAGAAGGATCATAAGACCCTGGTTGCATTCACCGACAATCTCGCCGTCAACCTCTACTTTTGCATATTTTACTCTTTGTAATACTGCTTTCATGATGAATATCCTCTGACAACGTCCACTACGCCTGCAAGCGACTTAAGTCTGGACATAATGGACTGATAATGGTCGGTATTTTTACAGCTGACCTTAAGATTGATGATGCCCATGCCATTGCTTCTCTTTTGAGAGTTAACAGACAAAATAGCAACACGCATATCAGCAAGCGCGGTTGCGATATCCGCAAGCATACCGATTCTGTCCTCGGTGTGCAACTGGATAAAGGCTTCGTAAACGCCAACGCTACCGCTATCGGAAGGTCCTTTCTCCCATTCAGCCTGTACCCAACGGTCGGCATACTCACTGTGATCAATGATGCTTGTAACGTTAGGACAGTCATACTTATGGATCGAAATACCGTAACCCTTGGTAATAAATCCGATAACGCGGTCACCCGGTAAGGGATTGCAGCACTTTGCAAACTTGACCTGGCATCCGGTCTCGCCATCCACGATAATTCCGCTGTTGGAGCGAACGTTTCTGACCTTTGCAGGCGAGGAAACCATATCCGTTTCGGTAATCTCGGGTGCGGGCTCGGGCTCAGTAGTCACGTATTTTGCAGCTTCGTCCTTGATCTTATTTGCGATCTTGGAAATAGCCAAACCGCCGTAGCCGATCTCGTTATACAGATCGTCCACACTTGCAAAGCCAATACGCTGCGCAATTGCAGCGCAAATATCGTTACGCAGGTTCTCAGGCACCTTGGAAAGCGTCTTTTTGATCTCTGCTTCACATTGCGCCTTACCTTCAACGATGTTTTCGTCGCGCTTTTCACGCTTGAACCACTGGCGGATCTTAGCCTTCGCTTCACCTGTTTTAACAATAGAAAGCCAATCCTTGCTGGGGCCCTTGCCCGAAGAGGTGGTCAATACCTCGACGATCTCGCCGTTTTCAAGCACGCGGTCGATCGGTACGATATTGCCGTTGATCTTAGCGCCGATCATCTTGTTGCCTACCGCAGAGTGAATTGCATATGCAAAGTCAATAGCGGTAGCGCCCTGAGGCAATGCGATTACGTCGCCCTTAGGCGTGAACACAAAGACCTCATCGTGGAAAATATCGGTCTTGAGTGCATGCATGAACTCGTCGGGGTCGCGTGCGTCGTCCTCGGTTTCAATCAAACGGGCGATCCACTCCAGCTTCTTGTCCATATCCTCCTTGGAGGTAGCACCGGACTTATACTTCCAGTGTGCAGCGATACCGTATTCTGCAATATGGTGCATCTCCCAGGTACGGATCTGCACCTCAAAAGGAATACCGGAGCGTCCGATGACGGTGGTATGCAGCGAACGGTACATATTGGGCTTAGGCGTGGAAATATAATCCTTGAATCTGCCGGGAATGGAGTTAAACATCTCGTGAATGATACCCAATACGGTATAGCATTCAAGCTCTGTATCCACGATAATACGCATAGCGTAAAAGTCATAGATCTGGTCAAAGCTCTTGCCCTGCGAGAACATCTTCTTATAGATACTGTAAACAGTTTTGATACGGCCCTCAAGCGTATAGGAAATATGATTCTCCTCCAGCTTTGAACCTACGATTTGTCTGATGCCCTCAATAAAATTCAGGCTCTGACCGTACTTCTGTTCAATGCCGCTGCGAACCTCCTCATAGCCGATCGGGTCAAGATAGCGAACACCGAGATTTTCAAGCTCTTGCTTGATCTTTTGCATACCAAGACGATGCGCAAGCGGAGCATACACCTGCATGGTTTCAAGCGCAGTGATTCTGCGCTTATGGTCGGGCTTTACCTCCAGCGTTCTCATGTTATGCAGTCTGTCGCACAACTTAATAAAGATAACGCGAACGTCCTTGGACATGGCAAGCAGCATTTTACGAAGGTTTTCGATATGTGCCTCTTCCTTGTCCTCTACCTGCAGCGCAACAATTTTGGTAAGACCGTCAACCAGCACGGCGACGTCCTTGCCAAAGAGCTTTTCTATTTCCTTGAGATTGGTTCTGTCCGCGCAGTCCTCTACCGTATCGTGCAGCAAAGCAGCACAGATAGAATCGGTATCAAGCTCCAATCCCGCAACGATCTCAGCAACTGCGACAGGGTGAGAAATATACTTTTCTCCACTGACGCGATACTGCCCCTCGTGCAGATTGTCCGCATATTCAAATGCACGCGTAATCTTTTCTACGTCGTATTTCTTTCCGGTTGCTCTGAGTATATCAAGCAATCGGGTAATGTCTGTGTGAACCGAATTTTGCATAAATGTTCCTCGTAATTTAGTAAGTCATGCGTTATTGACATTGCGAGCGCAATTTTTTGAGAAATTCAGAGTTGTCGATGTTGGTTTTTGCAACGTTACAGTATATGTCAAATATATACAGGTTGTCGCCGGGCTCTTTGACTCCGCAGAGATTCAGATCCTCCAGGATGGCAATAATGAACTTCAGTTTAATATAATTGATCTGCAATGCAGACGTGAGATTGAGCGTTGACAGCAACGTCTTGTGAGAAAACGTGTTATGTCCGATGCGACATTCTCTGCGCAAAAGCTTATATACCTCAGCGATATCCTCGCGATTGGGCAATACGTTCTCGGATGCCGAGAAGGTTGCTCCCTGCAGAATTTGCTGATATCTGTCTCTTTCGGCTTTGCATTTTTCGGCATAGTCGTCCGAAATTCGCATATCCTTGACGATCAGCTGCAGGCTCTTGACGTTTTGATATTCGTTGATACTGAGCTGGAACATGACGTCAACGCAATCGGAAACGCTGAAAGGACAGGTGGATGCGGGCGTGCCGAACCATACGGCTTGCATCTGCAATCCGTCCTTGGCAAGAATGATCTTGCAGTGCTTGCCTGCTCCGAGAGGAATGATCTTAAACACCGTCAAATTTCTGCAGACCAGCTCAGGTGTGGGATTGGCAACGCCAAAGGGCTCAAGAGCACTCAGCTCTACCGCAAGCGGCATGGTCAGGCTATGCACGTCAACCTCGCAGTCCGCTTCGTAACAAATGTCCAACGCGTCGCTGTCCAGATTCTCTCGTGCATACTGGTTGATTCTTTGACGGAACTCGTCAATATTGCATCTGGCGATCGAAAGACCTGCTGCCAACTCGTGTCCGCCGTATCTTGTCAAAAGATCGCTGCAATGCGTCAGCGCATCTACCAAATTCATTCCCTTGATGCTTCTGCCAGAGCCCTTGCCAACGTCATCCAGGCTCGCATAGCCGCGCGTTGCGCCGTCAAACGAGATCAGAACGGACGGAAGTCCATACTTTTCCGTAATGCGTGAAGATACGATACCGATAATGCCCTGCTGCCACGAATCATCCTCAAGCACGATCACTCTGTCATTGATAAAATCATGCTGCTGTTCAATGGTTCTGTATGCTTGCTCGGCAATGCGGTTTTCTTCAATCTGTCTTTGCGTATTGATCTTGCAAAGCTCCTCGGCGCGTTCTCTTGCCATGTCGGGATCCTGCTCCAAAAGCAGCTCCACAGCCTTGGTCGCGCTGCTGATTCTGCCTGCGGCATTGATTCTGGGTGCAATACCAAAACCAATAAAGCCCGAGGTGATCTTTTTTCTCTTGGGAGGCTGATCCTGTCTTGCGTTCGGATTGTACGAAGACGCTTCAATCAGCGCATCCAATCCGCAACGCTTGGTGTTCTGTACCGCCTCAAGTCCGACGGCAACGATATATCTGTTTTCATCAATGATGGGCATGACGTCCGCAATCGTGCCAATAGCCGTCAAATCGACGTATTCGCGGCACACCGATGCAACTGCATCCTCTGCAGACAAACCGCGCTTTTGATATTCTCTGATCTCATATGCGCAAATCAGCTTGAATACAACGCCGACACCTGCAAGCTCCTTGAAAGGATACGGGCAATCGGGTCTGTGCGGATTGACAACCGCACATGCGGGCGGCAATTCCTCGCGGCATTCATGGTGGTCTGTAATAACCATATCAATGCCCTTTTGGGTTGCGAAACGGACCTCTTGTTCTGCGGTAATGCCCGTGTCAACCGTGACGATCAACGTAACGCCGTGATCTGCCAGGACTTCAATGGCTGCTTCACACAAGCCGTATCCTTCCTTATCTCGGCTCGGGATATAATAAACGATATCTGCACCCTTGCTTTTGAGGTAAAGATAGATCGAGGTTACCGAGGTGACACCGTCAACGTCGTAGTCACCGTAAATAGCAATGGTTTCTCCATTCTCAATTGCCTTGGAAATTCTGGCAACGGCTTTATCCATGTCCTTCATCAAGAAGGGATCGTGTAATGCTGTAATGCTTGTATTGATAAAGGCGTACGCTTTATCGGGGGTGTCGTATCCCCTGTTATAAAGCAGCCTTGCGGTGATTTGTGATACACCTACGTGTTCTGCAATGCGCGCAATCTTTTGATCGGTCTCGCCCTCATTCGGCGTATACAAGACCGACCACACGCGCTCTCTTTTCAATTCATTCATGATAAAAAAATCCTTCATCCTATTCGTTCCATGACTCCTCGGTCACATCGGCACCGAAAGAGCATGATAACTGTACTATTTCATTTCTTTAAAGCTGATTAAAAAATAGAACTGTCAAATATCAATCGCGGTAAGGGGCAAAGCGCTTCATCACTGCAAGCGCGGTATTGACTCCGTCAACAGCGGCACTTGTAATGCCGCCTGCATATCCTGCACCCTCTCCGCAAGGATAAACGTATGAAAAACCGATCGCATTTCTTTGTTCGGTTCTGGGAATGCGCACGGGCGCACTCGTTCTTGTCTCGGCAGCGGTCAGCACGGCATCTTGCGCGGCAAAGCCGTGGATCTTGCCGTCAAACACTTCAAGACCGTAACGCAAGGTGCGATTGACCGTCTCGGGGAAAACAAGAGAAAGATCTGCAATCTTGCAGCTGCCGTTCATATACGTAGGCATAACGCGAGCAGGCTCGTGCTCTACCCTGCCATGAAGATAATCACCTACCGTTTGAATGGGCGCTGTATAATCTGTGCCACCCAAAGCAAACGCCTTTGACTCAATGCTGCGCTGCAAAGCAATCGCGCCCTCTGCAAGGCTGCCGTTGACAGGCTCGAAATCCTCACAGCCAAGCGAAACCACCACGGCTGCATTGGAATTCCTGCCGTCTCTTGCGCGGTTGCTCATACCGTTGACGACCAGACCGCCATGCTCCGAAGCTGCAGCCATAACCTCACCGCCGGGACACATGCAAAAGGTGTATACACCGCGCTGCGTGCGCGTATCAGATAGTGCATACTCTGCATGACCAAGCGCGGGATGTCCGGCAAAATCACCGTAAAGTGCGTTGTCGATATCGGTTGTCAGATGCTCAATTCTGACGCCTACCGAAATCGGCTTGGCAACCAGCTCCATCTGCTTTTCAAGCAGCATTTTATACGTGTCGCGTGCGCTGTGACCTACGGCTAATACGATCGTACTGCACAGTAAATCCCCACGCGTGGTATGCGCCGTCACAGTTCCGTCGGAGTTTTGGTCAAATCCGTCCAATCTGCAACGGTAAATGACTTGTCCTCCCAATGCCTGTATTTTCTGCAAGATACTATCTACAACTGCTCGCAGCATATCCGTGCCTACGTGAGGCTTGGATAACAGCATCACGTCAGCTGGAGCACCGTGCTCTACCATGGTGCACAGCACGTACGTGCATTTGGGATCGTGGATACGCGTCATCAGCTTTCCGTCCGAAAACGTGCCTGCTCCACCCGCGCCAAACTGAATATTGCTATCGATATCGAGCACTCGGGTTTGATAAAAGCGATCCACCGAGCGTACACGCTCAGCCACGTCATCGCCTCTGTCTATGATCACAGGTCGGTAACCGTTCTGCGCAAGCATCAAAGCTGCAAACAGACCTGCAGGACCCATACCAACAACCAGCGGAGGTGCACTCAGGGGCGCGTGCCCATACTCGGGCATAATCTGTTCGGATTGCAACAATCTGATTTTCTGGCGCTGCAGCAATGCCTGATTCGCCGGATACTCACCGCTTGTGTTGATTGCAAGCACGGAATATACGAATTGCACACTCGAGCGATCTCTTGCATCCACAGATCTTTTGAACAAGCTAAGCGTATACTGCCCGACCTGACATCCGATTTTCTTTAACCGTTGCCTTGCCTTGGCATAAATTTCTTGCTCTTCTGCGTCCAAAGGGACAGTGATCGATTCGATCACCATCCCCGAAGCTTTTACGAATTTATTTGTCATTTGTTTCTGCATGGATGCTCTCGACAGTCACGGAAACCATAATGCCCGTGGTGTCGTATTTGATGTTCTCGTTCTTGTTTGTCTCGCTATACAAGGGCTCGCCCTCGTGATTCAAGAACACGATCGAGGTCACGGGAACGGTATGAGTACCGGGGGTATTCATCACGTTCTTGTAATCAAGGTCAAACTTTACAGACCCGATTGCGTCCACGTCCTGTACGGGACCGATTACGGTAAACGTGCCACTCAAGGACGTCTCTTCGATTTTGTACAGGTACTCAAGCTCGTTCTTGTCAGCCGTAATATCCGTAACAGTATATTCCACCGACTTTGCAACGTTTACGGTCACTACGGCAGGTGTGATCTCATAGTTCTTGATCTCGGTCTTGTTGCCATCCTCGTCAACGTGGTAAGCCTTGATGGTGGCAACGCCGTTGTTAGCAGCGCCAACGTCAGCAATCAGGCGAATGTTTTGTGCATCGTACTTTACCAGCTCACGGTTGGTGCCGCTGATCGTCACGTTTGCATTTTGTACCAACAAAGAATGCACGTCATAGCCCGTTGTCTCTTTGAAGGAATCGCCGCCGACAAATTCAACGGGAATCTGGTTGTATACCGTGACCTTGATATCATCATCGGTCGCCTGCGCATACAGCCAAATGCCGCACGCAATGATAAAGCAAATGATGAGAGCGGCTATGCTGACGCTCTTGTTTTGTTGAAATGAACTGGTTCCGGTTTTCATAGCTCTCATCACGCCTCCTCTCTGTCGTCGCTCTTGCCAACCTGAACGTTATCAGACGAATCAAGCGTCTTGACAACGCCGTTCTGTACAGGTCTCTTCTTACGGTAATCCATAAAGCTGCACAATGCATCGTACAAATTCTTGTAGTCATAATCTCTGTAAAGTCCACCGCCGTAAGCAATGGAAATTACGCCGTTCTCCTCGGATACGACAACGACCATAGCGTCGCTGACCTCGGTGATACCAACGCTTGCGCGGTGTCTGGTACCCAGATCGCGTACAGCGTCCTCGTTTTCGGTCAAAGGCAGCTTACAAGCAGCCGAGGCAATGCGGTCGCCCTCAATGATAACGGCACCGTCATGCAAAGGAGACTTGTTTACGAAAATATTGCGCAAAAGCTTTTCGGAAACCTTCGCATCCAATCTTTCGCCCTTATCCATGTAGTCCTGAAGCTTTGTAGTACGCTGCAGCACGATCAGAGCGCCGTATCCTTCAGAGGACAGCGAGCAAGCCGCAGAAGCGATCTCTGCCGCTACGTGCTCGATCTCGGCAGCAGAACCGGTTCTCTCTCCGCCAAAGCGACCGATACGCAAGGAAGTGCTGCCTACGCGCTCAAGTGCGTCACGCAGCTCGGGCTGGAAGATAATGACTATGGCAACCAAACCTACAGTCAAGAAGTTATCCATAATCAGACCAAGCGCCTTCATATCAAGCACGCTGCATATCATAAATATACCAAACAACGCAGCAATACCAAGCAGCAATTTGCCTGCTCTGCGTCGTCTTACAAATCTAAACAAGTAATAAAGCAAGCCCGTTAAAAGCAAGATATCCAACAGATCCGTAACGGGATGCATATTATTGATCGGATACAGAATATAGTCCTCAAAAAACGTGCGAACACCGTCTAATAACTCCTGCCATTCGATCATTCGATCCACCGCCTTTGCAAAAAATTCCTTTTTACATTATAACACAACTCTTTTAAAATTTCAACATATTCTCATATATTTTATAAAAAGTTTATAATTATTAATAGGTAATCATAAAGAAGCACCCAAGCTCCGTGACACGGGGCTTGGGTGCTTTTGCGAAAGTATCAGTTTGCAGCCGTTGCAGCTACCTTTTCGGCAAGCATGATGCGCACAGCATGCAGGTAATCATCGTCATTGGTATAGGTAATCACGTCCTTGGTTACCATTGCCACCATGTCGTCCGCAGCCTGCGTTCCTGCAGCCTGTTCCAGCATATCAAGCATCTGATAATCCTGAATACCAAGTCGGATATTCTCCAGTCTGAACGAAGAGACTGCCTCGTATTTGCCAACCTCTGCACCGCTGTAAAGCAGTACGCCGTCGCCATATACGCTGGTAATTACGGTAGAAGCGAGATCATTATAGGGATCGGCAGACCAATACGTAGAGCCCCAGTAAAGAACGCCGGTAGCATCGGTCATCTTGCACTGCCAGATCGTTACGACAGGCTCAGTACCGTCACCGGTAGCCAGCCAGTTTGCATAAGGCTGATTGGGTTCCCAGCAGAAATACAGCCACAGCTCGTCGCCGCCTGCGACCTCTGCCTTCATTCTCTCCTCAAACGTGCCGTATTGCTGATCCTGCGGCACGGTGGTCAGGTACTGGGCACCGCTGATAATGCTCTTTTCTCTGGGAGTAAATGCAAATACCTTGGTACACCAGATCTGGGTGTAAGGAGCCATAAAGGAAATCTGGTCTACGCCATCAATCGTGATATTGGTAAAGAAGGGCGAGACCTGTCTGTAACCGGGATAGGTGGAAGCAAGACGCTCACCGTGAGATTTGAGCTGGTACAGCAGATCCGTGTTAGTAGGCTCGTCAACATAGTAGAAATATCCCTTTTCAAGCCATTCGGGCTTCTGAGAAAGCAGTGCATGTGCGCCTGCCTCGTCACCGCCGTTGCTCTCCTTGATACTAAACGAAGTCACTCTGGGGTTGTCAAGATACGCGGTTACGCGGCTATCCCACAGCGAATACGGCAGATTGTAGCAGGAGATGCGATTTTCAAGCATGAAATCGTAATAAATCTTGTAGATCTCTTCTGCGGAGTAATCGTTCATTCCCTTTTGTGCGTAAGAATTTGCGATCACCCAAGGAGACATTTGCACGGCAGTTTTCAGAGCGGTATGCTCGGAGAGCGAGAAATCATAAACCTTGGTGTATACGTTAGCGGTCTTGATGCACGCGCCTGTATCCGCATCGTATACGTTGACAGTTGCGCTGTACAGTCCTGCAGGCTGATTTTGCTCTGCCCAGACCTTGAGAACAAACCCCTGAGAGTTGTTCTTTGCAATGCTGATATTGCCATCCACGGGAGGAAGCGCATCGGGTACCCAATCGTTGCCGATCTTTACGTAATGCTCACGCAGCAGCTGCGTCTTGAGCACGTTGCCCTGTCCGTCGGTCATATCCGTGATTTCAACGCGGATATTCTTGGCGGATGCGGTGGGTGCTACAAAGAACTGGCAGTTTTCAATCGAATTGCCTGCCATGTGAATGACGTAAGTGTCAAAACCGGAAGGTGTAATATTGTCGCGGTAGGTCTTTTCGGTCATGTGATCAAACCAGAACAGAACCGAGGAATCCTCACCCGATGCCGTCAGTTTGTCGTAATTGACGCCGTCAACCTTCTCTTCCTTGAGATCCGAGCCTGTTCCGGGACGGGTCATATCAACGTCAAAGTTCTGGTAAGCCTCGTCAGCGGTCTTGTACATATCGATGGAGGCAATGTAAACGGTTTCGCCGCCGCCCGAGGGCGCAGTCAAAAAGTCAAAGCGGAACATATTGATCTTGCCCGACCAATCGGCAGCAGCAGACAGATCAAAGATCACGTATTGCCAGCCTGTATTGGTCTGATCAAAGGTGGCAATCTTGCTGCATCCACCCACAGGGCCGGTAACCTTACCTGCAGCGTAGAACAGCTCAAAGCCATCGCTTGTCACGTTTTCAGCCTTGATCTTAAGCACGATATACTTGTATTCATCAGCCTTGGCTTGCGTCATATTGAATTTCTTCATGTAATCCTTGTAAGAAAACAGGATAAAGGGGTCACTTGCGCCGTCCTTGGTCGTCAGCTTAAGCACGTATCTGCACTCCTCGTCCTTTACGATCTCGTACTCGCACTGGTTTGCACCCGTAAGCATCTTTTTCCAGCTGAAGGACTCGTTGCCGGTAAAGGTAATGCTTGTAGCCGAAAGCGGATCGTTGAACTTGTTGGTCGTGGTTTCCTCAGCTGTTGTATCCTCTGCAGTGGTGTCTTCTTGTGTACCGGGCTGCTCGGTGTCCTCCGAGGGCTCGGTCGTTTCGCCTTCGGTCACCGTGGTTTCCGAATCGGGCGTAGGAGAGTCCGTGTTGCATGCAGCGAAAACGACACAGCCAAGTGTCAGTAACGCAAGCAAAATGAGCAATGCTCTTTTGAATTTCATAGAATTTCTCCTTTTCATCCGCGTTTTCTAAGCATTTCGTGCTTAATATCCCAAAGCTTTTGAGAGAGGTCAACGTAGTACTTATGCGGGTTGGTGAATCTGCGCACTTCTTCCCACATGCCCTGAATTTCGTCCTGGCAATGCGCCTTGATCTGCTCGATGCTCGGCAGTTCGTATACCTGCCTGCCCTGCTCAAAGATCGGCACCATCAGCTCGGTTGCCGTGTAGTCCTGCATGATCTTGCGCTTCCAGGTGTGTTCGGGATCAAAGATCTCATAGGGCTGCGAGTCGTCGATGATCTCATCGTGCAGACAGATAACGTCAGCCTCTGCCTTGCCAGTTTCCTTGCCACGCAGTCTGTAGATCTTTTTGAAATGGGGTGTGGTGATCTTGCCAACGTTTTCGCTGATCTTGATTTTGGGTTTAATGCTGCCGTCCTCATTCTCAACCGCAACCAGCTTATAAACGCCGCCAAATACGGGAGCGGAGAGCGAGGTGATCAATCTCTCGCCAACGCCGAATGCATCTACGCACGCGCCCTGTCTGATCAGCTCGCGAATAATATACTCGTCAAGCGAGTTGGATACCACGATCTTGCACTCGGTCCAGCCTGCAGCGTCCAGCATTTCTCTGACCTTCTTAGACAGATAGGTAATATCACCCGAGTCAAGGCGCACGCCGCATTTGGTAATGCCGAGGGGCTTGAGCACCTCATTAAAAACGCGAATGGCGTTGGGCACGCCGGATTCCAGCACGTTGTAGGTGTCGATAAGCAGCGTTGCATTGTTGGGATAGATCTCGCAGTAGGTCTTGAATGCGGTATACTCGTTGTCAAACATCTGTACCCAGGAGTGCGCCATCGTGCCCGTTGCGGGAACGCCGTAAGCAATATCCGAAATGGTACAAGCCGTTGCGGATGCGCCGCCGATATACGCAGCACGCGCACCGAGAATTGCCGCGTCACTACCCTGTGCACGTCTTGAGCCGAACTCGCTGATCGGTCTGCCCTTTGCGGCACGCGCAAGTCTTGCCGCCTTGGTAGCGATCAGGGATTGGTGGTTGATCATCATGAGCACGTAGGTCTCAATGAACTGCGCCTCGATCGCCTTGGCGCGCACGGTCATCAAGGGCTCGCCCGGGAATACCACGGTGCCCTCGGGAATTGCCCAGATATCGCCTGTGAACTTGAAGTTGCGCAGGTAATCAAGGAATTCCTCGCTAAAGCAATTTTTGTCGCGCAGATACTGAATATCCTGCTCGTCAAAATGCAGATCGTTGATGTATTCCACCACCTGCTCAAGACCCGCTACAACGGCATAGCCGCCATTATCGGGATTGGAACGGTAGAACACGTCAAAATAGGTGATCTTATCCGCAAAGCCGCAAGCAAAGTAGCCATTGCTCATGGTCAATTCGTAAAAATCACACAGCATTGTCAAGTTTCTCGAGATGTCTTTCATTTTTCAGCCTTCTTCCTGTAATTTATTGATAATATTATAACAAACATATATAGAAAAGTCAATGATTCTTGCAAGATTTCGTGTTTTTTTGTGTCAGGTCTTGCATTCGCAACCATATCGTGCTATACTATGCTTAAGAAATTGTTTTTTTGGAGGTTTCCATGAAACACGGATTTATCAAGATTGCTGCCGCAGCACCCGAAATCAGACTTGCAGACCCTGCGTATAACGCGCAAGTGCTTGCAAATACCGCACGCACAGCTTACGAGCAGGACGGCGTGCGCGTACTGGCGTTCCCTGCGCTTTGCCTGACCGGTGCGACCTGTGGCGATCTTTTCTATCAAAGCACTTTGATTGCAAGTGCCAAAGCAGCGCTTGCAGACTATCTGGAGATGACTGCAGATCTCGATATGATCAGCATTGTCGGCTTGCCGATTTACATGAACGGCAAGCTTTATAACTGTGCCGCCGTTTGCGGTATGGGCACGATGCTTGGTATTGTTCCTGCAACGAATGCAGACAGACGCTACTTTGCGCAGCTGCGCGATGCAGCCTATGCATTTGATGCGTTTGGCGACGGCATGCAGGTTTGCAACTTTGGCAATAACACTATTTTCTCCTGCTCCGATATGCCCGAGCTCAAGATCGGCGTATGCGTTGGAGAGGGTGATATCACCGATCTTTGCGCCGCCGGCGCGACCTTGATCTGCCGCCTTGCGTCCACTCCCGAGATAGCCGGACAGGATTGCAGATCGTACAACGAAGCGCAATATTTGTCTTTCGCTAATCATTGCGCATACCTGTATTGCAACGCAGGAAGAGGCGAATCCACGACCGACGCGGCATACGGTGCACGCGCGATCATTGCTGAAGAAGGTACAATTTTAAATAGCAGAAAGCCCTTTGATTTCTCCGCGGATTACGTATGCACAGAGATCGATGTGCAGCTTTTGACAAGCGAACGCATCAAAGATGCTGCTTTTAGCAACAAAACCGGTAATCGCGAGTTTGCCGAGGTAGATTTCTCGCTTGGCTATGCCGATACCGAACTGACGAGATTTGTTGATCCCCTGCCCTTTGTTGTTCCCTTCAATCATGATGCGGGCTGGGAGAACATCCTGCACATTCAGACCGAAGGCTTGCGCGCACGCATCAAGGCTGCGCACGCAGACACGCTGGTGCTTGGC
Source organism: Eubacteriales bacterium (assembly GCA_045660125.1). Lineage (GTDB taxonomy): Bacteria > Bacillota > Clostridia > Oscillospirales > CAG-272 > SVQP01. The sequence continues at coordinate 43,263 of JAZRDG010000062.1, read as the reverse complement.
ATTTCAGGCGGTCTTGACTCCACGCTTGCCCTGCTTATTGCCGTGGATGCGGTCAAATCGCTTGGCATGCCTGCAGATAAGGTGCTTGCCATCACCATGCCCGGTTTTGGCACAACTGCGAGAACCAAGAACAACGCAACCGTGCTGTGCGAGCAGCTCGGCGTTGATTTTAGAGAGATCCCGATCGGTGAGTCCGTTGCCCTGCACTTTAAGGATATCGGACACGATCCGAGCAATCATAACGTCGTATATGAAAACAGCCAGGCGCGCGAGCGCACGCAGATTTTGATGGACGTTGCCAACCAATGCAACGGTCTTGTTGTGGGCACGGGCGACCTTTCGGAGTCTGTACTGGGTTGGGCTACCTATAACGGTGACCACATGTCCAACTACAGCGTCAACTGTGGCGTTTCCAAAACCATGGTGCGCAATCTGGTGGCTTATGCTGCACGCAAGTACAGAAAGCTGGGCGAGATCGCCATAGCGGACGCGCTGGACGACGTAGTCGGCACCCCTGTCAGCCCCGAGCTGTTGCCTGCCGATGAGAATGGCAACATTGCGCAAAAGACCGAAGATCTGGTTGGTCCTTACGAGCTGCACGATTTCTTTATCTACAATGCCCTGCGCTACGGCTTCGGCCCCGAAAAGATCTACCGCCTTGCGTGCTACGCCTTCGACGGTCAGTTTGATGCAGATACGATCGCGCATTGGCTTAAGGTATTCACGCGCAGATTCTTTACCCAGCAATTCAAGCGTTCCTGCATGCCCGACGGCCCTGCCGTTTGCGGCGTGTCCGTTTCCCCCAGAGGCGGCCTCTGCATGCCCTCCGACGCGTCCATGAACGCATGGATGAGGGAGATTGAATCTTTGTAATTCGAAATAACCGTAGGGCGGCGGCTTGCTGCCGCCGAAGTAATCAATGCCACCAGTCTAAAGCGGCATAATAATTTCCCAAAAGAAAGGAGATATTCATGGAGCATCCAGTAGAAAATGCCAAGACTTCCCAAGAAGAATCGTCATCTGTGCGCTATTCCCTTTCCGCCGAGGGTGATACCTCTGACAACAACGGGAGATTTTACGGAAACGATCTGTTGTTGAAAACTGAAGACAAGCCAAAAAATCGCTATTGCACAAACTGTGGCAACCTTTTGCCCTCGGACTGCAAATTCTGCCCCAATTGTGGGCATAAAGTTGAAGCTTCCGCTACGCCACTCTCCCAATCCCCATACACAATAAAACAAGAGACTACTCCCTCTTATGTGTACACATATTCTCCAACTCCAACGCAAAAAAAGCAAAACTCCACACAAGCAAATAAAATTCTAATTATTATTGGTATTATTTTTGCGTTAGTGATAGCAATTATATTTATTGACGCCTTTGTTTCTGATAACGACTCAGATTTAACACCGATGACAGAGCCTATAAGCGGCGAAATACTGACCGGCGTTGAGGCATATGATGGTTCTACAATAACAATAACTGCATCAGGCGGTGAATCTTGCGTTGTCAAATTAAAAACATCCTCTGGTGTCACAAGGTTGAGTTTCTATGTCAGAGCCGGAACAACCGTCACAGTTGGTGTCCCTAGCGAATACCTTTACGTTTATTTTGCATCGGGTGACACTTGGTACGGCAATGAACTTTTATTTGGCGAACATACCAGTTATTCGATGGACGACGAGATTCTTGATTTTACAGAATATTCGTGGGAATATACCCTTTATCCTGTTAGTAGTGGAAACTTTTCAGAAACACCTATTGATGCGGACGAATTTAAGTAACTAGTCCGCTGAGCTTACGTAGAAATTATCTTGGGCGCATTGCTCATCACTATCATAAGAGCGGACAAGAGCGTCATCCAAAATGGAGGGCGCTCTCTTTTTTGTCGTATTATATGCACCAACTCTCTATCAAATTGTTGCATTTCACGCAACTTTTTTTCAAAAACATCTTGCAAAACGCCGCCAAATACTGTATAATGTATCTTGACTATATATGTTCTCAAAAAATTGTACATATATCTACAGGAGGAACACAAAAATGAATCAACGCTATGAATCCGCAAAGCAGATCTACGCTAAGTACGGTGTTGACACCGAGGCTGCGATCTCCAAGCTTTCCGACATTCGCATTTCTATGCACTGCTGGCAGGCAGACGACGTTCTTGGTTTCGAGAACAACGGCCCTCTGACCGGCGGTATCCAGACTACCGGTAACTATCCCGGCAGAGCAACCGGCCCCGATCAGCTGTTTGCTGACCTTGAAAAGGCTCTCTCCCTGATCCCCGGTACCCACAAGATCAACGTTCACGCTAACTACGCTATCTTCGAGGACGGCGAGTTTGCTGACAGAGATGCGCTTGAGCCCAAGCACTTCCAGAAGTGGGTTGACTTTGCAAAGAAGCACGGCATGGGTCTGGACTTCAACCCCACCTACTTCTCTCACCCCAAGGCAAACGGCCTGACCCTTTCTTCTCCCGACGAGGAGATCAGAAAGTTCTGGGTAAGACACGGTATCTGCTGCATGAAGATCGCTGAGTACTTCGCAAACGAGACCGGCTATCCCTGCGTTATCAACTTCTGGACCGGCGACGGCTTCAAGGATATCCCTGCTGACCGTATGGGCCCCCGTATGAGATACGCTCAGTCCCTGGACGAGATCCTGGCTTGCGGCTACGACAAGACCAAGGTTTACCCCTGCGTTGAGTCCAAGGTATTCGGTATCGGCGTAGAGTCCTACACCGTTGGTTCCGGTGAGTTCGCTCTGTCCTACGCTCTGTCCCGCGGTATCGTTCCGCTGTTCGACAACGGTCACTACCATCCCACCGAAGTCGTTTACGACAAGTTGCCCGCAATGCTCTGCTTCTCCGAGAAGCTGGCTATGCACATCACCAGACCCATTCGTTGGGACTCTGACCACGTTGTTAACTTCGACGACGACACCAGAGAGATGATGATGGAAGTTGTTCGCTGCGATGCTCTTGACAGAGTATTCCTGGCAACCGACTACTTCGATGCTTCTATCAACCGTGTAGCTGCTCTGGTTATCGGTATGAGAAGCGTACAGAAGGCTCTGCTTTACGCTCTGCTCTCTCCCAACGCTGAGATGAAGGCTCTTCAGGACGCCGGCAACACCACCAAGCTGATGATGCTGCGTGAGGAAGTTAAGACCCTGCCCTTCGGCGATATCTGGACCGAGTTCTGCCAGAGAAACGGCGCTTGCGCTTGCTCTTGCTGGTTCAAGGAGATCGAGGAGTACGAGGCTGAGGTTCTCTCCAAGAGATAATTTCATAAATACCTACGGGGCAGTTGCGTGCAACTGCCCCTATTTCTATTGACAATTCCGTGTTTTTTATGTATAATGTATACAATAACCCAACGGAGGTAATTTATGAAACGACTTTTGCCATTTCTGCTCACGCTGCTCTTGCTGCTCCCCTGCCTGGCTGCGTGTAAAAACACCCCCTCACCCGACGAAGGCACAACCGATACAGGTGCTACGGACACACCGGCACCCGAGCAGGTGCTGGATCTTGTCAAGGACGGCGCTTCGGACTATGTGATCGTGCGTCCTGCAAACCTTACTGCACAAGATCCTGTTTTTGCAGCCGCCCTGCTTTTGCGTGATACGATTGAGCGCGTGACCGGCGTTGCTTTGCAAATCGTGACCGACGACGAGGCAGATTATGCTATTGCCAATCACGAGATCATCATCGGTCATGCACGCGGTGCAACTTACGCCGAGCACACGGTTTACGTTTCCGAGAGCAAGCTTTACATTGGTGGCGAAGCGCAACTTCTGTCCGATATGATCGCTGCATTTTTCTCTGCAGCATTCAATTGTGACGTAAGTTCCGGCGAGCTTCCTGCACTGAGTACGCTTTCTGTCCCCGTAGGCTTTACCATGGATCAGTCCGGTAACGTCACGAGCCCTCAAATCAAGCAGGACGCGAGTGCTTGGGGTGATGCGATTGCATACGCAGACGACGTTGCAAACCTGATAAACTTCCGTTATCTTGATCAAAAAAGAGAAACTGCGGAGATCTCCAACGGCGATATCAACCTGATCTATAACCTTGCTCAAAAAAGCAACAAACAGGTAGCGGCTCTCTACAATAAGCAAGGTATCCCTTACGTGACCGATACGATGGACGCATTCGTTATTACCGAAACCGGTGACAAGCTGTATGCTTCCGAGTCCGGCCCGAATGCGCGCGGTAACATCTACCGCTTCGGTTACTATTACTATGACATTCATTTCTTAGATCAGGGATTCTTGCCCTCTGTTTATGAGTACGACGAAAGCGCGGGCAGCTACGATCTGCTTGCCAAGGCGCGCAAGCCCTCTACTCACGATATTGATTCCATCGAAACAAAGGATGGCGTACTTACAGCAGTTGTAGGAAACACCAATGACCCCTATTTCCATTGGAACGTAAAATATCAAGCTTCGGATTACAACGCGATCGAACTTACCATTCGCACCGAGCATGCGACCAACGTTGTACTGTATCTCCGTACCGATTCGACCGGAAACTTTAACAGCGAACAGCTGGTTTCCTGCTCTGTTGTTCCCGGCGAAGAATTTTGCACGGTGATCATTCCCCTGACTACCATACCCAATTATACCGGCAAGGTCGAAGGCATTCGCGTTGACTGCGGCAGCAAGGTTGGCGAGAAGATCGAAATCAAGGAAATGAATGCTGTCAAGATCACGACCTCCGCTGCTACGACCATGAAGCTTGACAGAAATTATCACGTTTACGGCGACAAGCTGCACCAGCAGATCCGCGTTGTCGCAGATGGCGACACCAAGGGCTTTGGCGGCTTCGGTGCTGTGACCCGCATTGAACAAAGCCGCGTATCTTCTCTGGTCATTGCAGACAAGAACGGCAAGCACACGGATATTAACGGCATTGACGCTGCTTCCGTGGAATACGTTGGCTTTGACATTACCGACGCAGGCGTGTTCGGTTACATCTTCCCTGCCGATGACGAATACACCGGCGAGGTAACTGTAACGCTTGAAGAAGGCTATTACGTGATCACGCAAACCTATACGCCTGCATCGAGCACCTTGAAATCGCATGCAAGCTATTCGATCGGTCATCGTATTTATACAGATGAGAGCCACTCGTTTGACGAGTTGGAAAGACAGGCTTACATCGAGCGTAATCCCTTGACCGATATCAAGATCGTAACCGCGCGTGACAATGCAAAGTTTGCAGGCTATAACAGCCTTATCGGCTGCTACACCTATACGCTGAACGGTACTGATTTCAATCCTGCTTATTACAAAGATCCTCAATGGCAATTCATCGTAGATACACAGATCAAAGGCGACGAATATGACCGTGACATTTACGTATTTGCGCACACTACCACATCCGGCGCGCTGGAATGCAGCGTGGTGTTGGATGGAAACGATGCACTGTTGCCCATCAACGTTGAGGTTTGCAAGAACTTCAAAGGCGAATACGAGGAAAAGCTGTTTGATCCCGAGGATATGCACTACGGCTATGCGATCTTCCCCATTACCGTTGATAAGAACCAGACAAGACACTTCAAGTCTGTCAACTTGTATCAGAACTGGGGTAACGTGCCGCTTAAGCAGCTCTCCTCCATTCAGTTTATCGCACCCTACTATCACCTTTCCTGCGGTGTCACCGAAACCAACTGCATAGCTCCTTACTACGTGTACGGCAAGGATTACTGGACGCTGCCCGACTTCCGTGCAATGTCCTCGCCTCTGTGGAACAATCAGCCCCAGCACACCAGTGCGGGCAGACTTTACTGGCTGCAGTATACCGATGCAAACGGCAATTTCTTCGGCTCTGAATCGCAAACCGCAGATATTTCCTCGTCCGGCCCCGTTTACGTGGATATTGATATGAGTTATCTCTCGGATGACGGCAAGATCCAGGTCGATTACAGACAGGCCGAAATGGCGCAATCCGATGAGACCAGAACCTATTATACGCTGGATCTGACCGTACTGGAGGATCTGGAAATCAAGGACTTCGTTAATAACTTCTCCTTCTTCTCGATGGACGGCAGAGCGATCGTGTATAAGAAGCTCGGTTATCTCGACGAGAACAATCAGCCCCAGACGGTTGACCTCAAACTCAGTGATCATACAGATTACTATAAGCTGGGCAAAGAAGGCGCATACTTTGATTACTACGTCGACTCCGATCCTACCCACAAGAATGTTGATTCGGTCAACATGGCTGTTGTGATTAAGGATTACGCGATGGTCATCGGCGGCAAGACCTATGACGGCAACCTTGTACTCAAGGAAAGCTTTGTAGGCGGCGTCAACCTCGCTACCCTGACCGCAGACCTTGGCGACGTAACCCTGCGTGCAGGTGACACGGTACGCATTGACATGATCCTGCTGCCTTGGGGTCAGCCTGAAAGCACAGACGATTCCAACGTGCTTGGCGTCAGAGAGGATTCGGTTCTCTCGCCTATCAAGACCGAGGCAAGCGTTGGCACGGTGATCGCAGACACTTACCTGCCCACCGTGATGGCACAGAACAATACCGCAGAATTTACTGTCAGCGGTGGCGGCTCTACCATTTACGCAGTTCGCGTGTACGGCTTTGACTCCTACACCAAGCCCACCATTCAGGTGCTTGACGGCGGCAATTGGGTCGATTACGACTATCAGCATTACAGCTACGATGGATATATGACCTTCCGCGAGGACGACGGCACCTATTCCCTTGCCTTCTCGTTCGAAATGACCAACGGCGAAGCACGCACCTTCCGCGTGACGCAGTAAAAAATATGGCGGGAGCACATTTGCATTGCAAATGTGCTCCCGCTTCTTATAGCATTTTCGATTTTTTTGATGAACATTTAGAAATGAGACAGCTGCTTTTTCATCTTATTTCTCAAAATGATAAATCGAATGATTCTATAAATATAGACTACAAAGAAAAGGTGAACGACAGCATAATAAATACCTATACAGATCAGCAGTTTGAGATACCACTTTTTCCCTTGCATACGAATAGAATCAGTAATCAAAAAGGAAGCGTATACGATCTGAGCAGCGTCAATGATCATCAAAGGCACAAATAAATTGATGATAACCGAGGTTTGATAGTCGGCAGCAGGTGTCAACTCAATATTCGGATTCAATCCGAGATAGAGCCAAACACAGATAAAAATGAAGGTTGGAATAACGATAAGCGAATCCCTAAGCAACTGCTTTTTTATTCCTCTGTATTCCAATAGCGTATTTTGTTTTTTGACCTTTATGCTTTTTTCTTGAATCTCTACACGAGGTTCCTTATTTGTAGTCAGTTCGGCTTCGGAAGTGACAAACTCTCCACGTAAGATCTCATCTACGGTGACGCCCAATTCTTTTGCTAAAAGCAATAACAAACTACTGTCGGGAAGTCCTCGTCCCGTTTCCCACCGAGAAACCGCCTTATTGGTTACGTTTAACTTGTTGCCAAGTTCAGCCTGCGATAATCCTTTGCTTTTTCTCAGTTCGCATATAAAATTTCCTATCTTGAAGTTTTCATCCATTCGTATCAGCTCCTTTAGTTATAGATGCACTATAAGTATAACGATATGTACATTGTAAGTCAATAGTTCTGCTGTCTACTTAAAATAGATATTTGCTTTTCATTATTTTTCGTTAAATACATGATCCTATTATATCATTTTTTTTAAAAATATCAAGATAAGGCGAGCGTAAAATACGCTCGCCTTTTGCACTTTTATCCCCAAATCAGCATGCTCAAATAGGAATAATTGTGAATAAACGCGTCGTTACCAAGCATAAGCCTAAGTCTGAACCTACTGACAACATGCCCTCGACCGTTTTCGTGATACAAGTAGTACATATCATCACATTTATAAGCGTTTGTGATATCGGTATAGTTATAACGCCACGTTACGCGCACGACGCCGTACACCTTTCCGAGCACCTTGCGGTAAGTGCCCTCCGCATACACATATCCGAAATGCATATCCTTTGTGATGATCATATGCGGAGGCTTCATTCCGGAGATATCCAGCCCTGCAATGGCTTGACCGATATCGGGAGCTTGGGCAAGATCCTCGGCGGTATACTCGGCACCGCTTTTTACGACATTGCCATTTTCGCCATTCATTCCGTTGAGCCAAATGATCTCATCTGTTACAAAGCCATTGATCAGACGCGTATACTGTGCGATCGTACGCTCCTTTCCGGGTGTGATCACATGCATGAACACGCTCGCCCCGTTTGGCTGTACGTAAGCACGGATCGTCTTTCCCTGTTCTGTAATAAATACGTCGTCCGCGGTCACGTAGTCGTATCCTTTCACCGAAACGCACCAATTATCTTCATTGTTTGCAAACGCAATGATATTGGCTTTGACCTCGTCAACCGTAGAATTTCGGATGGCGGGAAATTCATTTGTTGGACTTAGATAATTCAACATTGTGTCAATAATACTGTTCTTGTCACCCCAAAGTTTCGTTTCAAGATAATCCGCCCTATCCCAAAAGCCGTCGTCAACCTTGCCGTTGTTAAATGCTATGACGCATCCATAACCAATATCCCTTGTCCGCGGCACCTCAAACATATTGGGAAAACACTCAACCTTCCCTTGCGTATCATTGATCAGCGCGTAGTTTTCTATTCCGACCTGACCAAGCGACATGATAAATCGCTCGTAACCGTCAAATATCGTAGTATCGTAATAAGGATAACACAGATAAATCTCCTCGGGCAGCCCTGTTCCGCGAATCTGATCGATCACGCGCAGCTTTACAACGTGACACGGGTTGTAAGCCCACGTCCATGCAACATTGTAATATGCATCGGGAAGCACCTCGATAACCTCTGCCTCCACTACCGTTTGTATTTCAAAAGCGGGAGAATATATTTCCGCATTATCGCCCTCACCCGAGGACAAGTCACCGTAAAAGCTCTGCTGCTTGCCCGTAACAGTATTTCCACCCTGCACGGCAGAGACAGAAGGCGCGCGTCGTTCAACCGTCATACTTATGATCAGCACAAGGCATGCCGCAACCGCACCGATGCGCAGCCACAAATGCCTGCGCTTGGTTTTGTGCAGCTTGTTTTGCAGCTTATTATCCATAGAAACAAATCGTTCTACAACATCGGGTTCAATGTTGCTGATACCGTCTAAAAACTCATTTTCTTTCATGTTGCATAGCCCTCCTTTTCAAGCTTTTTCTTCAGATCGCGCTTGATCGACGCGATCTCCTTATGAACTGTTGATTCGCTGCATCCGAGCAGCGTTGCGATTTCCTTGATCGGACGCGCGATATAATATCTGCTCATAAAGATATACATTCGACGATAAGATAGCGAACGGACAAAATCGCTGATAACCCGACCAAGCTCATTTGCATCTGTTTCGGAATACGTATCATCGTCGTCGGCAATGAAATCCTCAATCTCGGACAGAGATACCGTCAATTCCGAAGCAACTCGCTTTTGTCGTTTTCTTGCCTTGTAGCAATCAATCGCCGTCCTTCTCATGATCGTTGCAAGAAACGCTTGAAGCAATGTAGGTCTTGCAGGGGGAATAGAATTCCAAGCACCGATATATGTATCGTTCAGGCATTCCTCGCTATCGCACATATCGTGAACGATATTATACGCGACAGATAGCAAGAACTTCTTATACTTGATATCAGTCTCTTTGATGTCTTGCTCGTCGCGTTGCCAATAAAGCTCCACGATCTGCTCATCAGGCATTGTTGCTCTCTCTTTGGTTTGAAGTTCCATATCGCACCTCCTTATCTGATAGTCTGAAAGGCCCTTCACAAATACAGTCGACACAATTTTGAAAAACTGTAAAAGAAATTTGTGTTTTTTACATTATAACACATTTTTAATTCAAAAGTGTGAATACGTGTCAAAAAGGCGAGCGCATTGGCGCTCCCCTAAAATATTCGAAATAAATTGAAATCAAGAAAACAGTCCCGTGAACCAATTCCAGACGAAGTCGATTACGCCGTACTGGTCGAGGACGTTTTTGATGCCGAGCAGGCACAGGACGATACCGCCTGCGAGCTGGGCTTTTTTCTCATATTTGTCGCCAAACACGTTACCGATCTTGACACCGAGTGCGGAAAGCGCGAACGTGATGATACCGATCAGAGTCACGCTGAGCAGCACGCGAGACACTGTCATATCGGGGCGCAAGCCGTAACCGACACCGACGACCATCGCGTCAATACTGGTGGCAACCGCCATGGGAAACATGACGCGCGCGGTCAGCGAAGCGTCGGTATTTTCGCAGCTGGAGCATCCCTCCTCCTGCTTTTCAAGTGCTTCCTTGATCATACCGCCGCCGATGATGGCGAGCAGCACAAAGGCGATCCATCCGGTGAACATTTCAAGGTAATCACCGAAAAACTTATTCAAAATACCTGCCAAGACAAAGCCAAGCGCGGGCATAAGTGCCTGAAAAGCACCAAACCAACCGCCAACCACAGCAGCCTTACCAAGCGTTGCCTTTTGCATCGAAAGGCCCTTACAAATGGCTACGGCAAATGCATCCATTGCAAGTGCTACAGCCAAAATCAAAAGTTCAATTACCATTTCTCTCTCCGTTACTTATGTGCAATTTTTGTCCGCCAATCGTTTCGACGGTCGTGTCATAAAATTTCTCTTGAAAATAGATCTCGCAGCAAATCTCACGTGCGTCATAGTCACGGTCCATGGGGCATGCGACCAGCTTATCCTCCACGTCATCCGCGCGATGCACGATGGCAATCACCTTACCGCAAAAGGCTTGCAGCGGTTGTTTCTCACCAAGAAAATACACGTCAAGCTCTTCACCGTCACCGCCAAGCACGCCTGGAATATAGCCGTAATTGATAGGATAGCGCAGCTGCTTGCTTCCCTTTACGTGCAGATACCCGATCGGTCTGTCAATCTCACCATCGATCTGCTTACCGAGATAAGACCACACCATTGCCTTACGCAGCGTATGCGAAATAAAGTCTGCCTTAGCGTCGGTATAGGCGTTTCGGTCGTTCGCGTAAAGCTGTGCAAGATCGGTTTTAAGCGTGGCATACGCTTGACGCACCTCGGGAAATTCGGTCAGGTACGCCTTGAAATTAAGATAATTGCGCCACTCCATGCTCATATGCTTGACAACGTGAACGTGCGCCGTGCGCCACTCGCCTTCACCGAGGACAAAAAAGAGCTGCCACTCGCGATCGTTTGCGGATCTGTGCCAAAATCCTGCCTCCTCTAAAAGGCTTACAACTTGCCCGTCAAGGGATTGAACCGCAACAGCGACGTCAATAATGGGCTTGGCGCAAAGTCCAGGAATCGATGTACTTCCAACGTGCGCAACGTCCATGGCAAGCGAGCCAAGCGCGTTTTTGATGCGCGTGCAGATCTCGTTTCCAATCTCCGCCCAAACAGGATTGTATGCTTGCAGCATAACCGTTCCGCGATCCAAACCTAACATGCAATCCCCTCCCTCGTGCGGCAATCTCACATATTTTAACACAAAACTATTAAAATGGCAACTGCTTTACAAAATGTTTACATTTCTTGTTAAAAAAATATCATACTTTACTTGACTAAAGTCTTGATTTGTAGTATAATTCTTCTATCCTTTTATTTTAGGGAGGATTATTTTCATGACACATAATCAGTTTGCTATGACTCCCGCGGAACAGACTATCGCTCGCTGTGCCGAGCTTTATGCACAATACGGCTACCGCAGATTTACCATGAATAAATTTGAGGATTATGCCCTTTATGCCGACAACAAGAATTTCTTGGTAGACGGCAGACTTTTGACCTTTACGGACGGCTCGCGCCTCAAGGCTCTGAAGCCCGATATTACGCTTTCGATCGTCAAGCGTCTTGCAGCCAATCCAGAGCTGCCTCTCAAAGCGTTTTACAATGAAACGGTTTATCGCATCAAAAAAGGCGAAAAGGAATTCAGCGAGCTGCACCAGATGGGACTTGAGCTGATCGGTGACGGCAGCGTATACGCAACGAGCGAAGTGCTCGGACTTGCCAAGATCTCGCTTGATGCAATTGACGCACAAAATATTCTGGATATTTCTCACATGGGTATTCTCCTGCCGCTGATCGATGCAGCCTGCCAAAAAGGCGCGGCACGCGAGCAGCTGATCGAGCTGATCACACATAAGAATGCCGACGGTCTTGCAGGATTGCTTGGCATGAACGATCCGCTGGTCACACTGGTCAATTCCTATGCACCCATTGCACAGATGATCCCCGTGCTGCGCGACATGCTGCCCGAATCGGCAGCCGTACAAGAGCTTGCGGAGATTTCCGACGTGCTTGCAGCGCTCGGTCTTGACGCGGGCGTATATCTTGACTTTTCCCTTATTCACGATTTCGGATACTACAACGGCATTATTTTCAAGGGCTATATCAAGGACGTGCCGGTTGCCGTACTTTCGGGCGGACGCTACGATCCCCTTTTGGATCGCTTTGGTATGCAAACCGCCGCACTCGGATTTGCCATTTATCTGGACTATATCCGTTATACAGAAATCAAGCGTGAGGGCGAGGTACTGCTTTTGTACGGTGCTGACGATTCCGCCGCTGACGTGGCACGTGCCGTCAAGGCACTGACCGCGCAAGGACTTTGCGTGTTTGCTTTTGACAAGCAGCCGCAAAACCGTAGCTTTTTAAAGGTTTATAGCGTAAAGGAGGTGCTCGCATGATCAAGATCGCTTTACCCAAGGGCAGACTTGGCGACAAGGTGCTTGCGCAGTTTGAGGCAGCCGGTTATGCTTGCCCCGAAATTCACACCCCTTCCAGAAAGCTGGTTTTCTCCACGGACGAGGTTTCTTACTTCTTCGTCAAGCCGTCGGACGTACCGATCTACGTAGAGCGCGGCGTAGCTGACATTGGCGTTGCCGGCAGCGATATTCTCATGGAATACGAGCCAGACGTGTATTCACTTTTGGACCTGGGCATTGGCAAATGCCGCATCTGCGTGGCTGCCAAAGCAGAATTCGAGGACGATTACGGTCGCCCTTTACGCGTGGCAACAAAGTTTACCAACGTGGCGTCCAAGTATTACAATTCGCTTGGCAGAACCATTGATATTATTAAGCTGAACGGCTCGATCGAGCTTGCTCCCATTCTCGGGCTTTCGGACGTGATCGTAGACATCGTTGAAACAGGCACGACGCTTAAAGAAAACGGACTTGTAGTCAAGCAGGACATCGCGCCCGTCAGCGCAAGACTGATTGCCAACAAGACCTCGTTCAAATTCAACAGTAAGCAGATCTCCGAGCTGCAGCAGAAGCTTCAGGAGCAAAGAAAGGACTAAATCCCATGATCCGCATATATGATTTTAACGCCGTTTCGGACGAGGAAATTTTCAACCGTTCCGAGGACGCCTTCAACGTAGAGGACGCCGTTACCGAGATCATTGCCAGCGTCAAGGCGCAAAAGGACGCTGCCCTGTTTGAATATACTGAGAAATTTGACAAGGTCAAGCTGGATGCGCTTCAGGTAAGTGAGCAAGAGATCACAGAAGCATTTGCAGGCAGTGATCCTGATTTTATCCGCGTCATGCGTGATGCTGCAGCCAATATTGAGGCGTATCACAAGCATCAGGTGCGTACAGGCTTTGAAATTCAAAAGCAAGGCGGCATCGTGCTTGGTCAAAAGGTCACGCCGCTTGCAAAGGTTGGTATTTACGTACCGGGCGGTACGGCTGCATACCCCTCCACCGTGCTCATGAACAGCATTCCCGCAAAGCTTGCAGGTGTTGGTGAGATCGTCATGGTCACACCTCCCATGCGTGACGGTAAGGTAAATCCCGCCATTCTTTGCGCGGCAAAGATTGCGGGCGTAGACAAGATCTTTAAGATCGGTGGCGCACAGGCGGTTGCTGCATTGGCGTACGGTACAGAGTCCGTTCCCGCTGTTGACAAGATCGTAGGCCCCGGTAACGCATTTGTTGCTGAAGCAAAGCGTCAGGTATACGGCAAGGTTGCAATCGACATGATCGCAGGACCTTCCGAGATTTTAGTGCTGGCTGACGGCAAGTCCAACCCTGCATTCGTTGCAGCAGACCTGCTCTCTCAAGCCGAGCACGATAAAATGGCAAGTGCTGTACTTGTAACTGACAGTGAAGAGCTTGCATACGCAGTACAGGCTGAGATAGAGCGTCAGCTTGCCGTACTGCCCCGTGAACAGATCGCGCGTCCCTCGATTGACAACTTTGGCAAGATCATCGTGTGCTCCGATTTGTGGCAAGGCATTGAGGTTGCCAACCGCTTAGCACCCGAGCACCTTGAGATCTGCGTGGACAATCCCTTTGATTATCTTGACAGGATTGAAAATGCAGGCTCCGTATTCCTTGGCAGATACTGCCCCGAAGCACTTGGCGACTATTATGCAGGCACGAACCACACCCTGCCCACAAGCGGCACGGCAAAATTCTCCAGCCCCTTATCGGTTGACGACTTTATCAAGAAGATCTCCTATACCTATTACGATCAGAACGCTATACAGAAAGCGGCGCCCGATATTGCTCTGTTTGCCCGCAAGGAAGGTCTTGAGGCACACGCAAGAAGCGCTGAGATCAGGTTGACAAATGAGTAAGTATTTTTCCCGCAAGCCGGGTGAGCTGAAGGCTTACGTTCCGGGAGAACAACCCAGAAACGTGCAATCGCTGATCAAGCTCAACACAAACGAATCCCCTTTTCCGCCTGCTCCCGAGGTCATTGACGCGGTAGCCGACGCTGCGAAAAAGACAAATTTATACTGTGATCCTACCATGCTTGCCCTAAGGCAAGATCTTGCAGATATTTTCTCGCTGACGCCGAATCATTTTACGCTCGGCAATGGCTCGGATGAGCTGTTATCCTTTGCGTTCTTGGCGTTTTGCAACAAGGAGATCGGCGTTGCTTACGCGGATATCACCTACGGCTTTTACAGCGTTCTTTCGCGTCTGTATGCAACAGACACCAAGATCATTCCGCTGGACGAGCAATATTGCATAAACCCCGAGGACTACAAGGCACTGGGCAGGACCATCTTTATCGCAAACCCCAACGCCCCGACAGGCATTGCGCTGACGCGCGCACAGGTCGAGCAGATCCTGATTGCCAATCCCGATAACGTGGTTATCATCGACCAAGCTTACGTGGACTTTGGTGCAGAGTGTTGCATTCCCTTGGTAGAGATGTATGACAATCTGCTTGTGATCAACACCTTTTCCAAATCCCGCAGCTTTGCGGGTGGCAGAGTCGGATTTGCCGTGGCAAATCCTGCGCTGATTGCAGATCTTGAAACCATTCGCAACTCGATCAATCCCTACAACGTAAGCTCTCTTTCGCAGGCTGCCGCACACGCGATCCTGCAGCATAATGATTATTACATGCAAAATTGTGCGACGGTAGCACAAAACCGTGCGTATTTGACAGCGCAGCTTGACTCCCTTGGTTTTACCACGCTTCCCTCCTCGACCAATTTCGTATTTACCAAGCATCCCGCCATTACAGGTGAGCAGCTTTATTTGCAGCTCAAGCAGCGTGCCATTCTCGTGCGCTATTTCGATGCACCTCGCATCAGCGATTTCTGCCGCATCACGGTAGGCACTATACAGCAGGTAGACGCTTTGCTTGACGCGATCCGATCCATACTTTGAAAGGAACGAATACTATGAGAACGTGTGAGATCAACAGAAAAACCAATGAAACGGATATTACACTCACATTGAATTTAGACGGCAAAGGACAGGCGCAGATCAGTACCGACTGTGGCTTTTTGGCACACATGCTGACGCTTTTTGCAAAGCACGGCAGCTTTGATCTGACGCTTACCTGCAAGGGTGACAGCGAGGTAGATTTTCATCACACTGCCGAGGATATCGGCATTTGCCTTGGTCAGGCGTTTGCAAAGGCGCTTGGTGATTGCAAGGGCATTTACAGATACGGCGACATCATTCTTCCCATGGACGAAGCGCTCATGCTTTGCGCTGTGGATATATCGGGACGCCCCTATTTGAATTACAGCGTACAGATCCCTGCTGCACGCGTGGGCGACTTTGATACCGAGCTTGCCGAGGAGTTCTGGCTGGCGTTTGTTCGTCACGCAAGTCTTACCCTGCATATGCAAATGCTTGCGGGCAAGAACTCGCACCACATCATTGAGGCAGAGTTCAAGGCAGTTGCGCGCGTGCTTGCAAAGGCATGTGCCATTGATCCTGCAAAAGCAGACCAACTTCCTTCTACTAAGGGTGTTTTATGATCACGATAATCGATTACGGCGTGGGAAATTTGTTTTCCCTTGCGTGCTCGTTTGAGAAGATAGGCGAGCAGGTACAGATCACTTCTGACGCTGATACAATTCTGGCAGCCGAGAAAATCGTGCTGCCCGGTGTGGGAGCCTTCGAGGATGCCGCAAAAAAGCTTAAAGACAGCGGGCTTGACGCATTGGTTAAGCAAAAGGCAGCCGATGGCACACCGATCCTGGGCATTTGCCTTGGCATGCAGATGTTGTTTGATAAAAGCTATGAATTCGGTGAGCACCAAGGGCTTGGCTTGATCCCGGGTGCGGTTCGCCCCATTGCCCCTTTGATAGGAGATCTCAAAACTCCGCAAATGGGCTGGAACGCACTGATATTCCCCAAAGACAAGCCCAAGCATCCCATATTCAAATACGTAAACGAGGGAGATTACGTGTATTTCGTGCACTCCTACGCTGCTATGGATTGCGATCAATCCGTCAGTGCCCTGACAGATTACGGCACACTGTTGACGGCAGCCGCTTGTCGCGAAAACGTTTGCGGCACGCAGTTCCACCCCGAAAAAAGCGGACGCGTAGGACTTGCCATTTTGCGCGCTTTTGCAGAATTTTGCCCTAGTTCCACCAAGGAGGTTATATAATCATGATTCTTTTCCCTGCTATTGACCTCATCGGCGGCAAGGCGGTACGCTTGACCAAGGGCGATTACGCACAAATGACAGTATACAGCGATCATCCCGTCAGCGTTGCCCAATCCTTCGAGGATGCGGGTGCTACGCATTTGCACGTGGTTGACTTGGAGGGTGCGCGCGACGGCTCAACTCCCAATTTTGATACCGTAGCCGCGATCATCGGCTCAACCTCGTTAAAGGTTGAGATCGGCGGCGGCATCCGCGACATGCAAACGGTTGAAAAATACTTAAGCGCAGGCGCGTTCCGTGTTATTCTTGGCACCGCTGCGCTGACAGATCCCGCATTTTTGAAGCTGGCGGTTGCTACGTACGGTGACAAAATCGCGGTTGGTGCAGACCTGCGCGACGGCATGGTGGCAACGCACGGATGGCTTGAAACGTCCAACGTCAGCGGCGCAGAGTTCATTCGCTCCATGCAAGAGATCGGCGTGCGCGTGATCATTTGTACCGACATTTCCAAGGACGGCGTCATGGGCGGCACAAACCGCGCGCTTTACGAGTCGCTGCAATCCGAGTTTCCGCAAATGTGCTTTACCGCGTCCGGCGGCATTTCGGATATTGAAACAGTCAAGACACTGGCGCAAATGCACATGTACGGCGCGATTCTTGGCAAGGCTCTCTACACGGGTGCGCTTGATCTTGCAGATGCTTTGCAGGAGGTGGCACAATGATCACCAAACGCATCATTCCCTGTCTGGACGTTAAGGACGGCAGAGTGGTCAAGGGTGTCAACTTTGCAGGACTTCGTGACGTCAACTCCCCCATAGAGCTTGCCAAATACTATAGCGACAATGGTGCTGACGAGCTTGTTTTTTACGATATCGCAGCATCTGCTGCAGATCGCGCATTGTTTACCGATATTTTGACAGAGACCGCCAGAGAGGTTTTTATCCCCCTTACGGTAGGTGGCGGCATCAATGCCCTTTCGGATTTCGAGAGAGTACTTGCATGCGGTGCGGATAAGGTCAGCGTTAATTCGGGTGCGATCAAAAATCCCGATCTGATCTACGAAGCAGCAAGAAAATACGGCAGCCAATGCGTTGTGCTCTCGGCTGATATCAAGCGCGTGAACGGCGGCTTCCGCATCTTTGCCAAGGGCGGACGCGAAGATACCGGCATTGAGGCGCTGGAATGGATCAAGCGTGCCGAGCAAAACGGCGCTGGCGAGATCGTTGTCAATTCAATCGATACAGACGGTGTCAAGCAAGGCTTTGACCTTGAAATGCTGCAAGCCGTATGTAATACGGTCAATATCCCCGTCATCGCATCTGGTGGCGCGGGCAGCGTGCAGGATTTCATTACCCTGTTTGAGTCTGTACCGGGCGTGGATGCAGGACTTGCTGCATCGGTGTTCCATTTCGGAGAAATCAAAATTCCCTCGCTCAAGGCCCAGCTTGCCGAGCAAGGGATTACAGTGAGGTTATGATATGTTGGAAATAAAGGATTTGAAATTTGATCAAAACGGACTGATCCCCGCTATCGTGGTGGATGCAGCCGACTGCAAGGTGCTCATGCTTGCTTATATGAACGCCCAGAGCCTGCAGATCACTATGGACGAAGGCACGACCTGCTTTTGGTCGCGCTCGCGCCAAAGCCTTTGGAGAAAGGGTGAGACTTCGGGCAACCGCCAGCACGTGCTTGCTATCAAGGCGGATTGTGACAGAGATACGCTGACCGTGCTTGTCAACAAGGACGGTCCTGCATGTCATACCGGAGCCGAGACCTGCTTTAACGATCTGCTTTACACAAGCGGCACCGAGCAGCCCTTCTCTATGAAAACACTTGAAGCACTGCTTGCAGACAGACGCGAAAAGATGCCCGAGGGCTCCTATACCACCTATCTGTTCGCCAAGGGCATGGATAAGATTCTCAAAAAGATAGGCGAGGAATGCACCGAGGTCATTATCGCTGGTAAGAATCAGGACAAGGCAGAGGCGATCTACGAAATTGCAGACCTTGCTTATCACGTTATGGTCATGATGAACGAAATGGGCATTTCGGTGGACGAGGTCAAGGCTGAGCTTGCTTCCAGACACATCATTGACCACAAGGTCAAGCAAGAAAAAATGAAGTAAATCACAAAACCGCGACGGAAATACCGTCGCGGTTTTATTTTAGTGATCGTTATTCTCTTTCGCAGAAAGCACCGTTGGTGAAATCCGGGAAATCTACGGGAGCACCGCCCTTGGCGATGGAAATCTCGGAAAGCGGCGTGACCGCCATCCATGCAGCTGCATCGTATACGTCAATGGGACAAGGCGTGCCGTTGCGTACGGATTCAATGAACGCATCGTATACCAATCCGTCCATGCCGCCGTGACCGCCGCGAAGGCCTTCCTTGAGGTACTTCTCCCATACGGGATGCTCGTATTTTTCAAGGTATTTTTCTGCGTTGTTCCACTGTACGGACCAATTCCAATGGTCAGCGGGAGTAAAATCGGAATCCAAGTAAATCGAGTTGTTATCCTCCATGTACATTCCCAGCGTACCGCGCACGGTAAATCTGCGGCTGTAGGCTCTGGGCAAGGTGGTATCCAGGCTGAGCATGATGGTCTCACCGTTCGCGCACTTGATGATCGTAGTGAC
The DNA here is from genome assembly GCA_045660125.1 of Eubacteriales bacterium. Classification (GTDB taxonomy): domain Bacteria; phylum Bacillota; class Clostridia; order Oscillospirales; family CAG-272; genus SVQP01. The sequence continues at coordinate 23,737 of JAZRDG010000062.1, read as the reverse complement.
TACGTCGCCCTGAGCAAAGCTTGCAGTCTGCAGCGCGGGGTTCACGTTCGCGTTCTGCTTTGCATATTCGTTCATGCCGCGCGACTTACTTGCCACGGAAACAAGCGACAAAAATCTGTTTCCTCTATTGATACCGAGAATTTGTGCAATGGGTCCCAGCTCATGCGTGGGATAATTCTCACAGTTTCTGTGCAGATAGTTACGGAGTCTGTAGTGTCTGTTCTCCTTACCGTACGCGATCTCATCGCGCAGATCATGGCAATAGCCACCCTCGCAATGCACGATCTCACCGAACAAGCCCTGCTTGACCATATTCATGACCATCATTTCAATTCTGCCGTAGCAGCAGTTTTCAAGGAACATAAACGGTGTACCGGTTCGCTCATAGGCGCGCACCATATCCCAGCATTGGTCAAGCGAATATGCACCGCCAACCTCCATACCGACGGCAATGCCCTTTTCCATTGCTTCAATAGCGATCGGCACGTGAGATTCCCAAGAGGAAAGGATCAGAACAGCATCTGCTAAGTTCTTATCCAATGCTGCATGCCAATCCGTAGTTGCAAATGGTGCAGGCTTTCCGCGACCTACGATTACATCCACAGCACTTTGCACTCTGTCCTCATATGTATCACAAACTGCCGTAATACACATATTATCCATTTCCAAAAGACAATTCTGAAGCAAATAATATCCACGGCAACCAAGACCGATCACCGCAACCTTAACCTTTTCCATGTCTGACCTCCGATTGATTATTACCCTAACACTATACCACTTTTTTGCCTTTCTGTCAAGATTTTTCTAAAACTCTTGCAATATTTCATATAATATGTTATAATCATTTTATATGTAAAATTCTGAACGGAGTTTGATTATGAAAATTATTATCGTAGGCTCTGGCACTGTAGGTACTGTGATTTGCAGCAGACTTGCCCAAGAGGATCATAATATTACGCTTGTCGATCAAAATCTGGCAGTCGTAACGGAAATGAGCAATAAATATGACGTAATTGGCGTACAGGGTAACGGTGCGTCTGTTTCCGCACTCAAAAAAGCAGGCGCTGACAAAGCAGATTTGCTGATTGCCGTGACCGACCAGGACGAGTTGAATATTCTTTGCTGCGCATGTGCCAAGCACCTGGGCACTAAGCATACCATAGCAAGAGTACGTAATCCCGAATACGGCGAGCTGATGCAGATGGTCAAGAATGATCTTAACCTCTCCCTGACGATCAATCCCGAGCTTGCGGTTGCAAAGGAGATCTCCCGTATGCTGCGTTTCCCCTTTGCTGCTAAGGTGGATACCTGCTATCACGGCAGAGTGGAAATGGCTGAGTTTGTTATCGGTAAGAATTCTCCCCTGTCCGGCATGACGCTGGCACAGCTGCATACAAAGCTGAATTTGCGTTATCTGATTTGCGGCGTTCTGCGTCAGGATCGCGCATATATCCCTAAGGGTGATTTTATCCTTGCCGAAGGAGACCGCATTTGTCTGACCGCACACGACGAGGAAATGACGCACTTCTTCAAAGCGATCGGAGCATATAAGCATCCCGTCAGAGACGTCTTGATCGTTGGCGGTGGCCGCATGACCTATTATCTGCTCAACTTTTTGCAAAAGACCAAGATCCGTGCAACCGTCATTGAATCGGACAAGCACCGCTGCCGCGAGCTTGCAGAGCGTTTTGATTGTAACGTCATCCGAGAAGACGGCACCAACCAATCGGTACTCAAGGAGGAAGGCATTGCAAACGCCGACGCGTTTATTGCCCTGTCCTCTCAGGACGAGGAAAACGCCATCGTTTCCCTGTATGCAAAATCGCAGAACACCAAAAAGATCATTACGCTGATCAGCGCAATGCAATACGTAGAGCTTTTCAAGGGTATGGGGCTTGATTGTATCGTTTCACCCAAATCCTCTACGTCCAACGAGATCTTGCATTACGTTCGCTCGCTTGAAGCGACCAAGGACATTGAAATTGAATCCTTGCACAGACTGATGGATGATAACTTTGAAGCGCTTGAATGCGTGATCAAAGCACCCGTTGAGGGTATTACCGGAATTCCGCTTAAGCAGCTCAAGCTCAGACGCGACGTATTGATCGCTTGTATTGTGCACAAGGACAAGATCGTCATCCCCTCCGGTAATGACAAAATGGAAAGCGGCGATACGGTGATTCTGTTTACCGCAGGCGTTGAAATCAACGAGATAAAGGATATTATGAAATAATATGAATTACCGAATGTTACGATATCTGCTGGGCTGCATTTTGCTCATCGAAGCAATACTTTTGCTGTTGCCCTTAGCAGTGGCTCTGATCTATCAAGAAAACGTATGGCCGTTTATTGTTACGATCGCTATGCTGCTTGCCATATCGCTTCCCTTTGTGATATGTAAGCCGAAAAATACGCAGATCTATGCAAAAGAAGGCTTTGTATGTGTCAGCGCAGCTTGGATCTTAATGGCGATATTTGGCGCACTGCCCTTCATATTCTGCGGCGCGATCTCAAATCCCATCGATGCTTTTTTTGAAACCGTTTCGGGATTTACCACCACCGGTGCTACCGTATTGCCTGCCGTTGAGCATTTACCGCGCGGCATACTGTTATGGCGCAGCTTTACGCATTGGATCGGCGGTATGGGAGTACTGGTATTCATGCTTGCCATTCTGCCCAGCGCAGGCGGCGAAGCCATTCACCTGATGCGAGCAGAGGTACCGGGCCCCACCAAGGGTAAGCTGGTCCCCAAAATGCGACAGACTGCCCTGATCCTGTACGGCATCTACATCGGTCTTACCTGTTTGGAAGTAATCGCCTTACTCTTATGCAAGATGCCCCTTTACGACGCGATCGTTAACTCTTTCGCCACCGCAGGCACAGGAGGCTTTTCCGTTCTCAACAACTCTATAGCCGGTTATCAAAGCCCTGCTATTGAATGGATTATCGCCATTTTCATGCTGATATTCGGCGTGAATTTCAATCTGTTCTTCTTTATCCTGATCGGTAAGATCAAGGATGTTTTCAAAAGCGAAGAGCTACGCGCGTATCTTGGCGTAGTGATCATTTCCGTTGCCGTTATATTGATTAACACATATCAGATGTTTGAATCATTCGGATACGGCTTACGCACTATCTTTTTCCAGGTTTCGTCTATCATCACAACAACAGGCTTTTGTACTGCAGAATTCAACGAATGGCCCGTGCTCTCAAAGACTGTGATTGTCATGCTGATGATGATCGGAGCATGTGCGGGATCTACAGGCGGAGGACTTAAGATTTCGAGAATCATGATCCTTGCCAAAAATATTGTTCGCGAGATCAAGCACATGATCAGACCGAGATCGGTTAACGTCGTACGCATAGACGGTGAAGTCATTCCCGACGAAACGCTTCGCTCCGCAACCGGATACTTGACTGTATATATTATAGTTACCATAGTCACTATGCTGGTCATTTCTATCGACGGATTGAGTATAGAGACCAATCTGACTGCTGCTATCTCTTGCGTTAACAATATAGGCCCTGCTCTTGGAGAATTCGGTGGATTTGGAAACTTCGGGCCTTTTTCCGATTTTTCAACCTTAATTCTGGCATTCTCCATGCTGTTCGGCAGACTTGAATTCGTGCCTATGATGGTTCTGTTCTCCCCATACGCATGGAAAAAGAGATAAATCATCATAATATAAAAGCATTCCCGGACGGAATTTCCACTGTCCGAGAATGCTTTTCATTTTATATACTCTGTAAAGACGATCAATTACTTACTTGAGTAAGTTGTTAATTCAACCTGCCAAGCTTTGCTGTGTTCGCAATAACGATCAGCGTTGTCTCTGCATCAAGAACCTGTTCGGGATTAATATTTACGTTGACCTTATTTCCCTTTTTTACAGCAACAATATTGAATCCGTATTTTTTACGCAAATTCAACTCAATCAGATTTTTCCCAATCCATTCTTCCCTGACATCAATCTCAACCATTGACACGTCCTTAGACAAAGAGATCATATCGATAAAACCGGAGCTTAGCAAATTCTTAGCAAGACGGATACCCGATTCATTTTCAGGGAAAACAACACTGTCCGCACCGACACGAAGCAAAATCTTTTGATGCATTTCATTGGCGCATTTGGCAATCACAGTCTTAACGCCGTTTTCCTTACACAAAGTCACCGCCATTACGCTCGCCTCAAGGTTGCTTGCCATACAAATAATAACTGTGTCGATATTCCCGATCCCGAGTCGCGAAATAACCTCAGCATCGGTAACGTCAGCGCACTTGCATACAGGCAGGTACGCCGCTGCATCGTTGACAATCTTTTGATCGGTATCGATCGCCATAACCTCCATGCCATTCTCAACAAGCTCTCTGGCTACAGCAATACCATATCTGCCAAGTCCAAAGACCGCATACGTTTTCTTCTTTTGCATAATTTATCTCCTTAACCTATACTGATATCTTCTATTGGCTCGGATATTACGTTCTGGCTTTCGTTTTTGCTTCCGAGAGCAACCGCCAGAGATATCGGACCAACTCTGCCAAAATACATCGTGATAATGATAATGAGCTTCCCTAACGTGTTCATGCTCGCCGTCATATTTCGAGATAATCCGACAGTTGCCGTTGCACTGACGGTTTCATAAATCACGTCCAATATGGAAGCATTACTTGTTGCCAACAGCAGAACGGTAGCGGATGCGCAGATCGTAATAAAGGTGACGACAACTGCAACAGCCCTTTTAACCGAATCTTCTGATATACGGCGTCCAAACAAAGATGCACTGTTTTTATTTCGTATCGTTGCAAATGCCGAGCAGAACAAAACAGCAATCGTAACGGTTTTCATTCCTCCTGCCGTTCCCACGGGAGAACCGCCGATCAACATCAATATGATCGATACGGCAGAAGATGCGTTAGTCAAATTTTCTTGAGGAACAGATGCAAATCCTGCGGTTCTTGTTGTAATGGATTGGAACATTGACACCTGTATTTTATCAAACAGCGACAAATCTCCAATAGTCAACGAATTGGAATACTCAAAAGCAAATATGAGTAACGCACCCACAACAATAAGCATGATTGTTGCGGTAATGGCGATCTTGCTATGCAGAGTTAAGTGTCTGAAAATTTTCCTGTTTTTTCTCGTTCGGCTTGCTAAAACGCGAAGTACATCCCACCATACTACATATCCAAGTCCACCAAGGATAATGAGCGCGGAGGTAACGATATTGATCAGCGGATTAGTTGCGTAATTGCAAAGACTGTTTTCTCCAATGATATCAATGCCGGCGTTGCAAAATGCCGAAACCGAATTGAATATCGATATCCATATGCCTTTTACCCCAAATTCGGGAACAAATACGAACATGTAGAGTAGCGCCCCAATGCCCTCAATGATCAGTGTACCGAGCAGTACTTTCTTAACAAATTTCGCAAGTCCCGACATCGTATTAAGATTAAAGGAATCTTGAATCAGCAGTCTGTCACCGATGCCCATTTGCCTATTTAAAAGGATCATAATACCTGACATGATTGTGATGATACCAAGACCGCCGACCTGTATCAAAAGCAATATAACGATCTGCCCAAACAAGCTCCACGTAACGGCAGTAGGAAGCGTAACAAGTCCTGTTACGCAGGTTGATGTGGTTGCCGTAAAAAGTGCGTCAAGATATGCAACAGATTCCCCACTCGCAGAGCTGATTGGCAAAGCCAAAAGCAGACTTCCCAGGAGGATAACAACCACAAAGCTCAGAAGTACGATTTGCGTTGTTGATAGCGCGAATTTCTTTTTTCTAATCATAGAGATTCCCCTAAAAAGCGCAAGGAACCAACGTCCTCTGCAGTCAGCTGGTTCCTTTAATATTTTATCTTGTACGATTATATCACATTATGACTTCTTTGTCAATATCTGTTTTTTGATCGAAACAACAATCCAAGCTGCAGCCCAAATCTCTCAGATCTATTTAGACACAGCTTCAAGCTTTCCCTGACTGCGGTAGGACGCCAAAATCAAGCGCACTACCTTGGCAGCCTCGTAGCCGTCAATACTGAAGCGTCTTCCGTTTGCGATGCAATCGTAAAAATCTGCAATCAGCGCACCGTGACTTGAGCCGTAGCATGCCTTGCCAAGTGCCACCGCAACGTCCTCGTAATGCTCGTGACGGTTGCCGTACAGCACGTCGCGCGGCATGACCTTGATCCATTCACCGTCCGCACGAATGGTCAGCTCCACAGGGCAATCGGTTGCTCCGCCGTTTGTGGCGTAAAAGGTAAACCCGCGATTGTGCTCGCCTGCCAAGATCACAGCCGTATCCTCTACCTCAATCGCATCGGAGAGCGTCATACAGGAGATACTTGCGCGCAGCTGCTCGGGCATACCCACCAGCCATTGCACAAGGTCAAGCGTGTGCAGTGCCTGATTGATCAGCACGCCGCCACCCTCGGTATCCCATTTTCCTCTCCACGCGCCCGAAGCATAATATGCGGCATCTCTGTACCATGTGACGCTTGCAGTGCCACACAGGCTTTTTTTGCCCTCTAAATAGGCTTTCACAGCGCGGTTGGCAGCATTATATCTGTTCTGATGACAAACGCCAAGCTGTGCAGTACTGTTTTTCTCAGCCTCCAGGATGCGCGGAATGTCCTCTTCCTTGATACAAAGCGGCTTTTCGCAAAGCACGTTGATATTCCGTGCAAGCGCATCAACGATCATTTGCGCGTGCAGATAATGCGGCGTACAGATATGCACGACGTCAATCTGCTCATGATCAAGCATTTGCAAGTAATCGGTATAATGTCGCGCGCCGGGTGCACCCTGCAGTGCTTGCTCGTTGCAATCACACACGGCAACAAGCGTGTGCCCCTGCCCTGAAAGCACCTGCGCATGCAGCTTTGCAATATTGCCATAACCAATAATGGCTGATCTCATAGCAGTCTCCTTATTTGCTACCAAACGTTCCTGCAGTATCTGCTACCGCACCGTCATCACAAGTCTTTTTGACAGATTGTGCAATATGCTGCTCAAGCTCGCGCAGGTAACGGTCCTCATCCACGGGCAGAGAGATAGGCTCGCCGTTGTTCCAGCCGGAAAGCTCCATAGCATTCATCAGCTCAACGCCGTTGATACCCTCCTTACCGTCCACAAACAAGGGCTCTTCGCCACGCACTGCTGCAATAAAGTTATTGAGAATACCCATATGCTGGGGATTCTGACCGTCCGTTTCAACTTCAATCTTGGTGCATTTAGGCGGAACAAAGCCGGTATTTGCCGTTCTCGACCACTCCTGCGTGTCATGCTCATTCTGCCAATAGTAAAGCTTATCGCCCTCAACCAGCAGCTTACCCTTGGTACCGGAAATTTCAAAACGGTTGGTGCCGGGGGCTTCACCCGTCGTGGTGATAAACACGCCGGTTGCACCGTTCTTATAACGGAAGTATGCGGTTACCTCGTCCTCAACCTCAATATTGTGCCACTTACCGAACTGGCAGAAGCCGTTGACCTGCACGGGCAGTTCACCAACGACCCATTGTACAAGGTCGATCTGGTGCGGGCACTGATTGAACAGTACGCCACCGCCTTCGCCTTCCCAAGTAGCGCGCCAGCTGCCGCTATCGTAGTACTGCTGGGTGCGATACCAGTCGGTGATGATCCAGGTTACACGCTGCAATTCACCAATACCGCCTGCCTGCACGATCTCGCGCATCTTGCGATATACGCAGTTGGTGCGCTGATTGAACATCATTGCAAACAATGCGTTGGAGCTCTTGGCAACCTCATTCATTTCCTTGACCTGCTTGGTATACACGCCTGCAGGCTTATCGCAAATGACGTGAATGCCGCGCCTCAGGCATTCAATCACCATTTCGGGGTGGAAATAGTGCGGTACGACAACCATGACCATATCGCAAAGTCCGCTGTCCAGCATATCAATATAATTTTCAAAAAACTTGATGTCCTGTCCTGCGGTTCTGGCTTTCATAGCCTCGATCTTTGCGGGATTGTTATCGCAAAGTGCGGTAACTACACCGTTCGGGATCTTGCCGGGAATAAACAATCCTGCCATATAATGCGTGCCCTGATTTCCAAGACCAATAATACCAACTCTTACCTTATCCATGATGTGCCTCCTTATAAGTGGTTTTGAATGAATCGGATGCTGCGATTGACCTGCTCCATAGTGTCGGGCAGCGTTGCAGCATTGTCCTGTTCAACAATAAAATACTCGGTGCCTGCAGCCTTCATACGCGGCAGAAGAGCTGCGAAATCAATATTGCCGTCACCAACCGGTGCAAATCGCGGCTCGTAGCTTGCAGGTCCGCCCTGGCCCTTGACGATCATATAATCCTTGAGGTGTACGCAGCCGATCCTTCCCTTGAGCCTGTCTACGGTAGCACCGATGTCCATGCCGCCGTATTGCAGCCAATAAGTATCCAGCGTAAAATTGATGTGCGGCGCGTTTTGCACCATGTAGTCAAATACGCTGACACCGTCGTGCTTGACAAACTCAAAATGGTGATGGTGATAGAAGAACGAAAAGCCGTTTTGCGCCATTTTTTCAGCAGCAGCTTCCAGCGAATTGACAATGTCGCGGCAGCGCTCGGGATCATCCAGCGCATCAAAAGGCATTGCGCCAAGTCCTATACGCGTGCAACCAAAGCGTGCGTGCTCCTCCATGAGTTTCTCGGTATCGTTGACGATGCGGCCAAACGGCACGTGTGTCAGCACCACGGGCATGCCCGAGGCTTCGCTGACACGCTTGATCATATCCGCGTCAAACGGTCCGCCCGAATACTGCATATAGGAATATCCCATCTCGCGCAGCTGATTTGCCGCTTCCAAGAAATGCGCTTCGGTATCCAGATAATTGCGTATCGAATACAAATTAAGTCCTGCTTGCATGCTTAACGTAGCCTCCTTGCTCATAAACGTAACCGTTTTGCAGCAGCAACGCCTTCAGCGCATCCGCAGCAGCGTCAAACGCTTTGTCATTACTATCAAACGTGTACTTGTTCTTCATTTCACTGTTATCGATCTGTGCATATCCCGAGAACACGCGCAAATGAGGCTCAAGCGTCAGCACAACTTCAGCGTCGGGATCGATCATTCCGATCAACTCGCTAATGCGTCCGTCGCCGTGTCCTGCAGGCACGATCTCGCCGGTCGCCGCAATGACGTCCTTGATATGGAAATACTCGGTGTGCGCATGCAAGGCTTGCAGCGTTTGTTCCGCTGCCTGTTCGCACTGCAGGAAGTTGGCAGGATCATATACGTGCTTTAATTCGGGCACGTTCTCCTTGAGCAGCAGCACGCGCTCCAAGGTATCGCCGAAAATGTCCTTTTCATTCTCATGGCACATCATAACGCCATAGCGATCAGCCACCTCTACCATGCGGCGCAGGTATGCATACACCGTGTCAGGCTGCTCGTAAGCCCCGAAAAAGCTGAACATGCGGATGCGCTTGCAGTCAAATGCGTTTGCCAGCTTGCAGACGTGTTCAACAGTTTGCAGATATTCCTCGATATCGACCGTAATATCCACCTTACCAAGCGGCGAGCCGATCGACCAAACGGCAATTCCCGCTTGATCAAGTGCAGCCTTGATCTCCAAAGCTTGGTCAAGTGTCAGATCTTTCACGTTTTTCCCTTCAACCGCGCGCAGCTCTGTCAAAGTAATATGATTTCTCGTCATAGCATCAATCTGCCCCTGCAACGAGGGTGATGCTTCATCCGAAAATGCGCAAATTCTGATCATCCAATGCCTCCGTTCTACTTACTTGCTTGATCATCAAAGCCATTTGAAATTGATTGCATATCTTTCAAATTGCTTTGCTTTTTACACGCTTATATTGTACAATATATATAACATTATGTCAAGAGTATTGCGCATAAAAGATTGAGAAAACCCACCGGGAATGCCCCGGTGGGTTTAAATTATTCAATGACGATCTCACCGTCGGTGCAGACGATCACCATGCCGGGAAGGAACGCTTCATTATCCACATTGACCGCTGACCACTCCTGCATTGTGCCTGCATAATAACATTGTACGTCATCATGTAAGTATTGGAATGCTTGCGTTTTGATTGTATGCACACTAACGGGTATATCCACTCTGATCAAATTAGGGCAATTGTAAACTGCACGTTCATATATAATCTCAACTTTGTCGGGGATCTCCAATGTTGTAATCAAAGCCAGTTCTATCATGCTAAAATTGAGGTGTTTCAAATTGGCGGGTAATCGCAACACTGATAATTGCGTGCATCCTAAAAGTGCAGACGATCCAATAGTATGCACGGAATCCGGGATATACAATTCAGTCAAAGAATGACACTCAAAAAATGCACCTGTGCCTATTCTCTCGACTCCATCAGGGATTTCGATTTCTTTTAATGCTAAGCAACAATGAAAAGCAGAATCACCAATTTCTTTCAAACCGGAAGGCAGAACGATGTATTCTAGTTCTCTGCATTCTTCGAATGCTCCCGCAGTTATAACTGTAATCGAATCCGGGACAATCATCGTCTTAATTGAAGAGCCATAGAACATACGATTAAACAGTTGTGTAAGTCCATCCTCTAACAGAATTTCTGTCAAGCCTGTACAACCACTGAACACGGAACTACCGCTTTTCATTAAGGTTTTTGGGATGATAATCGTTCCTTGCAGATTTTCACACGAAGCAAACACACTATCCCCAAGTAATTCCAAATATGTGGGCAGATTCACAGTTTTCAAGTTAGCACAATTATAGAACGCCTTTGATCGTATCCTGACTACAGTATCGGGAATATATACGGATTCAACATTCGCAATGTTATAAAACGCATTTCCCGCGATTTCAGTGACAGGTACTCCATCAATATATTCCGGAATTACGACATCTTGGGGATTGTACTCGCAACCAATCGCAGCCAAACCGTCGTCAACCGGTTCATATAAAACTCCATTGTGTAAAATCTTTCCGGGAGGTCCATCTGTACTCCCTTCTGTTTCAGTATCCGTTACAAATTCGGTTTGACCATCGGTTGTTGTATCCGCTTCGGAATCAGATTCAGTCTCTGTTTCAAATTGAATTCCCGTATCGGATTCCGAACCATGCTCGCCAATGATCGCGTCGATTTCGTCTTTATGCTTCACATAATACTCATACAACCTCGCAAGGAAATCCCCGAGATCCTGCATGCTCTCGCCTACAAGGCCATTTCCCTGCATGGATTGCAGCTTGTCAATGACCGAATCATCCGTACCTGCGCCAAGAGCGTTGAAGAGCTCTTCCGTAAACTTCCATTCGATCCAATTAAGCTGCAACAGACTTTGCACAGGCGGTGTGGGTGCATCGGGATCATCGGGCTGCTCGGGCTGCTGATCCAACGGGAACAGTACGTTTTCGATGACTTGGCTGCCAAACTCTTGCACGGGCTTGCTGCCAAGCACGATAAACGACAACGGAAGCGTTACAAGCAGCATGCAAAAGACCAGCGCAAGACATGCCGCGCATATAATCAGGCTGCGCGTTCTTATTCTCTTTCTTCTCCTTAATATCTCGAGCTTGGTTTCGTATTGTACGTACTCAATGATGTATTTTTGGTCAATGGCGCTAATGGCGTCAATCATTCTGTCCTTATTCATATTCCCAAGCCCTCCCTTTCCAATTTTTCTTTCAGGGCTTGCTTGAGATATGCGATCTGCTTATTGACCTTGGAGCGGCTGACGTCCAATTCGTTTGCGATCTGCTCGATTTGCTTACCGTAATAGTATCTGCCAATAAAGATAAATCTCTGCTCTTTATCAAGACTTGACAAAAATTCGTCTATCACCATTGCAAGAAAAGTGACGTTGTCGGTATCTTGGCAATCTGACAGCACGTCCTCAAGATCGGACAGTGAGACAGCTTGGCTTTGAACGGCTCTTTTTTGGGCGTTTTGCTTGCGACTGACCATGAGTGCATGATTGCGCATAATGGAAGATAAAAAGGCTTTGAGCAAGTACGGGCGTTGCGGCGGAATGCTATTCCACGTGGACAGATAGGTATCATTTAAGCATTCCTCACTGTCCTGCAAATCGCGCAGAATATTATTTGCCACCGTCAGTAAATACGCACGGTATTTTTCGTCCGTGTGCTTGATAGCGTTTTCATTTCGCTCCCAATACAACGCAATAATTTCGTCGTCGCTGAGCAAGCGAACGTAATTTTGTTGCATAACGTTCTCCTTTCTGCATCCTTCACCCTTATAGATGCCGTTTTTTTCAAAAAGTGTACGGTTTTTCAAAAAAACTCAAAAAAATTTTATATCGAAATATCGGCTCCCTGACAAGAGCCGATATTTCTTATAAAATTTACTGTTCGCGCTTGCCTACCTCGCGCAGAATTTCAAGCGCGGGCACAGGAATTCTGCCAAGATGGTCGGGACCTACGTTGAGCAGATAGTTGACGCCGCGGGCGTTGAGGTGATTTTTGATACGAATCACCTCGTCTGCATTCTTCCAGTTATCGTCAAAATACTTAAAGCCCCAGGTATCGTTGAGCGTGGTGGGAGATTCCACCAAAACGTCCTCCATATATTCGTCGGGAATGACGTTGTCGCCCATGGATACGTAGTCGCCAAGTCCGTTACCAATGCGGGAATTCAGCAGGCATTCGGGCTGCAGCTCCTTGACAAGATCGCGCAATTCCTTGGATTGTTCGGGCGTGATCTGAAACGGCGTATCGCACCAGAGCAGACAAATATCGCCGTATTTGGTCAAAATTTCGCGGATCTGCGGCAGGATCTTGGCGCGGAAGCATTGCTCGTAATTCTTTTGGTCGTCGTTCGGAAAATCCCAGTTATTGGTCCAATGCGTGTCGTCAATATTGAGGTGAGAGGGGTGATATCCGCCTCCGTTGGGCTCATGCCAATCAAGCTCCTGCGAATAATACAGACCCAATTTCAGCCCATGCTTTTTGCAAGCCGCAGCGATCTCGCCGATTACGTCACGTCCAAAGGGCGTTGCATCCACCACGTTGTAATTGTCATACTCGGATTTGAACATGCAAAAGCCGTCGTGATGCTTACTGGTCACGACCATGTAATTCATACCGGCATCCTTGGCAAGCTTGACCCATTCCTCAGCGTCAAAGTAAATGGGATTGAACGCCTTTGCAAGCTGCGCATATTCCTCATTCGGGATACGGAAATACGCCTGCGCCCATTCAGCGATCATGCCGATACGCTGTCCGCGGTGCTCCCCTGCCAACAGCGAATACAGACCCCAGTGGATCATCAAACCGAACTTTGCCTCTTTTTTGAACCATTCCTTGTTAGTCATCGCCTTACTCTCCTATCTTTCCATTATAGTCAAAAAATTTCGTGTTATATGCGTACGCGACCTCGGATGCACCCTTACGCCTTACAACGTAAAACTTGTCGCCGCGCAACGCGGTATTTTGCAGCCCTTGAGGGGAGATGTACATTTCCTTGCTCCATGCGTACAGCTTTTCGATCTCGGGCACACGCCATTCCGAGTTATAGAATTTGAACACGGTCACACTCTTGGTATAGTGCATCCTGTTCCCGACTCTGGTATAGCTACGTTGCACGTGCGGCTCATACACGGTTTCCGTATCGATATGCGAGAGCGTGTCGATCTCTACGACAAATTCGCAGTCATGCTCGACCTCGAACACAACGTCATTGTCTGCTTGATTTTGCTTAAAGTATAAGTAAATCGGCACGATAGCGACAAGACCGATCAGCACACCAAGCAGCACGTGCACGTAAATGCCCGCCGCCAAGGCTGCAGCAGCAATCGGCATTACCCAAACCAGCGTCTTGTTATCGTTATTTTTCGCTTTTTTGACTTCGTTGCCCAGCACGTCACTGCGAATCGCCTCGTCTGTCAATATCTCTTTGGTCATTTTATTTTACTCCCTATAAATAAAGAACTTTTCGCTATACAGATCCACGACCGTTTGCGGATCGTTTTTCATGGTCACGATAATGTAGGTATCCCCATATTCGGAAAGCTGCAGCCAGACCGATAATCTGGACGGGCAGCTTGAGCCGTTTCTCTTATCATGGTAAATGCGGTATTCCTTGCCGCCCTCAAAGGAGACAACGTCATAGCCGTGATCCATCAAGGAACGCCACGGGTCAAATTCAACGTAGCTTATAAACTTAGCGCGCTCAATGATGACCTGCGAGCCGTCCTCGTTTTTGACAGCGCGGATCAGCGTAACCGTTTTGTATATCAGATATCCGAAAACAACTGCTAGCGCCAGCATGACAGCGCCGCAAAACGCCATAAAACCCTCTGCTTGATCAGCAGGTTCTTTTGCAAGCTCCTCTACCAACTTGGATGCAAAGATTGCAAACACAATTGCAGTAACCACACCTGCCACGCCGTAAATCGGGAAATTGAAATACGCTCCTCTGTTGAATTTTTTCAGCAGCATTTCCCTTGTAATAACTTCTCTTTTATCCTCGTGCATTTTCAAACCTCATTTTTTGTGGAGTTTTCCTCTACGTATTCATACATATCCTCGGGATAGATCATTTGCAGCTCCCAGCTCTTTTTTTGGTACACAACCAGAATAAAGGAGTGTCCTACGCCAAATCGATCACGCGCGCGGTTCTTTTCTGCCTGCGTCCACAGCCCCTCTTTCATGGTAAAGGTATTGCCGCGCGCAAACTCAAATACGTCGTACTCGATTTTCTTGAGAGTGTGCGTGCGATGACTGTAATAGGTTTCCTCGCACTTGCGCACCTCGGTCAGAGTGTCAACAATCACGGTGACATCGCCCTGCGTAATGCTCTGCTTCTTTTGGTGCATTTCCCAAACCTGCCTGAAGCCTCCATAGAGCAAAACAGGTATTGCGGCACAAGGTATAATGCCGAAAATAAAGCCGACCAATCTATTGACGTCGCTCCACATCCAGTTTGCCACGAAAAGCATCACCAAAAAAGGCACGCAAGCACCGAATGAGATAGCGATCATCATACCGAATTTATCGGTCGAGCGCTCGGTCATGGCACGCAGGATATCGGATTTTTTGAGAATTTTTCTCTGTTCAGACATGCGCTTCTCCTTGCTTTGGTAATCATTACACACATTATATCAAATACACGCGCAAATGTCAATAAAACAGCATAAAAATCGATGCCCCGACGGAAAATCCGCCAGGGCATGGGTTATTCGATTATGATCTCACCGTCGGTGCAGACGATGGTGACGCCCGGGTCAAATGCATCGCCTGCAAGATCGATCTGTTGCCATTGAGATACCGTGCCTTGGTACTCTACAGTTGTCAAAAGAGTACAACCATCAAAGGCAAGTGTCTCAATTTTCGTTACAGACGCGGGAATGCTGATCGATTGCAGGGCGGTGCAACCCGCAAAGCATCGCTCTTTCATAGTTTTCAAAGAGCTTGAAAGCTTTACGTATTGCAATGCGGTACAATCTGTAAAGGCTACAGCGTCAATAAACTCCATAATATCCGCCATATAGAATTTTTCTAAATACTCGTTTCCGAAAAATGTGCCAAGATCAACACCTGCAATGTAGTCAAAACCGAAATAAGGCGGTACTATGATACACTTATCGGTTGCATACTCAATCGAATAAGCGACAGCGTAACCGATCATACCATTTTCCTGTATACCCAAGTGTGTGCATGTCAATTGCGAAGTATAGTCCGCATAGCATTCTCCGTCGCTGCACTTGACAGTGGCTTCCTCTGCAAACACAAAATCTCCTGATCTCCAAATATCACTGCACCACATCATCATGGTGTCCTCATATTCCACGTATTTCACGGTATCGAATGCAGAAGTGCCAAGCTCCAAAATACAATCAGGGATTTTGACTTGCAGCAATGCAGTCTCGGAAAATGCACTATCTCCAATTTTGGTCAACGTTTCGGGAAGTGTGACGCTTTGCAGCTGACTACAATATGCAAAAGCATAATGCTCGATTACCGAAGTGCCGTAAGGCAACACAACATCCTTTAACCCAGTACGTTGAAATGCAAATTGTTCAATATTTCGCAAGGATTGAGGTAATTCCACGCTCTCAAGGCTTGAACACGAAGCAAACGCAGACTCTTCTATAACCGTCACTGACGCACCCATATCGACCCGAACAAGACTTGTACATCCTCCAAAGCAGCTCTTTGAAATCTTTTCCAATCCATCGGACAAGGAAACGTATTCCAAGCCTTGACAGTTTGCAAATACATTTTCACCAAGGCTATTGATACTATCGGGAAGATCCAGGCTTGTCAATGCATGACAGCTACCAAAGGCGGTTTCTCCTATGCTCTTGAGCTGATTGGAAAATGTAATCTCTGCAAGATTTTCACATCCAGAAAATGCATCAATACCAATAGAATCTATGCTATCAGGCATAATCAGCTTTTTCAGGTCCTTATTGTTACGACATGCGTCTCTTGAAATCTCACCTACCGGTATTCCCTCTATTTCGTCAGGGATATGCAGCGTTCCCTGGCTATCCTTGGATATATAATCCACACTTTGCAGCTCATAATAATTCCAATAGGTGTTATATATATAGGTGCATCCGTTCAAATGCACAGTTGCATCGGGAGTATCTGGCTGCTCGGTTCCGTTGTTTCCATGCTCGCCATGCAACTCATCCTTATGCTCAAGATAATACTCGTACAATCTCTTGAGGAAATCACCAAGACCCTGCATACTCTCACCGACAAGTCCGTTGTCCGGCATAGATTGCATCTTATCAATCACAGAATCTTCCGTGCCTGCTCCAAGTGCTGTAAAGAACTCTTCGGTAAACTTCCACTCAACCCAGTTGATCAGCAGGTCTTCCCTGTTAATCTCTCCACTCTCGCCGTCCTGCTCTTTATCCAGCGGGAACAGTACGTTTTCCACGGTCTCGGAAACAGCCGTGTTGATCTCTTCCGCATTGAACACGTAAATAAGCGGTACAGACGTGATAAGCAGCGCGAAAATCAATAACATTGCAACTGCAGCTGCCAGCAAAGTTACCAGATATTTTTTGGTTTTGCTTACCCTGCGACGACTGCGCAGCCTTTGATCCATAAGCGCATAGGATTCCAGCAGATCTGCATCGATCATGCCTACGGCATCAAACAACATGGCTTTTTTCATACCGTGTAGCCCTCCTTTTCCAGTGCGTCTTTCAAAGAGGTCTTGATGTACGAAAGATCTGCGCTGACGGTCGAGCGCGCAACGCCAAGCACCTGCGCGATTTCTTCAAGCGGACAAGCGTCGTAATATCGGGCAAAGAATACGTACCTGCGGCGTTCATCCAAGGTACGCAGCCATGCGCTGATCACCTCGGCAAGCTGCGCTGCATCACTTTCGGTATAATCATCGCCATCCTCAAGTGCATATCCCTGCAGATCCTCAAAGGATGCAACAAAGCATGGCGGTATGCTCTTTTTGCGGTGCTTTTGTCGGTAGCGGTCAATTGCCTGATTACGCATGATGCTGCCAATAAATGCTTGCAACACGCGCGGACGCTTGGGCGGAATACTGTTCCACGTGTCTAAATAGGTGTCATTGAGGCATTCCTCGCTATCCTGCATGTCCTGCAGGATGTTATATGCAGTTTTAAGCAGATAGTTGCGATATTTTTGATCCGTATGCTTGATCGCGGCTTCATCGCGCGCCCAATACAGCTCAATGATCGCAGTATCGCTGAGCATATAGGTTGGTTCTTGCTTCATAATGCGTCTCCTTTTTTGTCTTTCACCTATATAGACGATAATTCATCAGGAAATGTCCGACGTTTTTTGAATATTTTTCAAAAAACGGGCGAAAAATTTCGCCCGTTTGGATTTTTGATTAATATTCTGCGTTTCCTACTGTTCTGGGGTAAGGAATGACGTCGCGGATGTTAGAAACACCGGTCAAGTACATGATAATACGCTCAAAGCCAAGGCCGTAGCCTGCGTGCTTGGTGCCACCGTACTTGCGCAGGTTGACGTACCACCAGTAGTCCTCTTCCTTGAGGTTGCATTCAGCCATTCTCTCAAGCAGAACGTCCAGTCTCTCTTCTCTCTGGCTACCGCCGATGATCCCGCCGCCGCCGGGCACCAGAAGGTCCATAGCTGCAACGGTCTTGCCATCGTCATTCAAACGCATATAGAAGGACTTGATTTCCTTGGGATAGTCGATAACGAATACGGGACAGCCGTAAACCTGCTCGGTCAGGTATCTCTCGTGCTCGGTCTGCAGATCGCAGCCCCATGCTACGGGATACTTGAAATCAGCACCAGACTTGGTAAGCAGCTCCACTGCCTCGGTATAGGTAACCTTCTTATATTCGCTCTTTGCCAGGGTGTTGAGTCTGTCAAGCAGAGTCTTATCCACAAAGCTGTTGAAGAAGTTCAGCTCGCGCTCGCAGTTCTTGAGCACGTGCTTGATGATATACTGGATCATATCCCATGCAAGCTGCATGTTGTCGCTAAGATCTGCAAATGCGATCTCGGGCTCGATCATCCAGAACTCAGCCGCATGACGTGCGGTGTTGGAGTTTTCTGCACGGAAGGTAGGACCAAAGGTATAGATGTTACCGAATGCCATAGCATAGGTCTCGCCCTCCAGCTGACCGGATACGGTCAGGTTTGCGGACTTACCAAAGAAGTCCTGCGAGTAATCGATCTTACCATCCTCGGTCTTAGGCGGGTTCTCCATGTCCATAGTGGTAACGCGGAACATCTCACCTGCACCCTCACAGTCGGAAGCGGTGATCAGAGGGGTGTGCACGTACACAAAGCCACGCTCATGGAAGAAGGTGTGGATTGCGTAAGCAACCTCGCTGCGTACGCGGAAAACTGCGGAGAACAGGTTGGTTCTGGGACGCAGGTATGCCTGCTCACGCAGATACTCTACCGTGTGGCGCTTCTTCTGCAGGGGGTAATCGGGAGTGGAGGTGCCCTCTACCTCAACGCTGATTGCCTTGATTTCAAAGGGCTGCTTCATTTCGGGAGTCAGCTCCACAATACCGGTAACAACCAGGGCTGCACCAACGTTCTGCTTTGCGATCTCCTGGTAGTTCTCAATCTTTTCTCTTTCAAAAACGATCTGCGCGCCGGTAAAATAGCTACCGTCGTTCAGGTCAATAAAGCCAAACGCCTTGCTATCGCGAATGCTTCTTGCCCAACCGCCAAGCACTACCTGCTTGCCGGAATAAGCTTCCATATCTTCATAAATGCTTCTGATCAGATCACGTTTCATGTCTTTTTGCTCCTTGCTTATATTTACTGTCCAAATCCGCCCAAAAGGCCGCCTAACTGTCCGTATCCGGGAATCATTTCCTCAAGGATTCCGTCCATATATCCGTCGTTGCCCATCATTGCCTGATATACAGAGTCGTAAATGGCATCGTGGATCGTGCCGTCCACAACCTCGTTAATGCGGTCGATGATAGCATCGGCAACTGCCTCTGCAGTTTTATCAGCAATGTAATCACGCAACGAATCCTCGTTGTTCTCGGGCAGCTTATCCTCGGTTGTCTGTTCGTCCGTAGTCTGCTCGTCGGTCTGCTCATCCTTATCAAGCTTACTGTCGATCCAAGACTTGATCAAATTCTTGATGAAATCGGAAGTGCTGTCACTGCCTATGTAAAGATCCAATACCTCGGCAATAATCTTGGCGTAATCGTAATCACCGCCACCAAGTCCGCCAAGCGATCCAAGCAGATCCTCTACGATACCGCCGTACTCGGTAGTAACCTCTTCCTTATTATCCTGGGTTTCCTTTTCAGCCTCGGTATCCTTTTCGGTGCTCTCTTCGGTCTTTCCGAGTGCATCTAAGATAGAGTCAGCCATTTCGGATTTGAGCTGTTCAAGCTCCTCCTTAGTAAGCTCTTGTTCGGTCTCTGCTTCGGTTTCGCGTTCGGTGTGTCTTTCGGTTTCTACAGGGTCTTCATCTTTATTGCCACGATCATTGCAAGCAACGACCAAGGACACAGTCATCAGCAACACAAGAGCCATAGCCAGAATTCTTAAATACTGCTTCATATGTATGCTGTTCCTTTCTCAATACTATATAATTTATAAAACAACAATCATTATAACATTATTTCTCCGTAATGTCAACCTTTTTGCAAAAATACAAAAAATTCCTGTCATTTTTTTGTAGCAAAAAGCCGCTTTCATATGAAAGCGGCTTTAAAATTTTATTGCAAATATTCTATCGTACAGGATACCGAGGTTGAGTCAAACGAATTGTGCTTGTTTCTGTTGAGTACGATCGCAATGCGGTCGCCGCTCTGCACGTCGATATTGAGCGTTTGCTCGTCAACTCGTCCTGTTGGCAAAAGAACGTAACCGCCCTTTTCATCCAAAACGTGCTCTCCGTTCAGAAGCACCGCGTACCTGACGCCGTCGCCCTCATTGGAATTGACACCAATGACAAAGCTGACACTGACCTTGCCGCTCTTGGGTGCTTCAAACACCAATGCGCTGTCGTATTCGTCGGGGTGCATCGCGCCGTTCATGATAAGCGTAAAAGTTCCATCGAGCGCCCAGCGGTTATTGGCAGTATCAAAGCTTAATTCGCCAAACTCCCCGCTCTCTCTGTGATAGCTCATATAATACCAGCCGTCCTTGCCCTGCTCTGTACTAAAGCTGCTGGGGAAGGAATACACCGCCAAGGGCTGATCGATCGTCTTGCCTGTCAAATCGTCGATAATGCGGATTTTGACAAATTCACCCTTGGTTGCAAGTGCGTAGTAGCGCGTGATGAATGCACCGGGCGTGCCCTTGCGCAAATGATCGGTCAACGAGATCTCCATGGTCAGGTCGGTCTTGGTCGTATCAATGACCTCGGGGATGTCGTTACCAAACCAGGTGTCAATCAACTTCTTCCATACCCACTCGTAATCACGGTATTTCTGATCGATCTCCCAGTTTGCAATGCTAAGATAGGTACAGCCGCGGCCATACGCATCCATGCCCTGCTCCAGATAGTTTTCGGGAGAGGCTGCGACCTGATTAGGACCGTCGATTTCCTGAGCAAGCATGATATGCGCGGGGAACGATGCGTGCGCATGGTCCATGGAAAACTCATGATCGGTAAGCGGGCCGTCGTCAATCCATACTACGTCTGCAAGCTCCGCAAGCTCACCCGCTGCCAAAGTGCAGCGCAACAGAGATGCGGTATCATAGATGCTGCCGAACTGCAAGGCGTACTTGCTGTCGGGGCTGATCTGCTTTTGTGCAACAGCCAGCGCGTCGATCATTTCCTTAAGCTTTTGATGGCGGAACTGATACCAAAGCTGACCGAGGTTATCTGATGCTGTAGCAGAGGGCGGCACGATTTGATCAAACGAGGTGTATTGCGTGCCAAGAACAGCGTTCAAGGCATCGATATTGCTATATTTCTGCTGCAAAAAAGTGTGGAACTGCGCGATTGCAGGCTCGGAATAGTCATATTCCCCTGCACACCAGTACTCACTCTCGGCAAACTGCGAGAATGCGGGCAGATAAAACAGCACGTCTTGCGCGTAAAGGGCTTCGTAACGCTCAACCGCAGCCGTATAGAAGGCTACTGCCGCGTTTACTGCACTCTCGGAGCAGAACGAGATCATGGTACGCATGCCGTCGATCGAGCCGC
Source organism: Eubacteriales bacterium (assembly GCA_045660125.1). Classification (GTDB taxonomy): domain Bacteria; phylum Bacillota; class Clostridia; order Oscillospirales; family CAG-272; genus SVQP01. Next base: position 2,130 of record JAZRDG010000062.1, on the reverse strand, counting down.
CCTGGCAAAGGTTGCCCTCGCGATCGTACTGCATCTGATCAAGCGGAATAATCTTATCGTCAGCGCGGCGGGTCAGGTCGATCGAGATCGCCACCTTGAGACCCTTGGTCTTGACAACGTAATTGATCATGTCGTCAAACGCGGCAAAATCGTACTCGCCTGCCTTGTTCTTTTCTACGCGACTCCACGGAATGTGCACCTTAATAGCATTAAAGCCCGTTTTGGCAGCCTCGTCCACGATCTGCTCAAACGTATCCTGCGTCATAGGTGTAAAGTTCCAAATACGGTAAATAAAATATCTGTCGCCAACGTTGCGCGGCTGCTCCACCTCTATCACCTCTTCTTGCGTAGTTTGCTCTTGATTGGTTGTGGTTTGTTCCTGTGTTTCGGTCGTATCTTGCGTACTGCTCTGTTCGATCGGTTGATCGGGCTGCTGCGTGCACGCAACAACGCCAAGCAATAGGATGCTTAACAACGAAAGGCAGATAAATCTGATTTTCATAAATACCTCCGCATTAATAGAAGGTTGCAACCTCCTGAGTGGGCTTAGTAGCAAATTCGGTCTTTTCTGCGTAAAGTACGGGTCCGGGTCTGCCGTAAAGCTTATGCTTTTCAATCTTGATCTTTGCGGTTACAATAGTCCAATCGCGCGTTTTGAGGTTTACTGACGTCTGGAAATAGCAAACAACGGCGTTGTATGCAATATCATCAGCGCAGCAGGTCATGACGTGGCGACCAATGATCAATCCGTTCTTGCCAAGCGCACGGTCACGCGCTACAATGCCCTTGAAGCGCACGGTCTTGCCGTCATATTTGTCGGTATCCTCGGCAAGATCGCGATAAAAGATGGCGTAGTCCTCATCCTTGATGTCGATGATCGGTGCATCCATATCGTAAGGCAGCGGATCCTCGATCTCGTCGTACTCTACGTGTCCGTCCGGATAATCGTAGGTAATGGACGCTCTGGTGCTGACGCTGCGCACGACACGGTGGATCTCTTCCTTGTCAATCACCTCAGGGGTGCGGTTAAGCACGATCATCTCACAATCCTGCAGCTTATCCACCATGAGCTGACGCATATTGGCGTTATAAGTGAGGAAGGTTTTAGCATCTGCAAACATCATGTTCTGGAAAATGAACCAATCAGCAGGCAGCGCGGCATACAGCTGCGAGAGCAGCCACATACCGTTATATTCAATGATCACGCGGTCGATCTTGTGCTTTTTATAAAGCAGGGTCAGATAATCGCGATTGAGATCAGCGGGATCTTCGATCAGCTCAAGATACACGTTCTTGCCCCAGAAACGGTCAAGATCCAGCTCCTCAATGCCCTCTTCGCACATAATCAGCAGCGTTTTTTCGCCCGAATTGAAGCGCTGATCCTCCATGGACTCCTGAATGATGTGGGTTTTACCGCCCTCAAGGAAGCCCGTGAAAACGTATACGGGAATTTTATTTGCCATAGCAATCTCCTTGCCGCCCATAGCGGCTAAAAAAGTTTTGAAATCTTATCCGAATACGGGCTGTGCCCCATTTTCAGGTAAGATTTATGCGTGAACACCAGCCTAAACGGAAGGAGGTGTGAAAATTCACGTTATCCCTCCGACTTGTGCAGCTTGACACCAAGCAGTTCACCGATGGCGTCAATGTTCAAATTGGAGCCGATTACGCAAAGTCTGCCGATAATGCCGGCTGCGCCCGTACGGATATCAGGCTCTCCGGGTACGTAGTCAAAGTGAATCCAGTTGCCGTCATCACCTGCCACGATGCCCTTTGCACGCAGCACGATGCCGTACTTGCCCTCGTCACAAAGCTCATCAAGCTGCTCTGCCAGCGTCTGCGCGTTGAACTTTGCGGTGGTTTCCGCACCTGCGCTGACAAATACGTCATGCGCGTGGTGATGATGGTGATCACCGCCACAGCCGCAGCTGCAGCCATCACCGTGCTCATGGTGATGCTCGTGATGCTCATGCTCGTGATCATGGCAACCGCACTCGCAGTGCTCGTCATGATCGTGGTGATGATGCTCATGCTCATGATCGTGACAGCCGCACTCGCAGTGTTCGTCGTGATCGTGGTGATGATGCTCATGCTCGTGATCGTGGCAGCCGCACTCGCAGTGCTCGTCAT
>JAZRDG010000061.1:0-14451 GCA_045660125.1 Eubacteriales bacterium | reverse complement strand
GGTGATCCCGATTACCGAAAAGAAAGCCGAACGGTAAAAGGACACCTGATCGGTGACGTGGAGGTGACCGAATACAATTTCAAATGCCCCGATTGCGGCAACGAGATCGATTATGACAGCCAATGCAAGCTGCAGCAGATTCAGACGCTTCTGGGCAAAAACGTACTGACCGATCAAGAGATCGCACAGCACAAGCCGTGGATAGGGAAGCCGAAGAATAAATACGACGTACTGGCAAAAGTTCTCGCTTTTGTCGGAGCTGCAGCGGTGATACTTGCGGTAGTCCTTCTTTTTGTGCTGTCCAACTCATGAGCCAGTGAAAGGAATCTGTTATGGATTTGATAAATCAATACATACGTGAATATTCCGAAGATTTTGTTTTTGATTTTTCCGAACATATATCAAGTCGTGTTTTTGACGTTGAAATAGAAATTGACGTATTTGAGCACAACACGCAAAATGCCTATAGAGAAAAAGCGCACGTGATTTTCAAAAAGGGCGATTGCACGTATGCATGTGATTGCTGCGATGAACACGATTACGAAAATGACTTTTATCCCGTTGTTTTAAACGGTCAGCGCTTTATTTGCTTTAGAAAAACGCTATACGGATTTACGTTGCTCAATGTCGATACGCTGTCTGTGGAATTTGAGTATTTTCCCAATTGTGTACTTGAAGGCGAGGAGTCGTTTATCGTGGTTGACGTGAAGCAACTGGATGAGCTCTTGATTTTTGAAGGGTGTTATTGGGCATGTCCGTATGAATGCTTTGCGTTTGATTATGAAAGGAAATTGTTTTTGAACGTTTCAAAGATGTGCGACTTGGTTTCGTTGGATAAAACGGTCATACAAGGCAACGAGCTTGTCATGTACGGCATGGATAAAAACAATTCCGAAAAACAGATTACCGTTACCAAGCAAGATATCATGACCGGTATAGACAAATACGGAAAAGCAAATTTTTGAGACGGCTTGGTCTTTTGTCTTGTGTCTTTGAAGCGACACCATGAATTGCGCTGATGTTCGCTCGACCTCCCCTCCGCCGTGTCATCCTCGAGCAAGCATCTTCCTCTGCTGTCATCCTCGAGCAAGCCGCCCCGAGATCCTTCGCGGCGTCCCTGTGCCTGTCATTCTCGAGCGCAGTGAAGAATCTAGGCACAGGGACTTGCTCGAGGATGACAGCGGAGGAAGAGGAGTCGCTCAGGATGACACGGGCGGATGCGTGACCGCGCATAAACAATAAACCAGAAAACATTTTTGTTTACATAAAATCCGACCTGACATACGGAAAGGAGCACTTCATGCCCGGTAAATCTCAAAAGCGCGAGAATATCAAGCGATACAGGCAGATCAGCCGGCAGAAAAACATTTTGATGCTGCAAAAGAAAAATCTTGCGACGGATGTCATAGATTATGCAGCGATAGGCATGTTTTTTCTTGCTTTGCTGAGTGCGGTTATTGCTGTCGGTGCGTTGTGGGAGCCTTTGGTTTTTGCTGCTATCATTCCTTTGATAGCGATGGTAATCGTGTGCTTTTTTTGGTTGGTTCGCGGCTTGAAAGTCTATCGTATGTTTTGTGAAATTGACGGTCCGACCACGGAAGAGCGACGGGTTTGCGTGCGAAAAATCACATGTTGGGCACATACGCTTAGCGTACGCGGAACCCCGAGTGGGCACGGACGGCTCAGATGCATCATAATAATGGATGAAAAGCATGAAAAGTATTATTATGTATATCCTGACGGCATAAAAGCAAATACGGATTATCTCAAAACTGTCAGGGATCATTGCCTACATAAAACAATCAAGATTTTCTGCTACAAAAATACGCGGTTTATATCTGATTTTTATCTTCCGAATATTGCGTCCGATATGGAGTAAGGTTATTTTCTCCGGGGTGTCGGATAAATCATGCAAAGGCTATATGCGGGCGATCACTGATCGCCCCTACGGCTCCCTCTTACGAGGCATTATATTGCCGGAAAGGAATACGTAATATGATTCTCTTCAAGGTCACTCACAAGCACAAATTGGACAATCATTGGGAACGCAAGAGTATTGGCACGTACAGTACGCGAGAGAATGCGTGCGCTGCGATTGAGAATCTCAAGACGCAACCCGGTTTTTGCGATACGCAGAATGGGTTTCGTATCAAGAAGGTGTTCGGAATTACCAAGCCCAAGCTGTTAGACAAAACGTTTTGGGTAGAAGGATTCGACACGTATACGTATTATCCCGGTCTTGGTGCCAACGAGCAAAGAGCCTTGGAATTGGTTAGAAAATACGGTTTTGATTTTGAAAATATTCCCAAGCAGGAGATTGTGCAGCTCTTGGAAAAAGAGATCGAAAACCCCTGGCCCGGAAGTGCCGAATATATCAGAGTTTTGTGCGGCTATTTGTTTTGCCTTGGTGATGCGGCTGACTTGCCGCTGTTGGAAAAGGCGAAATACAGCGTCAGCATGGATGTGGGTTGCATGATCGATGCCGAGTGGATTGATAGTTTAAAGTACGGTGGCGAGCCGTCAGAAACAAACGGTCTGCCGTCAAGAACGCGATTGATCGAAGATTTTATGCATTATTATAAGGATTGGACCAAAAAATCCTAATTCCCGATTCCCAAAAAGGAGATATCTATGGCAAAATCTTATTCTATCCCCATGGGTATGGTTTTTGGTAAATTCTATTGCCATAAATGCGGGCAAAAATACAAAAACAATCCCATTACGCGCACGGTGCGTCCGGGGGATCCCGATCATCGCCGCGCAAGTAAAATCGGTACTAAAACTTACATGGTTGGCGACGTGGAGCTGACCGAATACAATTTCAAATGCCCCGATTGCGGCAACGAGATCGATTACGATACGCAATGCGTGTACAAGCTTATTCAAAAAAAGCTCGGCAGGCGCGTGCTGATCGATGAGGAGATCAGGGAACACAAGCCGTGGGCAAACGCGGCACAGGACAAAAGGGATATGATCACCAAGGTATGTACGATCGTCGGGTTCAGTATCCTTGTGCTGGTGATCGCCGTTCTGTCCGGAAAATTTGGATAATAAGTTCCAACGCTGTGTGCGGGCGATCACTGATCGCCCCTACAATCACAATCACTTTGGATTTCGGAAAACATTGACGCTAAATACATATCATATCGCCTTAAAATGAAAGGAGTCCACTATGAATTACGCTTACAATTATCTCCCTGCGGGTGCGGCGCGCTATACGGGTGTTGCCGATGCGCACGCGCGCTTTATTCTCGAAAAGCAGCTCAAGGACAAGGTGCTTTGGGAAAAGTTCGTGCAGGTGTTTGTTGAACGCCCCGACTTTTGCGACTGGGGCTGGAGAGGCGAATACTACGGCAAGATGATGCGCGGTGCGTGTCTGACTTACGCTTATGCGCCCGACGAGGAGCTTTACGAGATCCTGTATAAGACGGTGTCCGATCTGCTTGACACGCAGGATGAGCTTGGCAGAATTGCCTCCTATCCCGTCTCGCACGAGTTTGGCGGCTGGGATATCTGGGCGCGCAAGTACGTGCTGGTGGGCAGCTTGTATTTCTACGGCATCTGCCGTGACGAGGTGTTCAAGGCACGAATTCTTGACTGCATGGAAAAGCACGTGGACTACCTGATCAAGCATCTTGGCAACGGCGAGGGACAAAAGTCGATTCTCGACACCTCTGCCGCTTGGGGTGGACTCAACTCCAGCACCATTCTCGAGCCTGTCATCCAGCTTTACAAGCTGACGGGCAAGCAGAAGTTCTTAGACTGGGGCAAGTACGTTTTGGATCAGGGCGGCTGCCACGGCGGCAACCTTTTGGAGCTTGCGGAGGCGGACGAGATCTATCCTTACCAGTATCCGCAGGTCAAGGCTTACGAAATGATGTCCTATTTTGAGGGCGCACTTGCCTGGTACGAGGTGACCGGGGAAGAGCGTTACTTACATATTGTTGAAAAATTCGTCCGTGCGGTCAGAGACAGCGATATTACCATCATCGGCTGCGCAGGCTGCACGCACGAGCTGTTCGACCACTCCGGTGTCATGCAGACGGTGCAGGTGGAGGACAACGCCATCATGCAGGAGACCTGCGTGACGGTGACTTGGATGCGTCTGCTCGACCGTCTGTTGCGCCTGACGGGAAAGGAATGGTATGCCGAGGAGATCGAAAAGTCGGCATACAACGCGCTGTACGGCAGCATCAATGCCTTTGGCTTGGAGCAGTACAGCCGCGAGGAAAACAAGCTTTATCCCGGTGTGCCGTTTGACAGCTACAGCCCCTTGGTTTACCAGCCGCGCGGCATTGGCATCGGCGGCTTTAAGAAGTTCTCTTCGGGCGGCTATTACGGCTGCTGCGCATGCATTGGCGCGGCAGGCACTGCGATCTTCCCCTTGATCGGTGTGCTTTCCTATGAAAACGGCTTTGTATTCAACGGCTATCACGGCGGCAGCGTACAGGCAACCACGCCTGCAGGTCAGACGGTGACCTTTACGCTTTCGGGCGATTACGAGGGCGAAGGCGAGGTGCAGATCAAGATCGGTCTTGACGCTCCCGAGGCGTTCGCGCTTAAGCTGCGCGTGCCCGCATGGAGCAATGCGCCCGTGATGACGGTTTGCGGTGAGCAGATCGAGGCGGTCAAGGGCTACAATCAGCTTGGCTGTGTTTGGCACGATGGCGACGTGATCACGCTTTCTCTGCATCCCGAGGTTGAGCGCGTGACGCTGGGCGGCAAGCAGGCTTACGTATACGGCTGCCTGGTGCTGGCACGTGACGAGCAGAAGGAGCCCGGGGATATCAACGCGCCCTTTGCGCCTGTTGTCAATGATGGCAAGCTGGTGCTCAGCCAGATCGAGCCCGCACCCGGTGAGATGGTGCGCTTTGTGCTGGAGAGCGACGAGGGACAAATTTTGCTGACCGATTACGCATGGTGCGGCAAGCATTGGAATCTTGCAAACGCACGCATTTCGGTTTGGCTGCCTACAAAGGAATAAGACTACAAGGAGTAAGATTATGAAGATTTTGATGCTTGGAAACAGCTATACGTACTTTTTTGATATGCCGCAGATCCTGCAGGCTTTGCTGGATGAGAACTGCGTGGACGCCAAGGTGGACTCGGTAACGGCAGGCGGCAGAGTGCTTTGGCAGAATTTGGACGAAAACGACGCTTTGCACGCAGAGATCGTGGACAAGTGCAAGCAAAACGCTTACGACGTGCTGATCCTGCAGGAGCAGAGCTCCAACGCTATGGAATACTACCGCGAATTTCTGCACGGCGTTTGCGGCTGCGTAGAGCTGGTCAAGCCTGCGCGCACCGTGCTTTACGCGACCTGGGGACGCAAGGAGGGCTGCGATTTGCTTGACGAGTTTGGTTGGACCAACCAAACCATGACCGAGGGTCTTGCCGCCGCTTACGATGCCGCTGCCAAGAAGGTGGGCGGTGTGAGCGCGCACGTGGGCAAGAGCTTCTTTGAGATCAGACGCGCGTACCCCGAGATCGAGCTGTACGATCCCGACCTCTCGCATCCGTCCTATGCAGGCAGCTGCGTAGCGGCGCTCTCTCTTTACAAAAAGCTGATCGGCACTTTGCCTGCCAATACGTCTTCACTGAAAATGGACGCGGCGGACGTGCTGCACGTCCTTGAGGTGATCGACAAGGTCGTATAAGGAGCAGGCTATGTTACTCTACATCATTCGCCACGGCGATCCCGACTACGTCACCGACACGCTGACCGAGCGTGGCTGGGCACAAGCCGAGGCGGTGGGCAAGCGTCTTGCCGCGTCCGGTGTCAACCGTGTGTTTTCCTCGCCCATGGGCAGGGCAAAGCAGACTGCTGAGCCGACCTGTCGGCTGTTGGGGCTGGACTATACGATTGAGGAATGGTCGCACGAGATCGGGGATGAGCACAGACTGACGCCCTATCCCGACGGCAAGCTCAAATCGGTCTCGCTTGTGGACCGCGTGCACCTGCGTCGCGAGGGCGCGATCGACCTTGACTACGAGCACGCCTTTGATTGCCCCGGATTTTCCGAGTCAAATATGCAGGACGCGCTGGAAAAGATCAGCGCGGGCGGCAGGGATTTCCTTGCACGCCTTGGCTACGTGGAAGAGGACGGTGTGTACCGCATCGTTGAGCCAAGCGAGGACAAGGTTGCCTTGTTCTGCCATGCGGGGCTTGGCAGGATCCTGATCGCCTACCTGTTACATATTCCGCTGCATCTGATGTGGGCGGGATTTAACTACAACCACACGGGTGTGACCGTGATTGAATTCAAAAACCAAAAAACGGGCTTTACCGTACCGCGCTTGCTTTGCTACTCTGACACGTCTCATCTGTACGCGCACGGACCCGATATGCGCTATTGCGGCAGATTTGATATTTAAGGAGAGAAAAGCATGAAAAGAATCGTTACCCTGATCGGAGCGCTGCTCTTGATTTTTGCGCTGCTTTGCAGCTGTGACGCAACGCCCGGTGGCGGCGAGGAGATCAGCAGCCTGCTTGGCACCGAGGAGATCACCGAGCAGCTGACGACCAAAGAACCCGAGACCGAGGCGCCCACCGATACGGTTGGTGACACCACCACCGAGGAGGTGACCACCGAGCCCGGCGAGGACACGACGCAAGAAACGACCGAGGCGACCACCGAACAAACGACCGAGGAAATTACCGAGCAGCCCACCGAGGAAACCACGCAAGCGCCCAGCGAGCCGCCCGAGGATCCTTACGTGAATATGTCTGCTGCCGAGTTCTATAGCGACTACGAGCCCGCAGACGATTATTGGGACGCTTACTGGCGCACCCAGCACGGCTTTATGTCAGGCTCTATCGAGGCGCAGGATCAAAAGCCCACCATTGCTGAGCAGCAGCCCATGGAGGACGGTATGCTGGTGCGTAACACGCACGCGTCCTTCTCGGCAGACGGCAACACCTACTACATCGTGGACTACAACGGTGAGGTGGTAGGACAGGTATTCCGCGGCGCGGCGTACGTGACCTTGGAGGAGGTGGCAGCCTACGTGTTTGCCTTTGGCGACATTCCCGCCAACTACACCTCGTCCAAAAAGACCGACCCCGATAACAGTATCTGGGGCGAGTATCTGCGCGTCAATCACACGCAGTTCTCGGGCAGCACCACCAAGTACCCCTACGAGCCCGAGCTGCCCGATATCAGCGGCTGCGGCGGTAGCTTGCAGTATTACGAGATCGACATCGGCACAACGGGCACGGATTGCGACCCCAAGTACCGCCCCGAGCTGTACAACAACGGTCACAGCATCTCGCGCGGTGCAGCACGCATCGTGTACGCGCGCTTTGACGCCAACCACGATAAGATCATTGACATCAACGAGCGTTACCTGTTCTACACCTATAATCACTACAACGATTTCCAGGAGTACCTGAATTACTACGGCGGCTGGGGCGAGATGTTCGGCAACATTACGGGTGGCGGCAGCATCTCCAGCAAGTACGATTATAACCCCACGCCCTACGTACCCGTGGCACGCCGCGACCTGGTAACGGGCGAGGCTGCACCCACGGTGCGCATTGTGGTGTATTACTACGTGCCCAAGTTTGCGCTGGACGCAGCGTAATCGACCGCGCAAAAATGTGCAAAATGTGTCGCTTGCCGATTGACAAAGCGCAAAGATTTTAGTATAATAAAAAACGATGAGCGGTGCGCGACGCGCCGCGGAAAAGAGAGGATAAATTATGTACCGTATCGGAATTGACCTTGGCGGAACCAATATCGCCGCAGGAATCGTTGACAGTGAATATCATATCGTGCACAAGGCAAGCGTCCCCACCGAGGCGCAGCGTCCCGCAGAGCAGATCGCTGCAAGCATTGCAGCTCTTTGCAACAAGATCTGCGCAGAGTTCGGAATCGGCGTAGAGGACGTTGACGCAGTGGGTATTGCATCTCCCGGTATCTGCAATCACGATACGGGCGTGGTGGAATACGCAAACAACCTGCCTTTCCACAAGTTCGCGATCTGCGATCTGATCAAGAAGGATTTCCCCGCAAAGGCATTTTACATTGAAAACGACGCGAACGCAGCAGCTTGGGGCGAAGCGATCGCGGGTGCGGCTAAGGGCAGCGCCAATTCGGTTATGATCACGCTGGGCACAGGTGTTGGCGGCGGTATCATCATTGATAATAAGGTCTACTCCGGCTTTAACTACGCAGGCGCAGAGCTTGGTCACATCGTCATCGTCAAGGACGGCGTTCCTTGCTCCTGCGGCAGAAAGGGCTGCTGGGAGGCATACAGCTCGGCAACCGCGCTGATCCGCATGACCCGTGAGAAGATCGAGGAATGCGAGCAGAGCGGCAGAGCAACGCTGATGAGCGAGATGGCAGCTGCCAAGGGTAGAGTTTCCGGCAGAACCGCATTCGACGCGCTGCGCGCAGGTGACGCGGCTGCTAAGGAGGTCGTGGACTCTTACATCGACTACCTCGCTTGCGGTCTTGGCAACGTGATCAACATCTTCCAGCCCGAGGTGCTCTCGCTGGGCGGCGGCGTTTCGGGTGAGGGCCAGTACCTGCTCGATATGCTGATCCCCAAGGTAAGAAGCGAGCAGTACGGCGGCGGCTTGGTCAAGCTGACCGATATCCGTATCGCACAGCTTGGTAACGACGCAGGCATCGTAGGTGCTGCAGTTCTGGGACTGTAAGATAAAAAGCAAAAAGAGCTCCGATTTCGGAGCTCTTTTTTGATCTAATAACTTAACAAGCGGTTAATTAATAAACAAGAATGCGTTAAACGATCTGGAAAATGTAGAATTTCAGGTAGTCCGTCTCGGGTACGTTCCACAAAATCGGGTGGTCGGGGGATTGCTGGCGCGCCTCGATCTGGCGCAGAGAAACCCCTGCATCCTCGGCTGCGTTGTGCAGCATTTGCTTGAAATAGGTGTCTGTCATGAAGTGCGAGCAGGAGCAGGTGGCAAGATAACCGCCTCTGGGCAGCAGCTTCATCGCCTTGGAATTGATCTCTCGGTAGCCTCTGATCGCGTTCTTGAGCGTATCGCGGCTCTTGGTAAAGGCGGGCGGATCGAGAATGATGAAATCGTAGTCACAGGGCACGACCTTGTTTGCCATATCGGTCAAAAGCTCGAAAACGTCGGTGCAAACGAAGTCCATTCTGTCTTCAAGACCGTTATTTTGGGCGTTTTTACGCGCCATATTGATGGCTTCCTGCGAAATATCCACGGCTGTGACGTGCGCAGCGCCTGCTTTTGCGGCGTTGAGCGCAAAAGAGCCCGTATGGGTAAAGCAATCCAGCACGCGCTTGCCTCTTGCAACTGCGTGGATCGACGCGCGATTGTACTTCTGGTCAAGGAAAAAGCCTGTTTTCTGCCCGTTGACCACGTCTACGCTGTAGGTAATGCCGTTTTCCACGATGCTTGTCAGTCCCGAATCGTCCTGCACAGGGCAAAGACCCGGGAACCAGCCCGTGTATTCCTCCATGCCCTCCTTGGCGCGAATGGTAACGTCGTTGCGCTCGTACACGCCGTCGATCTGCTCGCCCATGCCGCGCAGGATGTCAACAAGATCGGGGATCAGCGTGCTCTTGATGCGCTCAATACCCAGCGAAAGTGCTTGTACTACAAGGAGATTATCAAATCTGTCCACGGTCAGCCCGGGGAAGGAATCCGCCTCGCCAAAGATCAGTCTGCAGCACTTGAAATCGTCGCCCTGCATCACGCTTTTGCGGTAGGAGATGGCGTATTCCAGGCGTCGCTGCCAGAATTTGCGGTCAAACGTGTCGTTTGCGTTGCGCGAGAGAATGCGCACGCGGATCTTGGATGCGCTGTTATAAAAGCCTGCGCCAAGGTAGCGGTCCTTAGCGGAATAAACGTATACGATATCGCCGTCGTTGGCAGGACGGTCGATGGCGGTCACCTCGTCTGCAAATACCCAAACGTGGCCGCCGCGCAGCATTTTTTCACCCTTTTCGGTGATCTTGATTCTGGACAATTCTGAAAGCATGTTAACCTCCAACGTTTTACTGCCTTTCAGTATAGCACAAAGCGCTCGAATATGCAATAGGGAAGCGAAAAATCGGAGCGGGGGGCGCAAGAAAACGCGTATTTGGTGCGTTTGCGCGCAACAAAAATAAAAGGGAATAAATGGGAGAAGTGCAGAAATATGGAAAAGCATTGGTAAAAACTTGGGGGCGGGCGGGCAGAAAATGTGCGTTGTCGTTAAATTTGTGCAAAATGTCAAGATGTAAAAAAATGACCCTTGAAATTGTGCAACAGTTACAAAGAAAAAAGTTAAAAAATGCATAAAAAATGAATAAACGAGTTTTTCGAAAGGGTAAACAAAATTTACATCACGGGCAAGTGCGACGCGAAAATCAATGAATAATGCACAAAAACAGGCGACAAACGAGGCGAGCAGGGCGAAAATTGTGGAAAATAGAGTAAATAAGAATTACATTCATGCAAATTCGCGTTTATGCAAACCGAAATGCATGCTGCGTGGCAAGGAAAATATAAATGTTTGAACAAATAGTGAACGACCGTTTTGCCCCCAAAACGCCTTATCAGAGCCCGTAGGGGCACTTGGGCTCGCTTGACAGAAAGGCAACTTTGATATATAATAAGCGCATCAATATTAGGGCATTTGCGGACCGTTCCGGGTTGCTTGCAATGGCCTTATTTTTGACCGCCGATATATTTGATGAAGATTTGTCGGCGTGAAAATCTAAAACGGCGGCACCCGCCGCCGAAGACAATTGCATAGCAATAATGCTGATGCCACGGGCTGTTTGCAAGGGAGTTGTGCGCGCGAGCGCGCAAGGCTTTCTGCGGATAAGTCGGGAGTGAAACTTAGTCGCTCCGAACGGATGCTTGATCGGTTTCCATGCGCGCGCGTGATGACGCCACGTCACGTATGTGCAGGAAATGCAAGGCAATTTCCGCGCAAGCGGAGTCCCGCGAGTGCGGATTCTGCCCGCAGTGCATGGTATTATTGGCAAGCACCGTACCCCTAATGTGAGCCGACTTCTCATATCGGCAACTCACAGAAAATCTTGGTAGGAGGAAATTTTATGGGAAAAGCGAAATTTATTAAGCTTATGTCTTTGATTTTGGCTTTGACCTTCCTGGTTGGTGGCGGAACCGTGGCTACTTTTGCTGCGGAAAATGATCAGGAAACGGCTACGTCTGAGGAAACGAAGGACGCTTTGGCTGAGATCAAGGAGCTTTTGAACGCAATTTCGTATGGCGAATACTCTGCAAAGTATTCGGGCGAGGGCTATCATAAGGCCACGCAGACCATTACGATCGACGCGCTCACCGACTATATCGTATCCGATAAGGATGCTGCGTCCGGTGATATTCGTCCTGCGGACAAGGACAAGGACGGCGTAGCCGAGGGCTTGTTCACGTCTTCCGAGGGCGAGGTCTCCTGGGTAGTCAACGTTCCCGACAGCGCAAAGTACGCGATCAAGATCGAGTACTATCCCGTTGTTGGTAAGGCTGCTGCCATCGAGCGCGTGTTCAAGATTAACGATAAGGTGCCTTTCGGTGAGGCACGTTATCTGACACTCACCAAAAACTGGAGCAGCGAGTACCAGCTGGGTCTGTATCAGGTAGGCTCTCTGGACGGCGTTTCCGGTAAGGTTGAGGACGTGACCGAGGCTGATCTTCCCGCTGACGTTAAGAGCGAGCTGGATGCGTTCAAGGCAGAGGCAGAGGCTGCAGGCCTGAACACCGGCTTTGTTGTCAAGGAAGAGATCAAGCAGAACATCTTCGGCAAGAACAAGACCGAGTACAACGTGTACGCAACGGTTGAATTCCCCGAGATTTGGACAGTGGCAAACACCGAGTTTGTTGACGCTCATCAGATCCGTTTCTTCAGAAACGACATTGAGAACAACGAGCTGCGTCCCACCGCTGTACAGACTCCCGAGTGGACCGTCTTCAGCCTGCGTGACACCTCCGGTTATTACACCGGTGAGTATGAGTTCTACCTGGAAGCAGGCGAGAACAAGCTGACCATTCAGGGTCAGAACGAGCCTATGGTCATCAAGTCCATTACCCTGTATCCCGCAGAGGAAGTTATTTCCTATGACGAGTACATCGCAGATCTGACTGCCAAGCTTGGCAACCTGACTGCAGGTAAGGACGAGATCAAGCTGGAAGCAGAGCACATGCAGAACATGTCCTCCAAGACGCTGTATGCGATCGAGGACAGAACCAGTGCGGTAACCTCTCCTGCTGATACCACTCGCGTTATGCTCAACACCGTGGGCGGCGAGAAGTGGCAGACCGCAGGTCAGTGGATCGAATTTACCTTTACCACCACCGAGAACGGCGCGGGTATGTACGATATCATCACTCGCTTCAGACAGAAGGTGCTGGACGGTATGTTCGTCTGCCGTTCGCTGCAGCTGTACAGCCAGGGCCTTGAAGCAGGCGCTGCAGGCTACTACAACGGCTCTCCCTTCGCAGAGGCTGAAAAGCTCCAGTACAACTACGATACCAACTGGCAGACCACCAAGCTTGCATCCGACGAGATCGATGCAAACGGTAACACCAAGGAGTACGCAGTATATCTGGCAGCAAACACCACCTACACGCTCAGACTGGAAGTAACGCTGGGTACCATGGGCGATATCGTCCGTGAGGTTGAAGAGATCCTTGAGATCATCAACGACTGCTACCTGCAGATCATTCAGCTGACCGGTACTACCCCCGACGAATACAGCGATTACAGCTTCTCGCGCGTAATGCCCGACGTTCTGGTCGATATGGTCGTCAACTCCAGAAAGCTCGATAACGACAACCCCGAGAAGTACGGTGTGTCGATTTCCGAGCGTCTGACCAACATGGCTGGTCAGAAGTCCTCTAACGTTGGTACGCTGCAGAAGATCGCAAAGCTGCTGCACGATATGGGTACCGATGAAAATGAGATCGCAAAGAACCTGGAAAGCTTGAAGAGCTATATCGGTACGCTGGGTACCTTCCTGTCCAGCGCAAAGACCCAGCCGCTGGAAGTTGACTATATGGTTATCCGCGGCAGCGAGGCATATGGCGCAAACGCTTCCGATTATAACTATAAGGTAAAGGCGAACGCGAACATCTTCCAGGCTGCATGGCACGAGATCAAGTCCTTCGTCATGTCCTTCTTCCGTGACTACAACTCCATGGGTTCCATGTCCGTAGTTGCAGACGAGGATGCACTTGAGGTTTGGCTGGCTTCCGGTCGTGACCAGTCTCAGGTTATCAGAAACCTTATTAACAACGAATTCAGCCCTTATACCGGCGTGAATGAAAAGGGTGAGTATATCGGCGGTACCTCGGTTGACCTTAAGCTGGTCGCTGCAGGCACGCTGCTGCCCTCCATTCTTGCAGGTCAGGGACCCGACGTTTACCTCGCTCTTGGCCAGGCTGACGTTATCAACTACTCCATCCGTTCGGCACTGCTTCCTGTTGACGAGATCGCAAATGCGGTCGGCGAGCAGAAGGTAGCTGACGGTTACCTTGCACAGAATACCGAGTGGGAAGACACCATCAGCAACTTCAACGATGCTGCAATGCTGGTGCTTGGCGTTGAAAACCCTGACGGTGATATGCACTACTACGGTCTGCCCGAGGCACAGGGCTTTGCTATGATGTTCGTCCGTACCGACGTACTCGCTGAGAACGACATTCCCGTTCCCGAGACCTGGGATGACATTCTGGCTGCAATTCCCGACCTGCAGGCAAAGAACATGCTGATCGGTCTTTCTACCGACTACAGCGTATTCCTGTACCAGGATAACGGTGACCTTTACGCCGACGGCGGTATGAGAATCAACTTGGACTCCAAGAAGGGTCTGACCGCGTTCGAGAAGATGTGTAACATGTTTACACAGTATAACTTCCCCTACACCTACGACGCAGCTAACCGTTTCAGAACCGGTGAAATGCCCATTCTGATCGCTGACTACGTTGGTATGTACAACCAGCTCAAGGTATTCGCAACCGAAATCGAGGGTCTGTGGGAATTCCGTCCCATGCCCGGTACGCTGTACGTTGACGAAAACGGCGAGACCAAGATCAACAACCAGACCGTATCCTCGGTCAATGCAAGCGTTATCGTAAAGGGCTGCAGCAACGAGGCCGGCGCATGGAACTATATCAGATGGTTCACCGGTGCAGATTGCCAGCAGGAGTACTCCAACGAAATGGTTGCAATCATCGGTCCTGCGGCTAAGTACAACACCGCAAACAGAAAGGCACTCGAGGAGCTGCCTTGGACCACCGCAGAGCTCAAGCAGATCCAGGCTCAGTTCGAGAACCTGGCATCCGTGCCCAACTACCCCGGCTCTTACATTCTGGGCCGTTACACCCAGTTTGCATTCCTGTCTGCATACAATGACAACGCGAACCCCTCCGAGGCGCTGATGAGCTACATTACTACCATTAATAAAGAGATCACCAGAAAGCGTAAGGAATTCGGTCTGGAAACT
>JAZRDG010000060.1:0-4450 GCA_045660125.1 Eubacteriales bacterium | reverse complement strand
CATCCTCTTCGATGAACTCGTCTTCTTCGATCAACTCGTCCTCTTCGATGAATTCGTCTTCTTCGATGAACTCATCTTCTTCGACAAACTCATCTTCTTCGCTAAACTCGTCCTCTTCGATCAGCTCATCCTCTTCGATAAACTCATCCTCTTCGACAACCTCATCTTCTTCGATGAACTCGTCATCCTCGTCGTCCTCGCCCAAGAATTGCTCCAGCTCATCCTGCGCGACCAACGCCTCATATTCAGCAATCTCGGCGAGATCCTCTTCATCAAGCTCGATGATCTCATCCTCTTCGACAATCTCTTGATCCTCAAAGACCTCTTGGTCCTCGATTATCTCATCGTCCTCAAACCAAGGCAGCTCGTCCTCGGGAACTTCCTCGGGCTCGGAAGATTCGGAAGGACTGTCGGATATAGAATCCGCCCCGACCAAATCCTCCTGCACTTGCAAGCTCTGCTCCTGTCTGAACTGCTCGACGATCTGCGCCTGTGCCTGCGCCTTGATCTGCTCCTTGATTGCTTGGGTGTCCGTAAAGTCCTCTTCGAATTCCTCGTCAAATTCCTCTTCGGGCTCGTCCTCGATCTCTTGCTCGGGCTCGTCCTCTTGCGGCATAAAGTCCTCGGCACTGTAGAGATCCGTGTTCTTTTTGGCAGCAGCGGGCTTGCTCTTTCCCTGGTTGCCGAACATCTCTACCAGCATTTTTGCAAACGCCTCGTCGTCCGCTTCCGGATCTGCGTCATCGCTCTCGACACGCTCCGCGCTCTCATACGACTGCTTCAGTCGCTCTACCATCTCGTCTACGCTCTCGCCGGAATACTCCTGCTTTTTCTTTGCCAAGCTACCGCCCCCTTTCTGTCAATTTTGATTGCATATCAGCCCTGTCTGTGCTGCTTTGCCGCCTCGGCAAGAATAACAGATGCTGCTGTAGATACGTTAAAGGAGTTGACCTGTCCGTACATGGGGATGGAGGTGATAATGTCAGCCTCCTTGGTGACAAGATCGGATACGCCGTTGCCCTCGCTGCCGAATACCAGCGCGCAGGGGCCACGGAAATCGGTTTCATAATAAGGCTTACCGCCTGCCTCGGCAGCAAACACCCATACGCCCTCTTTTTTGAGTGCGCGTACGGTTGCACCGATATTGGCAACCTTTGCAATGGCAAGGTGCTCCACAGCCCCCGCAGATGCCTTGGATACCAGAGGCGTCAAGCCCACGGCACGGCGCTTGGGAATGATCAAGCCGTGCGCACCGCAGCCCTCGGCACAGCGGATGAGTGCGCCCAGGTTATAAGGATCGGTGATGCCGTCCGCAATCACGATCAGCGGTACCTCGCCGCGCTGGCGTGCGATGTCCAGAATGTCCTCGGGGGTGCAATATTCCTTTTGTGCCGCCATAGCAACAATGCCCTGGTGGGGTGCAAAGCCTGCCATGTGGTCGAGCTTGTCCTTATCTACCTCAACGACCGGAATGCCGCGCTCAACCGCCATGGCAACCAATACCACGATCGAGCCCTCGCGGTCACCGCGTCTGACCAGGATCTTATCGATCTCTCTGTCGGATTTGAGCAGCTCACGCACCGCGTTTCTGCCTATGACAAGACCGGTGTCCTCCATCTCCTCGTCAATCTGCGGCTCTTCACGCTTGATGGGCTTGGGAGCGCGATACTTGTCCGTGCGATCCCCTGCAGGATGCTGCTTGGGCTTGTTGTTGTAATGATTGTTCGATGCGCCCTTTGCGCCTTTATTCTTCTTGTTATATTCCATACTATGTTCCTTTCCTTGCCTTACGGCAATTTCCCGACAGTTATTTGAATGATATTAAAGCAAATTACATACACTATTCATTATAACATAACTTGTCCGATTTGTACAGAGTTATTTGCGAAAAATCTCATATTACAAAGGGATTTGGCGCAAAAATCGTTCGTCATGATGCGACATGCACCGCCATGCTTTTGCATTTCCCGATATTTCCGCCATTTTCTTTCCCGAAATTATTGCATAAAGTCCGCTCGTGTGCTATAATGAAGACAACGCTTACTGCACAGGAGTTTTTATGATCTTTGATTTTCACTGTCATTGCTTTCCGGATAAGCTTGCTCCTTACGCGATCGCTCTGCTTGACGAGAATTCGCCCTGGAGTGGTCTGTCCCCCAAAACGGACGGCACAGCACGTGCCGTGCTTGAGCTGATGCATGCGCACAGTGTGACCAAGAGCCTGATCTGCAACGTATCCACCAATGCGCGCCAGATGCCCAAGGTCAACGAATTTGCCTGCCTTTTGGAGCTGGAGCAGACCGAACTGCATGCGCTGGGCTCTCTGCACCCCGACGGCAAAAACCTGGAGGGACAGATGAAAATGCTCAAGAGCGTGGGCATTAAGGGCATCAAGCTGCAGCCTGACTATATTCGTACGGATTTTGATAATCCTGTGCTGTATCCCATCTTTGAGCTTTGCATTGCTTACGACATGTTCCTGATCACGCACGCAGGGTATGATCCCGGCTCGCACAATCATGTCCATTGCAGACCCCAGCATATCAAAACCGTCATGGAAAACTTCCCGCGCTTGACGCTGATCGCCGCGCATATGGGCGGCATTGGCTGTGAAAAGAGCGTGCTTGAGCTGCTTTGCGGCAAGCAAATATACTTTGACACCTCGCAGTCGGGTGCGTTCCCCGAGCGACAGCACTTACTGCACCAAATTCTGCAAAAGCACGATCCCTCGCTGATCCTGTACGGCAGCGATTGCCCTTGGTCGGATCAGGAGTGCGAGCAAAATTTCGTCAAGCAAGCCCCCGTCTCGGATCAGATCAAAGAAGATATTTTCTGGAATAACGCCATGAGATTGATGCAATAAAAAAATCCGCCGAAAAGGCGGATTTTTTTATTTTACTTGGTCGGCAACGCCAGCACAACGGTAAAGGTATCGTCCTGCTTTTGGGTGCGGAAGCTGCCCTGCAGGCTGTGCATGATGCTCTCGCAGGTAAGCAATCCCAGCTTGGTGCTCTCCACCTTGCCCGAACGCTTGGCGATCTTGTTGACGCCCGTCACCACCACCATGCGATCACGGTATTCCACCCGGAATACGGCAGGGCTTTGGTGATCGGCATACTTGACGATATTGCTGTACAAATTATCCAGCACGCGGCTCAGATAATCCACGTTGGTGTACACGCGCACGTCTCCCAGAGAGGGAGAAAGCCGGTATTCCATCTGTACGTTGGATAATTCCGCGGACAAGAACCGCTCGGAGAGCAGCTGGTCAAACAGCACCGCTGCATTGTATTGCTCAAGCGGCACCGCGTCGTCCTTATGCCCGTAGGCAAGGAAGTAATTGAACAGCTCATCCGACTGACGCTTGATTCTGCTCGCATTCTCACAGCAGACCGAAAGATACTTTTGCTGCTCCTCGGTCAGATTTTCGCTGTGCGTATCGATCAGCTCCAAATAGCCCAGCAGCGAGGTCAGCGGCGTGCGGATATCGTGCGAGATCGAGGTGATCAGGTCCTGGTTGGCGCGCCACGCCTGCTCCTTTTCCTCCATCTTTTGCAGGATCGAGTCTCTCATGCCGTCCACGTGCTCGGCAAGCTGCGCAATCTCATCGTTGCCGTGTTTACCGATCTTTCCCTGCAGGTCACCGCGCGCTATGACCTTCACGTCACGAGACAGGCGCATGATACGCGAGATCTCTGCCTGATAATACACAATGACGATCAAAACCGACAGCACGATGGCAACGCCTATGGCGATGATATCGCCCAGCATATTCAGCACTTCAGCATAGTCCTGCACCGCTACCAGCACGGAGCGGTCAGAAAAGTTGACCTCAATGCTGTAATCGTATTTCTGCGTATCCGGTACGGTATCCGATTCTATACCCTCCAGCACGATGACCTTGAAATTCTTGTTTTGCTTGGTCCAATCGATGATCGCATCCATATCCGAGGTGCTGATATTACTTTGCTCAACGTAGCTTTTGAAGTTGACAAGCACCTCTTCAATTCTTTCTCGCTCCTTGTCGTCGGTCATATATTCCTGCTCAATGACGTGCTGAAACAGCGGTGCGAGCGCAAAATAGGCGACAAATCCTATCACAATGGCTACCAAAACCACCGCAATGTGCTTCCATAGCAAGGAAGAGCGGTACTTTCGTTTTTTCTTTACTGCTTTAGTCAATGACGTACCCCTTCCCCCACACGGTGCGGATCATATTCTGGCTGTCCCCCAGCTTTTTGCGCAGGTTGGCAATATGTACCAGAACGGTATTGGACGAGCTTGGCAGATAGGTTTCCTTCCAAACGGTTTCATACAGCTCAACGGGGCTGAAGGTGCGCCCGCGCGAGCCGCTGAGCAGCGCGAACAGCTCGTATTCCTTTTCGGTCAGAGCAACTCTCTCGCCGTTGCGATATAAAGCCTTTTCCTCGGCGTTGATCTCGGGCTCGTG
>JAZRDG010000059.1:0-7749 GCA_045660125.1 Eubacteriales bacterium | reverse complement strand
TTTGGTATAATGGCTGTTACACTTGGTTGTGGAGATGCATTTCATTTAGTTCCAAGAGCATTGGCTTTATGCACAACGGGATTAGAAGATTATACCTTGTGGTTAGGATTAGGTAAATGGATTACCTCAATTACAATGACAATATTCTATATCCTGTTATATTATGTATGGCGAATAAGATACAACGTAAAAGACAAAAAAGAAATCACAATAGCAGTTTATATGTTAGCTTTCATTAGAATAGCATTATGCTTCTTCCCACAAAATC
This sequence comes from Eubacteriales bacterium, assembly GCA_045660125.1. Classification (GTDB taxonomy): domain Bacteria; phylum Bacillota; class Clostridia; order Oscillospirales; family CAG-272; genus SVQP01. The sequence goes on along the minus strand of JAZRDG010000059.1, from coordinate 7,481 downwards.
AATGGTTAGAGGCTGATGCTCCTTTAACATGGGCTATTTATCGCAATATACCGTTCGCTTTATTAGGAATATTGATAATCGTATTATTCTTTATCAGCGCAAAGAAAAATCAAGATAAAGAATATCGTTTCATGTGGTTAACAATTGTTTTGAGCTTTGCATTCTATATCCCGGTTGTATTATGGGCAGATTTGGTGCCTGCAATTGGATTCTTGATGATGCCTAAAACATGTGCTTATGTTTGGACAGTCTTAATAGGATTTATGTCCATGCGAAAGTGTATTGAATAAAGTCTTAATTTCATTACGTATTACATAGGCCTCGTTTGCAAGCATGGCGTTGCGCTCCGGAAGATGGCGGTCAAGTGCAACCCTCATCATCGCGGTAGGGGCCGGCGCCTCGACGACCCGAAATTCGACGTATCAACGGACCGTCGAGGACGCCGGTCCCTACCAATGCCGTGCATCTGAATCGGAAATATCACAACAAAAAGGGCACGCTGCTGCGTGCCCTTTTTTTCATTGTTTCATCCGCCCTACGATAGTGAATCTCACCATTTGGATATGTACAAAAGCCTCTTGCGTTTGGGGCGAATCTATGATATAATAAAGGAAAGACAACTCAGCTATCTCATCCGCGACCCCCAACCTATTTTAAATGGAGGAACACATATGCGTTACGTTGTTGTTGACACTGCAGAATTCACCTATCCCGATCAGTGGGAATACGCGTCGGCTGCCGATGCCGTGGTGCTGGACACCCCGCGCGGCACGCTTGCCACCTTTCAGATCCTTTTGGACGGGCTTTGCGCCGATCACGTAAAAGCAAACTGGCTGCCCGATGCCATTTACAAGGACGCAGCTCTCTTGGAGCAAGCCAAGATCGGTTTTCCGCGCACAAGCGGCGCGTGCATCAAGACCGATCTGCCCTACCCCGTGGAGTGGTACGCGCTCGTACCCGTTACGGTTGAGCAAAACTACGGGCTTGCCGAGGCTGACGTCAAGCCTCCCTACTTCCCCGTGCGCACGGGTCCCTTCCGCGTGTACGATTGCATGCGCCCCTTTGACGGCACGCTGGACGTGGGCGTGGGCGACGGCAGAGCGCAGGAAAGCGGCATGGGCGGCATTTACGGTGCTGTCAGCATTCCTGCAGACGCTACCCCCGGCACGTATACCGCGACCGTGGAGATCTCCGTGGGCGAGATGCGCGTTTCCGTTCCGCTTACGCTGACCGTTTACAAGGCACGCGTGCCCGAGGAGTCCCTGACCATCATTCAGGGCTACAACCAAGCCTGCGTGACCAATTATCACGGCGTTCGCTACGGCTCGGATGCATTTTACGCGCTGGACGACGCCTACGTCAAGATGCTGCGCAGAATGCGACAGAACATGACTTACACGGGCGGCGTTAAGGTCACCGAGGTGGGCAAAAACCAATATGAATTTGACTTTACCGCCATGGAGCAGGACATGCGCCGCAAGCTGGCACAGGGCATCAAGAGCTTCAACGGCCCGTCCGTGGGCTGGCGACAGAGCTGGCACTCCTCCACCATTCTGGTCAATCACACCATTCCCTCTATGAGCTACGAGGGCTACTGCTACCTTGTGCAGTACCTGCCCGCCCTGCACGATATGCTGGAACGCAACGGCTGGCTGGATTGCTTTATGATGGGCATTGCCGACGAGCCCAATGCTGAAAACTGCACCGAATGGCGTGCCCTTGCAGGTCTTGTGCACAAGATCGTGCCCGATATCAAGCTGATCGATGCCATGAGCTACGGCAACATTCACGGTGCGCTTGACGTTTGGGTACCGCTCAACATGGAATACGACAAGCACCAAGCCGAGATTGAAACGCTGCGTGGGCAGGGTGACGAGATCTGGCATTACGTTTGCTGCGGACCGCGCAGCGAGGATTACATCAACCGTTTCCTTGACTATCCCCTGCTCTCCACCCGCTACCTGTTCTGGGGCAATTACCGCCACGCGCTGACGGGATATTTGCACTGGGCTTCCAACTGCTACCAGCCGGGTCAAGACCCCTACCGCCAGAACTGCCCCGAGCACACCAACACCGACTCTACCATCTTCCTGCCTCCGGGAGACACTCACGTGATCTACCCCGGTGAGCACGGCCCTTGGCTGTCGGCGCGCGGTGAGGCGCAGCGCATGGGCGCAGAGGAATGCGAAATGCTGCTCGCGCTTGCAAAGACCGACAAGCAGGTCGCCGACGAAATCTGCCAAAAGGTATTCCGCACTTTCCGTGACGTGGAATACGACCTTGCAGCCTTCCGTGCGGCAAGAGTGCAGCTGCTCCACGCCTTGAGCGAAGCACAATAACAGCATAAAAAAATCCGAAAGCCGCAGCTTTCGGATTTTTTATTGGATTTATTGCGCTTTTTCCCACGTCTGCACGATGCGGATCGCGCCGTCGGCGTAGGTCAGTTTGAGCACATCACCGGGGGCTACCAGCACGATCTGCTCATTCTTCTCGTTAAATTCCACGCGGTATACAGCGCCGTCCTGTGCGGTGACGTACGCGTAAGTCACGCCCTGCAAGCTAAGGAACTGCACCGATTGCACCGTGATCTCGGCTTGCTTGGCATCCACCTGCCCCTGTACGTCCACGCCGCTTTGCGACAGCATTTTCAGATATGCTGCCACGGCATCCTGCTGCGTCTCTCCCGTGGCAACCATGGTGTACTGGCGCACGTTGACAAGCGCATACAGCTTGACAAGTCCGTTGTTATCCTTGAGCACCATGATATAGGTGGGCACGCCCGAGATATTGACCAAGGACGGGAAGGAGGCTACGTATTCCTTTTCCTGCACCTCACCCTCGGCAGCATGCATTGCCGAATGCTCCTCTGCACCGATAACGGGATAATAGCGATACTCACCCGTGCGCGCATTGGACAGAATAAAGCCGATATTGGAGGCATCTGAGGTGACCGAGGTCACGCCCGTAAAGTACCACACGTCATCGTCAAACATCAGGTAACCAAAGTCATCGGTGGTCTGCTTGCAGCCCTTGTTGCCGATGATGCTATTGATAAAGCCGCCCGAGTAAATGCCTTGCCAATCGTATTTTTCGCAGGCAAGGTCACCGTCAAACACGATATCCACCCATTGCGGCACGTCCTCGACTGCGTACAGCGTGCTGCTGCCGTCCAGAGGGTTGAAAATGATCAGCTCCTCGACGTCATACGCGCCAAACAGTCCCACGCGGCGCGTGTAGCACGAAATGCAATAATAAGGGTTGCCCTCTTCGTCAACCTCGAAGCTGACGTCCTGCAAATCGAATATCTTGGTGGGATAGTCAAAGCGCACCTTACGCATCAGATCGTCGCCGAAATAGCCGCTCTGTGCATAGCGGATGCCGCCCTTGGCTTCGTAATACTCCGCGGTATTGCCCAAGGTATCTACCATGATGTAACCGGGAATGCCGTTTGCGCGGTTGCCGATCCACTTGAAAAATCCGTCGTATTCCAGATGCGTGATCTTGATCGGCTTGCCCTGATAATTGATCTGCGTATAGTCATCGCTGACCACGTACTGCGACACCACGCCCGCAAGCGCACCCAGCTTACGGTCACCCAGCATACGCGCGGAATTGGTATCCATGAGCGCTATGTTGGTGATCTCCTTGGTTTCGGGCATATCCGCGTCAAAATCGCGCTCCTCTACCGTGATCACCTCTGCATAAGCAGTTGCATTGAACACTACAGACGAGAAGATCATACCAAGCGCCAGCACCGCAATCGGAATGGCGATCAGCACGCACATGACTGCCGAAAGCGCGCCCTTGCTAAACAAAAGCTTCCAAGAGGGGGCGCCTGCACCTTGCTTTTGTCCGTTGAACAGCCTGACAAGATCAAGATTCTTGAACGAGCGACCAAACGTGCCAACGTCCAAAGCGCGCAAAGCAATGGCAATGCACACAAGACCAAACGTCAAAAAGAACCAGAACTGCACGCTTCTGGGATTGAGGGGCGGCAGCACTAAGTAATAATACGCGCCGATGGCAAGAGAAGCCAAAAGCAGACGCAGCACGGTAAATATCGCCGCATTGAGCTTATCGGGCGCGGCTTGTTGATTGGTTTTTTTAGCCATAAGGAAAACCTCCTTGTCTTTTTTCTCATTATAGCATATTTTTCCGTGCTTGTCAAATATATCTATAGTAATAAAACGATGCGCAAACGGAGGGATTTATGAGAAAATTACGCGTGCCTTGGTTGGTTTTGAGCATTCTGCTCCTGCTTGTCGGATGTACACGGGCGGATGCCTCGGCAGCACAGGTGCTGGACGCGCTGGTCAAAGCGGAGATCGGACTGCCTGCAGGGCAAATGCACCTCTCAGGCGCACCCGAGGATCAGGCGGCATACCTCTCCCCCGAGCTGATGGCTGCACTGTACGGAGAGGGAGAGCTGCCATGGCAGCTCTCCCTTGCAGAAGATTACGGGATATTTTTAAGCACCGCGCAGCACCCTTGCGAGTTTGCGGTGTTTCGCTGTTACGCGCGCAGCGACACCGATGAGATTGCTGCCATGTGCTTAGCTCGGTTGGACGCATTGCGCATCCATTACAAGAACACGCAGTATGCCTCTCATACCCAAAACGCACGGGTAGTCGTGATCGGCAAATACGTCCTTTTGCTGATCGGTAACGACCCCGAGCACGCCCTTGCCGCAGCCGAGCGGGTGATATAAGACCCTTTACTTTATCAGCGTGATCACGTAATAGATCACGCCCCAGAGCGCGCCGCTGACAACACCGTACAGCAGCACAGGCCCTGCAACCGTAAAGATCTTTGCGCCCACGCCCAAGATCAAGCCCTCGGATTTTGCATCCAGGGCGGGCGAGACCACGGAATTGGCAAATCCCGTAATGGGTACCAGCGTGCCTGCTCCCGCATGCTTGGCAATGTTATCAAACACCCCAAGCCCTGTGAGCAAAACGGCAAGAGCGACCAGCGTAACGGATACAAGCGTTGCACTGCTCTCTCGCTCCATGCCGCATACCTCGCCGTATACCCACATAAGCAGCTGGGCAAACGCGCAAATGCCGCCGCCCACACAAAACGCCCACACGCAATCCTTTGCCACGGGCGAGCGCGGCGCACGTGCACGGACGTATTTTTGATATTGCTTTTTATCCATATTCATACGACAGTCCTCTCTCGCTGCCAATCAGTCAACAGATCGGTCAGCGAACGTGATACACTCACAGTATGCGAAAAAGACCGCTGCATTATGCAACGGTCTTTTTGGTTCTTACAGGTAATTTTGCATTTTTTCCACGTTTTTCTGCTCGAAATCGATCACGTCGCGGCACAGGCGCAGCGCGCGCTCGGACACGCGGCAGTTTTCATACTCGCGCAAAAGCTTGACAGACTCGGTAATGTTCATATTGCTGCCCTCGATGACCATTTCGGCAATGTGCGAGGTGTCCGAATCCATCAAGGTATTGACGTTGATGCCCACCTTGGTGCTCATCTTTTGCCACAGCCCCGCATCCTTTGCCTCGCGCCCCTGCTCGCAGAGATACTGCTCTGCCTGCTTGGCATAGCCCTCGTAGCCGTCCAGCTGCGCGGTCATATCGCGGCGCAGTCCGCTGTCTGCCACCTTGGGTAAGAGCGAGAGCAATGCCTCCGCGCCCATTTTTGCGTTTTTATATATCTCTTCAAGCATCGCGCCCGTTTGCGTCTTTTGATCGTTTTGATTGATCGTGCTTTGCATACCGTCCTCCAAAAATTCAATTTGTAAGAGCAGTATGCGCAAAAACGCATTGTTTTATGTAAAAATTATTGATTGACGTAATGCTTGGCAAGACCGCCTTCGCTGGTCTCGCGGTATTCGCTCTTTAAGTGGATGCCGGTTTCGTACATGGTCTTGACCACGGTATCAAACGGAATCTTGCTCATGCCGGTCAGGAAGTTGGCAAGCGAGAGCGCGTTGATGGCACGCATAGCAGCCACCGCGTTACGCTCGATACAAGGGATCTGCACAAGTCCGTTGATGGGGTCGCAGGTAAGACCCAGATGGTGCTCCATTGCCACCTCTGCGGCATACTCGATCTGCTCAAGTCCCATGCCGAACAGCTCTGCCAGGGCAGCCGCTGCCATGGAGCACGCGCTGCCGATCTCTGCCTGGCAGCCGCACTCCGCGCCGCTGATCGACGCGTTTGTTTTGATGATATTACCGATCAAGCCGCCTGTTGCCAGCGCGCGCAGGATCTGCTCATCCGAAAATCCCTTTTGCTCCTGCATATACTTGAGCACCGCGGGTACAACGCCGCATGCGCCGCAGGTGGGGGCGGTGACGATCTCGCCGCCGCTGGCGTTCTCCTCGCCAACCGCGAAAGCGTACGCGCAGACAAGTCTGTTCTCGCGCGTTTGCGCAGACTCGTCGATGTGACGCTGGTTATACAGGTAGTGCGCCTTGCGCGTAACGTGCAAGCCGCCGCCAAGCTCGCCCTTGGTGCGCAATCCGCGACCAATGCAATCCTCCATGGTCAGCCACATATCGGACAGATAATCCCAGATCTCGGGTCCCTCCACCATTTCCACGTAATCGGGCAGGCGCATGCCGCGCTCGGTGCAGTACTGCTCGATCTCGGTAAAGGTCTTGTGGGGATAGATGGGCTTGGTTTCAAGCATACCCTGACCGTCAAACAGAATGCTGCCGCCGCCCACGCTGTACACGCGTGCCGCGCCGATCTGCTCACCGCCCTTGAACGCCGCAAAATCCACGGTATTGGGGTGCACGGGCGTGGGAGAGGTCTTATCAAAGATCATTTCGGTCTTGTCCTCGCCCAGTGCCTCAAGGATCACGGCGTCGGTCATATGTCCCTTACCCGTCAGGGCAAGCGAGCCGTACAGCACCACGCGGAACGCGTCCGCTTCGGGATACTTTGCCTTGAATTGGGTCGCCGCCTTGAAGGGTCCCATGGTATGCGAGCTGGAAGGTCCTCTGCCCGCCTTATATAATTCTCTGATGCTTTCCATAAACCGCACCGTCCTTTTCGTTTCATATCATCATCATAACACAAAACGCCCTCCAAATCAAGAGGTTGGGGGAAAATAGTTGGGTTGTGCCAAGGCGGCGGGAGCAAGCCCCCGCCCTACCAACGCAAAAAGGGGGCTGCCGATGGCAGCCCCCTTGATTGTTGGAATATTATGTGAGAAAACTGTTTCCGTTCTTTTTGGCAAAATTGTCGCAAAAAGAACCAAAAACGGCATTCCGGGAGATTTCGCGCCTGGGGGCGCGACTTGGGGCGCTGCCCCAAGTCCCCGGTCGCTTTTTGAAAAAAGCGACGCAAAAACTTTCGAACGTTTTTGTGTTATTCTTCCTCGATTGCAGCCTTCTGCGTCAGCACCGCGTGGAAATACTCGGGCGGGAACTTGGCGCGGCGGTCATAGGTGTAAAGACCGTTGACCTCCTGCTCAACGTCGGTCAGCTGCGTGTAGCACAGACCGCCCAT
>JAZRDG010000058.1:0-34425 GCA_045660125.1 Eubacteriales bacterium | reverse complement strand
TGCCCTTCGGTGCATTTGCAGAGATCGTTGACGGTGTAGACGGTCTGATCCACATTTCTCAGATCGCTATGACCAAGATCGCTAAGCCCGCTGACGTGCTTGAGATCGGCCAGATCGTTGACGCTAAGATCGTTGGCATTGACAACGAGAAGCAGAAGGTCAACCTGTCCATCCGCGCTCTGCTGGAAGAGGCAAAGGCTATGCTCGAGGCTGCTCCCGAAGAGGAAGTAGTTGAGGCTACCGACGCTGAGTAATCTTAACATAAGCACTCACACCCGTGCACCGCTTGGTGCACGGGTGTTTTTTTATTTTTTTAAGGAAAATCTCTTGACAAGTGCATACCATGTGTAGTATAATTTCTCTCGTTGTGAAATTTTTCCCGGTGAAAGGATTTTGTTATGATTCAACAAAGAACGCTTCCTCGGTTTGTTGCACATCCACAAGAAACGCTGCACAAGATTGGCGCGTTTGGCAAGAAGAATGCGGTACTGCTGATCGCCTTTGCATGCGCTGCCGTGACGGCTGTCATCGTCCCTCCGGACGCGGCTTACGTCGGGTATTTCGACCTGCGCACGCTGACCTGCCTGTTCTGCACTCTGGCTGTGGTGTGTGCGCTTAAAAATATACGCTTTTTCACGGTGCTCTCGCGCAAGATCGTGCAGTGCACGGGCAGCCTGCGCATGGCGGTGCTGGCGCTTGTGTGGGTCACCTTTATCGGCTCGATGCTGATCAGCAACGATATGGCGCTGCTGACCTTTTTGCCGCTTGGCTATTTCGTGCTGTCCTTTACGGGCATGCAGAAGTATATGGCGTTTGTGTTCATCATGCAGAACATTGCAGCCAACCTCGGCGGCATGCTCACGCCATTTGGCAATCCGCAGAATCTGTACCTGTATAGCTTTTTCAATATTCCCACGGGCGAGTTTATGGGCATTATGTTCATTCCGTTTGTCGCTGCTATCGCGCTGATCACGGTTTGCTGCCTGTGCCTGCCCCGCGTTAAGCTGGAAATGCCCGGAGAGGGCAGTGACCGCCTGCCCGTAGGACGCACGGTCATTTATCTTGTGCTGTTCGCTTTGGCGCTGGTGGTGGTATTCCGCGTGATCCCTTACTGGATCGGTCTGATCCTGATCACGGGCGCGCTGCTTTTCATGGATCGCAAGGCGCTCGGACAGGTGGATTACGGTCTGCTTGGCACGTTTGTTTGCTTCTTTGTCTTTGCAGGCAACATGGCGCGCATTCCCGCCGTCAGCACCCTGATGAGCGGACTTTTGGAGAAAAACACGCTGGTGTTCTCGGTGCTCTCCTGCCAGTTTATCAGTAACGTACCCTCGGCAATCCTGCTCTCGCAGTTCACCACCGAGTATCCCGCGCTGCTCTTGGGCGTCAATATCGGCGGTGCAGGCACGCTGATCGCGTCTCTGGCTTCGCTGATCACCTTCCGCGAATACTGCGCGCATAACCCCGGCAAGGCGGGCTCGTATCTTGCCAAGTTCACAGCACTCAACTTCGGCTTTGCCGGCGTGCTGACCCTGATCGCTTCGTTTATCGTTTAATACAAAAAGGACTGATGCAAGCAGACTTGCACCGGTCCTTTTTTGATTGACAAAGCGGGCAGGGTATGCTATAATACAATCATAGGGCAGAAAAACTGCCGGAAAAGGAGGAAATTATGAGAAATCTTCGCGTTTTATCCATTGTGATCTGCGTGCTTATGATGCTTGCGCTTGTTGCGTGCGATCAAGGCAAAGCCAATGAGCAAACTACCCCCGAACCGACCACCGAGCCCGAAACCCAAGCTCCCACCACCGAGGAGCAGACCACACAGCCCGAATCCACCGAGGAGCAGACCACGCAAGCCGAAACCGAGCCCGAAACCCAGCTTGCAGGGCGCGATCAGTATGCGGACGATGATCCCAATAATCCCTATCTCAACCTGATCAAGGTTGGCACGTCCATGGACGGCATGACCGATTGCTATGACGGCAGATACGATTTCGGATATCCGATCTGCGTGACCGATGACGGCGAGGAATTTTCCTGCATGCAGGATGCCATCGACTACTTATCCGAATGGGGTGGCGGTGTGATCAGTATGATCGACTCCACCAACGTTTGCCTGTATCTGAACATTCCCAGGGACGGCGGTTTCTACCGTATTGCGTTTAACTGGCATAACGTGGATTTCGTGATGGATCACGGTGCGATCTACGATGACTGCACGGAGCAGAACGGCGTTGCAGGATACGCGTACTATTCCGATCTTTACGAGCTGGATCTGTACCCCAATCTGGAGGGCACGTACGTGTGGATCTTGTCAGAGATGGAGGGCTTGACGCCCGGTCGCTATCTGCTGACCACCGATGCGCCCGTTGAAAGCGATTTCTATTACGGCTATGAAAAGTCCATGGAGGCATTTGAATGGCCGGGTCTGCCCAGCGCGGAGCAGCTTCCCGAATAAATCCGTATTGCCAAAGGCTGTTTCTTACAAGCATGAACAATCCCCGACAGATTTAGGTCTGTCGGGGATTTTTATACAGCTTGGAGGAACTTTTGATTCAGCGATTTAATTTTTCTTTGAGGATTTTTTTTGATTTCATACACGTCGGTGTCTATAAAATTATCGGTTACGGTGACATAATCGTATCCCATTTTTTTGTTTGCGCGCATAAACAGCCGCTTTAAAAAATGCTGTCTTTTCAGGTATTGCTCTGCATTGTGCAGTGCAATACACAAAAACGGTCCTTTGATATATACCTCTGCAATCTCCGCATATTGTATTTTGCCGCCACAAGCTAACGAGGATCTGTCTATCAAATAATCCTCCTCGAACTCTATCATCCTATCTCTGAAGAAGAGAACGTTACGAAGAACGACCAATATACCAAGTCCGAAAAACACAAAGCCAAAGACCATAAAGGCTTTGAGAAGATAGTAGACCACGTTGTTGTTGAAAAACGAAACCTCTACGTATTGACGAAAATCGCAGAAGCCCAAAAAGAAGCATATTGCCAGCAGAGCGATGCCTATCAGAACAATCGTGACCGATTGCTTGACATTGCATTTAATATTTTTCATCATTCGACAATCCTTTAAAAAAACTTACGTTGGCTTTGCCTTTGCAGTACAAAAGCAGCGTGACACCTATACCATTAGGTTGCACGTACTCCAAGGCTCCCTCCGGGAGGGAGCTCCCGACGAAGTCGGGTGAGGGAGAGCGCGTTACGGTGAATTAGTACAAACCCAAAGGCACGCGGGCTCCTTCCGTCACGCTTCGCGTGCCACCTTCCTCCCGGAGGAAGGCTTTTTATTGACTCCATTATATCACCAAGCGGCAGAAAAATCAATATCTCCGCCAAGATTTGTAAAACGTCCTGATCAGAGCCACGGGAGCAAGCTCTCGCCGCAAAACACGAGTGAGATTTTTCCTTATTTTGAAAGTATATTTGCAAAATCCTCTTGAGATTTTGCCTGGAATATGTTATAATGAAAAAAACTGTGCTTATTTTTAAGGAGAGTAAAATGGCTTATACAGAAGACGAAAAATTGCAAATATACACCGAGGCAACAGAGCCTGCGCCCTGTGCGGTGCACGAGTATTATCGTTCGCTGAGCTTGCTCCAAAAGATCCACGGCTATCGCGATGCGGACGCGCTTTACGAGCAGTACGCCAAGGAGATCGCGCGCATTGAAAAGCAGGCGGCAACGGGTGCCAGCCTTGAGAACGACGAGGTCAAGGCATATCGCGCAAAGCAGCAAAAAAAGAGCAACCGCGTCACGGCGTTTCTGATCTCGCTGTTCAGCCTGTCGCTCTTGACTTTTATCTTGGTGCTGATCCTGACCCCCGAGGGATACATTATCTGGCCCTGCCTGACGCTGTGCGTTCTTGTAGGCGCGATATTGTATTCGCAGGTCATTCGCCCTGCAATCGATGCTGCAAAGTATAAAAAAATGCAGGAAAAAGAGCAAGATCAAAAATAATTTTCAAAAACAGGGAACATTTTTAAAAATTTGACGTCTATATAAGTAGAGAGGAAACAGATTATGCCCGAGCTTTTATCCCCGGCGGGGAATTTTGAAAAACTGAAGGCGGCGCTGCTTTACGGCGCGGACGCCGTATATTGCGCAGGACAGATGTTTGGTATGCGTTCTGCCGCAGATAATTTTACCAATGACGAGCTTCGCGAGGCGGTGGAATACACCCACGCGCGCGGCAAAAAGCTTTATCTGACCGTCAACACCATGCCGCGCACCAACGAATATCCCTTGTTGCGCAAGTTTTTACACGAGATCCGCGATTTTGGCATTGACGCCATGATCGTTGCCGATATGGGCGTGCTTGCCACGGTCAAGGAAATTCTGCCCGATATGGAGATCCACATCTCCACGCAGGCAAGCATTGTCAGCCCCGCAGCGGCTTGCGCATGGGCAGCCTTGGGCGCTAAGCGTTTGGTGCTTGCGCGCGAGCTGAGCTTTTCGGATATTGCTGCCATTCGCGCAGCACTCCCCGAGGACGTGGAGCTGGAGGCGTTTGTGCACGGCTCTATGTGCGTGTCGTACAGCGGCAGATGCCTCTTAGCCAACGCGCTCAACGGTCGCGACGGCAACCGCGGCACTTGCTCGCAGCCCTGCAGATGGAATTACGTGCTGGTTGAGGAAAAGCGACCCGAAATGCCTATCCCGATCGAGCAGAACGAGCACGGCACGTTTATTATGTCCTCCAAGGATATGTGCACCATCGAGTGCATTCCGCAGCTGATGAACAGCGGCATTGATTCTTTCAAGATCGAGGGAAGAATGAAGAGTGCTTATTATACCGCCGTGGTCACCAACGCCTACCGTATGGCAATGGATGCTTACACGGCTGATCCCGATAATTACACGTTTAACCCCGACTGGCTGACCGAGCTGGAAAGCGTTTCGCACCGCACCTACGGCACCGGCTTCTACCTTGACGACCCCATGAACAATCCGCAGCTGCTTGGCGAATGCGGATATATGCGCGAAAAGGCATATTTTGCTACCGCAACCGCGTATAATCAAGAGGAAGCAAGTGCGATTGAGGCAGCGGGCGTGCCCATGCACAACGAGCAGGGAACGCTTTACCGCTTTGTGCAGCGCAACAAGGTCAGCGTGGGCGAGGGAGCAGAGGTCATCTCTCCCGGCAAGATCGGCGTGGGCTTTGAGGTTTGTGAGCTTTACTCGCCCGACGGCGCAGCGATCCCGTCTGCACCGCACCCTTCCATGACATTCTGGTGTCGCGTGCCCTTTGAGATACGCGAGGGTGATATCATGCGCGCGGGCAGCCCCAAGGGCTTTGACAAGCGCAGACCTGATTCGCTCTAAGGAGATAAATGGGGATCTTACTGCTCAAATCGCTGCTATACGGTATCATTGAGGGCGTGACCGAATGGTTGCCCGTCAGTTCCACAGGACACTTGATCCTGCTTGACTCGTTTTTGACGCTGCACGTGGGCACAAGCGTGCATCCGCAGTTTGCGTCCGAGTTCAGGGAGCTGTTTTTGGTTGCCGTGCAGCTTGGTGCGATTTTTGCAGTTGTGACCCTGTATTGGGGGCGGTTGTTTCCGCCAATCAAGGACCGAGCGGCTTGCCGCGCATCGCTATGTCTATGGTCACGCGTGATCGTGGGCTGCATTCCCGCAGGGCTTGCGGGCGTGACGGCTGACGCTATATGCGAGAAGCTTTGCGGCAAGGATATGGACGGACTTTTATATAACGGTGCGACCGTTGCCGCCATGCTGATCCTTTACGGTGTGCTTTTTATCGTAGTCGAGCGGATGCGCAAGGGCAGGGAGCGGACGGAGACCGATGAGATCTGTCGGCTCTCGCACGCAAAATGCTTTGGCGTAGGGCTTTTCCAGGTACTCTCGCTGGTGCCGGGCACGTCGCGCTCGGGATCGTGCATCTTGGGCGGCATGCTGCTGGGGCTTTCGCGCAAGACGGCGGCTGAGCTTTCGTTTTTCATGGCAGTGCCCGTCATGCTTGGCGCTTGCGGCATCAAGGTGCTGGGATTTGCGCATTTTATGCTGCAAAACGGCTTGCATGTGCCTGCAGAGGCGGTGACGGTGCTGCTTGTCTCGGGTGCTGCCGCTTACGTGACCTCGCGCCTGTCTATTCGATTTTTGATCGATTTCGTATCGCGCCGCGGCTTTGCGCCCTTTGGCGTGTACCGCATTCTGCTTGGCGCTGCGGTGCTGTGTTACTTTATGTTTTAAGGAGTTTATATGTCTGAGAAGCTGGTGATCGGGTATCCCATCATCGTGGAAGGAAAATATGATAAAATCAAGCTGTCCTCGATCGTCGAGGCGCAGATCATTCCCACCGCAGGGTTTGGGGTGTTCAAAAATCGGGAGCTTTCGCAGCTGTTGCGCAAGCTTGCCGAGAAGAGCATGATCATTGTGCTGACCGACAGTGACGGCGGCGGCAAGGTCATTCGCTCGCACATCTCGGGAATGATCCCCAAGGATCGGCTGATCCAGCTGTACATTCCGCAGATCAAGGGCAAGGAAAGCCGTAAGACAGCCCCCGGTGCGCAAGGCTTACTTGGCGTGGAGGGCATGGACGCGCAGCTTTTGCGCGATCTGCTTGCTCCGTACGCACAGGGCGATGCGGCGCAGCGTAGGGGCGAAAATCCGCTCTCCAAGACCGATTTCTTTATAGACGGTCTTTCGGGTGGAGAGGGCAGCAAAGTCCGCCGTGCACAAATTGCGCGCGCGTGTGGCTTGCCCGAGGATATGACAGCAAACGCATTGCTTGACGCGCTGCGAATGCTGCTCTCCTACGAGGAATACCTGACGCTTGTGGGCAGAGAGAAAGAGGAAACGATATGTTAAGTGCATTGACCGATATACTGACCTGCCCCGTGTGCAAAAACGGGGTGCGCGCAGAGGGGACAAGCCTTTGCTGCCTTGGCGGCAAGCACCGCTTTGACATAGCGCGCGAGGGGTACGTCAATTTAGCCGTAGGGCACGCCCCCGGGGGAGACTCCAAGCAGGCGATTGCCGCGCGGACAAGCTTTTTGCAAAAGGGGTATTACGCCACTGCCGCAGCTGCCTTGGAGCAGGCGGTCAGAGATTATTTGCCCACAGGGGCGACCTTGATCGACGCAGGCTGCGGACAGGGCTATTATGCCAACCGCATAGCCGCGCAGGGATATCGCATACTGGGCGTTGACCTTTCCAAATTCGGCTGCGCAAGAGCAGCCAAGGACGCATCGGCGCAGGGGCTTGACCGTGCCGCCTATGCCGTCGCATCGGTGTACACCATGCCCGTGTGTGACGCGGGCGCGAATGGCGTGCTCAACGTGTTCGCTCCTTGTGCCGAGCAGGAATACGCGCGCGTGCTGGGGGATGGCGGATATCTGTTCCTTTTGGGCGCAGGACCGCAGCACTTGATGGGGCTCAAGCGCGCCATGTACGAGAACACCTATGAAAATGCCGAGCGCGCAGACCTGCCCACCGCGCTGCAGCTTGTCGAAACACGCAGCGTGCGCTTTGAAATTACGGTGGAAGGGCAGAATGACATTGAGGCACTGTTTTCCATGACGCCCTACTATTGGCGCACAAGCGAGCAGGATAAGCAAAAGCTTGCGCAGCTGGAGCGTTTGACCACCGAGGTGGACATGCTGCTTTACATCTACAGAAAATAAATAAAAAAGGATTATAAAACTATGAAATTTTCACTTTGCATTCCCATGTATAACGAGTCGAGCATCATCGAGGATACCGCGCGTCAGCTTTCCGCGTATATGCAGGCAAATTTTGAGGATTACGAGATCATTTTCTCCAACGACGGCTCCAAGGACGGCTGCGACAAGCTGGTAGAGGCACTGCACCTGCCTTGCGTGCGCGTGGTAGGCTATGAGCAGAACCGCGGCAAGGGCTATGCCGTACGCACCGCAATGCTGGCTGCCAAGGGCGATTACGTCATGTTCACCGACGCCGATCTGGCTTACGGCACCGATGTCATCGGTCGCGTGCGCGATGCTTTCTTGGCACACCCCGAGGCAGATATGGTCATCGGCTCGCGTAACCTGTCCAAGGACGGTTACGAGGGCTATACCCCTATTCGTAAGCTGGCAAGCAAGACCTATATCAAGGTGCTGTGCCTGGCAGGCGGCTTTAAGCTTTCCGACTCCCAGTGCGGCTGCAAGGCATTTACGCAGGATGCGGTCAAAAAGATCTTTACGCGTTGCGAGGTCGATCGCTTTGCGTTTGACTTCGAGGCAATTCTGTGGGCTGTCAAGTACGGCATGACTATTCACGAAATCCCCGTTAAGATCATCAACCACCGCGAATCCTCGGTCAACCTGGTGCGCGACACGCTCAAGATGCTGCGCGACCTTTCCAAGATGAAGAGAAGGATCAAAAAGGCAAAGATCTAAATAAAATCATATCATTTATAAAAAGAAAAGGAGGCAAAAACCATGAAAAAAACGATCACCATTTTACTCTTGACCGCACTTTGCGTGACTGTCTTTACCTCCTGTGACCTTGGAAACGGACTGGTTGCCGAGCTGCTGGGAAAGATCGATCGCGCGGATGAACACCTCTATCCGCCGGAGGATTGTATCGAAGAGCCTATTGACCCCATACCGCCTGTAGAAATCCAAACCACGCAAAATTCTTACGTGACGACCGAGGTAAGCACGACCGAGCCGCCCGAGACGGGCTGCGATTGCGGTCAATGCGACCCGGATGCACCCGACGAGCCTCGGCCAACGCATAGATTCAGCATTTATACCTTGGTTGCCGTGGTCAACGGTGAGCAGATTGTAGGTCGCTACTTTACGTCGGAGAACAGTCACGAATGGAATGGTCAGGCTGACGTGGACGACAGCATTTCCGCGCTGATCGTGCGAGGGTGCTGGCGTTGCCCTGAAAAGGGGGCGATATTGGGTTATTCAATCGACGGCGGTGAAATTCTGTACGATGAAAGCTTTGTGACAAGATCACATGGCGAATGGACGATCAACGGTACTGCAGCGCTCAACTACTGTGATATCGTGATCCCGGTATCCGAGCTTGCACCGGGAAGCCATACCGTGACCTGCTATGCACGCGCAACCAATGAGCAGGGAGAATATACCATGCAGATGATCGAATTTGTGGTCAACCGTCAAGACACGACTTCAGAATCTTCAGAGCTTCCGACTCTGGAAACGTGTGGATTTCTCGGGATAACGCTGCACACACCAAATGGGAAGTCTGCACCGCTGATGACCTTTGGGGAGCTGAAGGACTGGAATGGCGTATTGGATCTCGGAGAGAAGCTTCGGGAGTGGGAGAGCATGTTGAATGCTGAAGACTTTACACAGGGAGAGCTTCGTTTCCGAGGATACGCTACGTATGACGTTATGCCGCATGTGACCTATTACTTAACAGTGATGACTTGGTATGGAGATACAGGTATACACAGCGAACCGATCAGCATTGTCACGCCCGATGCATCCGACGTTGCATTGATCGGTATGAAATACGAGAAGCGCATGACCGTGTTCGAATTTACCGTACCCGTTGAGGCGTTGTGGAATACCGGGGATACGATTTATCTGAGCGGCGTAGTTCCGATTGATGCCCTGATAGGAGAGAACGCTCCGGTGATCTATGAGCAGCAAATCGACGTTTTGATGCCACAGCCCGAGAACGAAACCGAGATTGTGGAAGAAACGCAGGAATAAAGGAGGTACCTATGAAAAGAATTGCATTGTTCTTTTTGATAGCCTGTTTATGCTGCAGTTTTGTAGCATGCGATATGGGCAACGGACTTGTTGCCGAGTTGTTTGGGGACCTCAAGGATGTTACGATAGGCGAACACGTCTATCCCACGGATGAATACATTCCGATTGAGACCGATATTCTCATTGATATTGAGCCTATGCCGCCTGTAGAGATCGAGACCACGCCGCCTTACGAGATCGGGACTGAGCATTGGACGGAAGCTTGGACAACCCAGCCGGAGACCGGTTGTGATTGCGGCTCGTGTGATTTGGACGAGCCAAGAGAGCCTTTTCCTGAAAAGAAATTCAGCATCTATTGCCTTGTCGCAGTGCTGAACGGACAAGAGGTGATCGACTGCTTCTATGAGCCCGGCCAAGAGGATACGTGGAATTACCAAGCCGACGTGGACGGCAGTATTTCCGAGCTGATCGTGCGCGGATGCTGGCGCTGCCCCGAGAAGGACGTGCTTTTAGGCTATTCCATCAATGGCGGAGAGATTATCTGGGATGAAAGCTTTATAAACAGACAGCACCAAGAAATCACGATTGACGGTACGGCATATCTTAGCTACTGTGATATCGTGATTCCTACGTATGAGCTGGATGCAGGTAGCTACAACGTGACCTGCTATGCCAACATGAAAGGCTATCCCGAGGATTATGAGTATACTGAACAGCTATTCGAGTTCGTGATCAACCGCGATTCCTCGACCACCACGGCGAGCGAGGAAACGGCAGTTCCCGATGTTGAAGAACCGATCATTGATTAAATTACAAAAGGACTGCGTCGCATGACGCAGTCCTTTTGCTTTACTTGGACGGTTGATTAAAAAGTCGGGTGAATGTTTGAGTAAAGGAAAAATCGTGTCCGATGGGATATTATGTGAGGAGGTTCTTTCCGTTCTTTTTGGGCAAAGAGCCGCAAAAAGAACCAAAAACGGCGTTTTAAGAATTTCGCCTCTGCGGAGGCGACAAGGGCGCCGCAGGTTGAGTTTTAGATGTTGGACTTCGCAGAAGTCCAGCATCAGGGTGGCGTCAGAAACACTCGAAAGTATCACAACATTCACACGCCACTATCCTTTTGAAGAAGCTCGACCAAAACTTTTTATGAGTGTGGTGTCCGAGTGGTGGGGGGATCATGATCTCCTTCGCGGTCTTGCTTGAAGCTTGCTTTTGATTTGTGCCGTCAAGGCGGCAGAGGCGCACATGATTGCCACGACGCCTGCGCGAATACCAAGGCTCGCTCCAAGCCCCAGACCAAGCGTGAGCGCTTGGCGCGCGTCCGCACCGAAAAACAGGCTTGCAAACAGTCCCGCGCCCACGAAGATGCAGCCGCAGAGCAGCGCGCAGGGAAGCATTGCTGCATTGCAGCGCAGCCCCACGCCCAAGCCGCCCGCAAGCGCGGCAAGCACCAACGCGCCAAAACCCAGCGGTGCGATCAGCGCGTCGGGATCGATGCTTTTATATGCGATCAGCGCGCCCAGCAAAAGAGCAAGCACCGCCACCGCTGCGCAAAGGCATAGTCCAAAAATCAACCCCGGCACAAAGCCGCCCGTGTCCTCGCTCTTGCCCGTTGTCCTGTGTGTGCGTGCGGGCAGTGCCCCCATGACCGATCTGCTCATAAAAACACGCCTCCGAATTCATACGATTACCTTGCTTTGGTAATACTGTATGCATGCGGAGCCGTTTTTATGTCGGGGAAAGCAAAATTACTTTGCGTCCTCAGCCTTTACGTCAACCTTGCTGATCGCGCTCTTGAGCAGACGGATCTTGGTGCGGTCGTGGCTGGTCTCGATCAGAACGGTTTCTTCTCTGATGCTGACGACCTTACCGATAATGCCGCCGATGGTGGTGATCTCATCACCTACGGACAGGCTGTTACGCATTTCGTTGATTTCCTTTTCCTGCTTTTTCTGGGGGCGGATCATAAAGAAATAAAAGAACACGCCGAATACAGCGACCATAGCGATGGGCAGAATCAAAGAACCAATGCCGCCCTCGGTTGCAGTTGCTACAAAAAGATTCATGGTTTATCCTCCATAGTTGTTTTTTCACATATGTATTTATTATATCCCATATTTTACCGAAAGTCAAGTTGAATTTGAAAAAGGTGCAAATAATTCATATCATGTTAATAATCGTGTGATATCATGTAATGTGATGTATTATGTCATAGTCCTATATTGGAGGTAAATACAATGAAAAAAGATAAATGTCCTTGCAAAAAGACTTCTATCGGCGGTCAGGCGCTGATGGAAGGCATTATGATGCGAGGTCCTAAAAAGACCGCCATGGCGGTACGCAATCCCGAAGGGGAGATCGTGCTGGAAATTTCCGCAAACAGCACCAAAACGCCCGTGATCACCAAGATTCCCGTGGTGCGTGGCGTGTATAACTTTGCTATGTCTATGATTCAGGGCTATAAATGCCTGATGCGCTCTGCCGAGATTTCGGGTCTTGAAGAGGCAGAGGAGGAAATGCGCCGCGAAAAGGAAGCCAAAAAGGCTGCCAAGGCGGCAAAGAAGGCTGCAAAGAAGGGCGAGCCGGTAGCGGCACCTGCCCAGGCACAAGAGCTGCCCGAGCAGCCCGTAACCGAGGAGGCTACTGTTGAAGGGCCTGTTGCGACGGTCGAGGCTGCAGAAGCTGCAGAAACTGTAGAAACTGTGGAAACTGCAGAAACTGTAGAAACTCCCGCGCCCGCTGCCCCCGCAAAGAAAGAGAAGAAGACCGACAGTGCATCGCTGACCACCACGCTGGTCATGGTGCTGGGTGTCGTGCTTGGCTTGGGTCTTGCTATTTTGCTGTTCAAGTTTGTGCCTACTGCATTGTATGATCTGCTGGTCGGACTTGTGCCTGCGCTCAAGCCCGAGGACATTGCACTTGAGTCGTTTATCCGCTCCTTGATCGAGGGTCTGCTCAAGATCGTCATCGTAGTCGGCTACATGGCTGCGGTTTCGCTGATGAAGGAGATCCGCCGCACCTTCCAGTATCACGGTGCAGAGCACAAGACCATCTTCTGTTACGAGGCAGGTCTGCCCCTGACCGTTGAGAACGTGCGCAAGCAGAAAAGATTCCACCCCCGTTGCGGTACCTCGTTTTTGATCTTGATGGTGCTTGTCAACGTGTTCGTTTCGTTCTTTATTGAGCCGACCTTTGTTGCCATCTTCGGTGACACCATGAAAAACGTGCTCACCCCCATTCATAGCGTGCTTCCCACTCTGGTACGTACCGGCATATCCTTAGTATTGCTGCCCTTGGTTATGGGCATTGGCTACGAGCTGCTCAAGCTCGCAGGCAGATATGACACCGTCATCACCCGTCTGATCTCGCTGCCCGGCGTTTGGCTGCAGCACATTACCGTGCTTGAGCCGGACGACAGCATGATCGAGTGCGCCATTGCTGCCGTCAAAGAGGTCATTCCCGAGGACGAGAGCGATCAGTGGTAAGCCGAAATATTGAAAAGGAGAATAGATATGAGAATTATTTGCTGCAACGATTATAGTGAAATGTCGCGCGTAGGCGCGGATATGGTGGCTGAGGTTGTCAAGGCAAAGCCCTCTTGCGTGCTGGGTCTTGCTACCGGCTCTACCCCCGAGGGACTTTATGCCGAGCTGATTGCCAAGTACCAGCGCGGCGAGCTGGATTTCTCCGGCGTGACCACCGTGAATTTGGATGAATACTATCCCATCTCGCCCGAAAACGAGCAGAGCTACCGCTATTTTATGAATACCAAGCTGTTTGACCACGTCAACGTGGATAAGGCAAACACCTACGTGCCCAACGGCAGCGCAGAGGACGCAGCAGCCGAGGCTGCAAGATACGAGGCATTCGTGCGCTCCCTGGGCGGCGCGGATATTCAGATTCTGGGTATCGGCAGAAACGGCCATATCGCGTTCAACGAGCCTGCAGAGGCACTGCACCCCGCAACCCACGTGACCAGCCTGACCGCTGACACCGTGGATGCCAACGCGCGCTTCTTTGCAAGTGCAGACGAGGTTCCCACGCTGGCACTGACCATGGGCATGGGTACCATCCTGTCTGCCAAGAAGATCATCATTCTGGCAAACGGCAAGGGCAAGCACGAGGCTGTTTCGGCTATGCTGCAGGGTCTTGTCACCACCTCTTGCCCCGCATCCTTCCTGAATCTGCACGCTGACGTGACGCTGATCTGCGACCGCGCTGCATACGAGGGCTGATATGACCACGCAAGAGATCAAAGCGCAGGCTGCTTTGGCAGCAGAGCAGCTGCTGGACGCCGCAGGGGCTAAGGCAGGGCAGATCATGGTCGTGGGCTGCTCCTCATCCGAGATCGCAGGCGGACAGATCGGGCATGCATCCGCACCCGAGGTGGCTGTAGAGGTTTACGATGCAATCGCATCTGCTTGTGCCGCACGCGGCGTATATCTTGCCGCGCAGTGCTGCGAGCACCTCAACCGCGCACTGATCGTGGAGCGCGCGTGTGCCGAGCGTTACGGACTTTGCGAGGTCTGCGTGCTTCCGCAGCCCAAGGCAGGCGGCTCGTTTGCAACCGCTGCATGGGCGGCTATGCAAGAGCCTGTGGCAGTTGAGTATATCAAGGCGCATATGGGCATGGACATTGGCGGCACGCTGATCGGCATGCACCTGTGCCACGTGGCAGTGCCCGTGAGAATTGCGCAGAACGTCATCGGTGCGGCAAGCGTGCTTTGCGCACGCACGCGCCCCAAATACGTGGGCGGCAGCCGCGCACACTATCCCGAAGGCGCGGGAAGATGAATTTTCTGTAAACAATACGCCAAACCCCTTGAAACTTTCCTTGGGTAAGAGTGTAAAATGGAGTGGAAGCTACCTAATGCTATTAAGATAAAGAATGCCCCGCCGAGATCCTTCGCGTCGCTGTTGTTCCTCGTGTCATTCTCGAGCGTAGCGAAGAATCTCGAGGAACAACAGCTTGCTCAAGGTGACAGCGGCGGGGCATTCCTTGATGGCATCGGGTAAAAGCCACTCCATTTGAATTTGAAAGGAACGACCTATGAAGATGAAAGAAATCTGCGCGCGCTCGGGGCTGACCGAGCGCGCGGTGAGATTGTATTGCGATAGAGGATTGGTGCATCCCGAAAAGCGTTGGGAGCGAGGCAGGGAATACTTGGAGTTTTCGGATCACAATTTGCGTGAGCTTGCGGTGGTATCGCGGCTGCGCCATGCCGATTTTACGCTGGACGAGATATCCCTGATGCTTGCCTCGCCCGAGCAGTGCGGTGACGTGCTGGCAGGCTGGCGCGGCAGGATCACCGAGCAAAATCAACGCCTGGAAAGCGCAAAGGATAAGCTTGCCGAGGTCTCTGCGCACGATGCGATCAATGCAGAGCACATAGCAGAGCTGCTGGGGGCAAGAGTCACCGCGCACGGCGCAGCGCCTTACGATGGCGAGACCTTTGCAGAGTTTTGCGAAAGGGATACGCGCCCCTATACGTACAGCGCAGAAATGCAGAAAATCAGCAGAGAAGAAGAGAAGCGAGTACGCAGAGGGAAGATGTTTTTGATCCTGTATACTGTACTCATGTGCTTTACGGCACTGCTTGGCTTGGCATATTCCTACGGATCATCGGGCTTGCTGTGGCCGGGATTTGTGATGATTGCAGCTGTTATATTCGTGATCGTGTTTTTGTATCGAGGCTCTCTTTGGCCGCGCGCGGTTGCGATCATATGGCATATCATCAGTGCGGCAGTCATTGCATATCAAATACCGTCCTGCTTTCCCGGTGCGCGTGACTACGTTGTAAACGTGACCTTGGAGGACGGCACGGTTGAGACCATCGTGCACAGCTATCCCTTGTGGAACAGTCTGCTTCTTACGGGAGTATTGTCTCTTTTGGTGTTGCTCGACCTCTTTTGCATGTACATGCTGTGGTTTGACCGCGGCGTCAAGGAGTATCTGTACGATCGCTCTTTGCATTATTGAATAGAATAAGAAACGCGATACCCCATTGTGGGTGTCGCGTTTTTTTGCGGTTTTGGCTTCTGTTTTTCGCCAAAAAATCTGAAAAATCTATTGACAAGAGTACGAAATAGGACTATAATATTAGCGTAGAGTACGATATAGGACTCTTTGGAGGTAATATGGATCAAAATTATACAGAGCAGGGCAGCCCGATCATTCAGCAGATCAAGGAGCTGGTGGGTGTTTATCGCGGCGCGATCAAGCACCTTGCCATATCCGAGAGCGAATTCTGGATCTGGTATACGCTGGTTGCCGTGCAAGGGGAGCACACGCAGCAGGACATTTGCGCCATGTGGTCGCTGCCCAAGCAAACGGTCAATACACTCATTACGGGCATGCGCTTAAAAAAATTTGCTTACCTTGAGGTCATTCCGGGTACGCGCAACCATAAGATCGTGCGCCTGACCGAGGAGGGCAGACGCCGCGGCGAGGAGATCGTGGGCCCCGTCACCCAAGCGGAGCAAAAGGCATTTGCCAAAATTCCGCCCGAGGAGCTGGTGCTGCTGACGCAGATTTTTGAAAAATACATTGATGCGATGCGAGGAGAACTGCATGAAGCGTAACGGTATCCTACAAGGCGTCGTAGACTTTATAGAGGGCGCGATCGTTGGCGTGGGTGCAATCCTGCCCGGTGTCAGCGGAGGCGTGCTCAGCGTGGCTTTTGGCGTGTATGAGCCCATGATGGAGCTGCTCACCACCCCCGTGCCCGCGATCAAAAAGCATTATCGCATGTTTATCCCGTTCGGCATCGGCTGGGTCGTTGGCTTTTTGCTGCTTGCAAAGGGCGTAGAGATTTTGTTCAACGCTTGCGCACCCGTGGCACTCATGCTGTTTTTCGGCCTGATCTGCGGCACGCTGCCCGAGCTTTTCAAGGTCTCCGAGCAAAGCGACGCCAAAAAAAGCTGGACGCCCTTTGTGGTGTCGCTGTCCTTGGCGTTCTTATTCTTCCATCTGCTTGAGAATATGTCGGGCATTACCATTCCGCCCTCGTTCGGCAGCTTTTTGTTCTGCGGCTTTTTGTGGGGACTTTCCACCATCGTGCCCGGACTGAGCTCGTCCTCGATTCTGATCTGCTTTGGGCTGTACGAGCCCATGACCGCGGGCATCGGTTCGCTGGATATGCGCGTACTGATCCCCATGCTGCTTGGCATTGCGGTAACCGCGCTTGCCCTTGCAAGGCTGGTCAACATGCTGTATAAAAAGCATTATGCCGTCACCTCGCGCACCGTGCTTGGCTTTGTGGTGGCGTCCTCGATCAAAATCGTTCCCGCAAAATTTGATTCCGTTTGGCTGCTGGTCATATCCCTGATCTGCTTCGTGCTCGGCTTTATCGTAGCGCGCGGCATGGATATTGCACAGCGCAAGCAAGAAAAATCCATTTCGGAGAAAGGCGAATAACATGAAATTCATAGGTGTATACGATTATACGGTTATCTTAACCTACATGAGCCTGATCTCGGGCATTGTCGGCATCAAGCTTGCCTTTAGCGGCGAGATCATGTGGGCGATTTTGTGCGTGGGTATTTCGGGCATTTGCGATATGTTTGACGGCGTTGTGGCGCGCACCAAGAAGAACAGAACGCAGGATGAGAAGAACTTTGGCATTCAGCTGGATTCTCTTTGCGACGTGGTGTGCTTTGGCGTTGTGCCCGCGATCATTCTGTATTTTTGCGGCGTTGACGAGGTATGGGGCGTTGCGTTCCTGGCGTTTTACGTGCTGTGCGCGGTCATTCGTCTGGCATTCTTCAACGTGCTGGAGACCAAACGCCAGCAAAACGAGAGCGGCTGCGCCAAATCCTACCGCGGCTTGCCCGTCACCACGGCTGCCATCATCATGCCTGCCTGCTTTTTGGTTGACCTTGTCCTGCCCGGCAACGTCATGAACGTGATCTATCACGTCCTTCCCGTGGTCGTGGGTCTGATGTTTATCACCGACGTGCGCGTTCCCAAGATGGATATCGCCAAGCTGTTCCGCAAACCCGCAGAAAAGAAAAAGAAGACGCAAGAGTAAAAAGCAAAAGAGCTTTCCCAAAAGGGAAGGCTCTTTTTTTAAGTTAGTTTGCTCCTCTTCGTTGGGCGCAAACTATATAAAAACAACGCAGCCCCGTATGGGAATGATAAATTATCGGGGAATTTAGCGAAAATCAAGGATTGTATCACTTGGGTGCAGTTCTTGATCGTTTTTTTGAATAGTTGCCGCAGGGGCGGGCGATCAGTGATCGCCCCTACGACTGTTTTTGTTTGGATTTTGCGTATCAAACCCACAGCATAGACACTTGTAGGGGCGAGAATTTCGGCATAGCCGAAATATGTGATCGCCCGCACCTGCGCAAACTCAATAAAAACAACGCCACCCCGTATGGGGTGGCGCTGTTTTTGGATGACGTCACTTTCGGTTTATAATCAAATTGCTCACAACGACTGCAATGATATACAACAGACCAATGGCTGCCGCAATGCAACAACCGATGAGTGTGTTTCGCGAAAAATCAAGGTCAAGGCTTACAATGATGTAAAAGATCGGGGAGAGCATGGCAAGCAGGGCAATAAATGCAGGTATGTAGCCGACAAATCGCAGAAACCCATCCATCTCTTCCGAACGTTCTTTTTTAGGGAAAAACGGGTACAGGGAACAATTCAAGAACAACTTTTCTGCACTTGGACTATCCGCGAAAATGCCTATGAAAATATCTAATAAGAGTTCCAATAAGTCATCCATATCTGTTTTTATCTCTTCGCCTTTTTACTTGTTACTTGCCAAAGACGCGGGTGACGACTGCATCATACTCGGCAGATTCTCCTGCCATACGAACAATCACGGTTTTGTTTGCAATGTCGGTCAGCGTGATTTGTGTGCTTTGATTGATTGGCACCTCGCTGTGCAACTCACCGTCAATCAGAATGATGATGGCGTAATTGCCCGACGTGACCGTGCTTTCAATATCCAACGTGAGTACGTTATGCTTGGTGATGGTAACCTGCAACTCGTCTACACCGGAGAATGACTTGGCATACGCGCTCATTTTCGTGTAGTCGTATTCTTTTCTGTTGTCGCGCACGTTGCTTTGCTCTCCCGTGCCTTTGCAACCCGAGAGTTTTTGGTAAGACCCGAGCTCTTTATTGACAATTTGCTCTATGGTTATGGTGGCAAGTGCAAAATTTTCTGTACCGTTGGTATCCGGTATGGTGTTTTTCTCAACTGACCAAATAGTGGAGAAAATCATAATCAGTGCAATGATCGCAGATGCAATTATAGTGAACAAGACAAATGGCTTTTTCATACAAAGCTCCTTTCGCGGGCTTACTGGTTACGCGCGGCAATACATTTTTTTTGCAGCTCAATAAACAGTACGTTGACAATGGTTAAGATGCACCATTGCAGCAGGTATTCCAATGCTGCAATGCCGCTCCACAAGATCGCCTGAGGAAGTGCGAAAGCAACAAAGCCGCCACCGAAGAATACGAGTGCGAACAATGCCCAATGCAGAAATCGATGCGGATGCTTTTTGATGATAAACATGGTCGCAAACGCAATAAAGAGTGTGGAAAGTCCTGGAATCAGACATAACCATAATTCGATTTTTTGAAATTTGTTCATAACAACTCCTAAAGAAATTTACCTCTTCGCCTTTTTACTCTTTTCCAGCTTATCAAGGTCGCAGGTGTCGATCCACTCCTCGCTAAAGCCGCAATTCAGGCAAACGTAGCGGTTAACGTTGACCGCAGAAAACACGGTTGCACCCAGCATGATATGATTGCCCGAGCCGTAAGGACCTGCAAAGCCGTCAAAGCGCACGATGTTTTTCTTGCCGCACTTGGGGCAGGTGTTGGTGTTTTTCATGTAATGCTCCTTTAATTCTGCGTGATCTCAATGACCAGCTTGAATTTCGCGCTCTCACCTGCGGTGCAAAGCTCATATTTGCCTGCGGGCGGGTTTTCCAGCGTTACTGTGTCGTTCTGCCCGATGGCAAACTCGCCCACGATCTGACCGTTATGACGCACGTACACGTACAGATTACCCGACTCCAGCGTGGTGTTGACGGCAAAGGTGACGCGGCTTGCGCCTTGCTTGACATGCACCACTTCCACTGCCTCGACGCCCGAGAACTTGCCGACCGAGTATTCGATCTTGCCGTTGATATCCAAGCGAGCGGTCATGGTTTTGGAAGAGAAGCCGCTGCCGACCAGATCTTTATTGGTAATGGTCACCAGTGAATAATCATCCGCGCCGTTGGTGTCCTCGATCTGTCCGCAGGCAACCATGCCAAGGCACAGAACTAACAAAAGCCCAATACATAAATAACGTTTCATAGTATTACTCCTAAATTCTTATTGCAGCGACCATGCGCCGTCAACGTTACGATAAATGTTGTGATGATACCGCAAAAGCTGTACGAGTGTATCATAATCTGTCACGCCTGCGGCAACACCCATACGTGCCAGATATGCTTGCACGGCGGGGAAGTTCTTGCGCGTGATGCGTACCGCGACTTGAGATTTGCGGTGGTAGGACAAGGAAATGTTTTTGTCGTGCTTGAAAAAGTCGTTTGAGCAGATCAAAAACGGCGTATCGTTATCCGGCATCATACGGTACAATCCGTGGTATCCAACAGAAAGCGTCAGTTCAATTTGCTTGACGTTATCGTCCTCCAAACGGCAACGCTTGCGTATCAGATCGCGGCTTTGCACACCGCCTTTGTCAATTTGGTAGCGCATTGCCGTATTGTCCAGTGTTAATCCCAGCGGTGTGATCATGCAGCAAAGTGCAGTAAGTATGAGTATAAACAGAATGGGTGAGTCCGAAAGTATTGTGCATTTTATTACGGAAAGACCGATCAGCAACAGCACGGGCAGCACGATAAAACTTGACGCTTGATAGGGCATCACGTAGCCCTTTGTCAATGCGCGCTCTTTCATCACAGAAGAATATTCTGAATGAAGATCGTGGGAATGACCAGAATGCAGCTTGCAATGATCGCCAAGCCAAGCCATACGATAGCTGCGATAATGACCGCGTTCCAGCGCTTTCTGCCCGGGAGCTTCTTGATGCAGCGCATTACGATGCCCAAAATAAGCAGCAGAATGGGGAACAGGTACATAAAGGGAGAGGCAAGGATCAGGAAGAGGATCATGGACAGCGTTGCATCCAGCGGATCGCTTTGCTCCTCCTCAATGTTTACGGAATAGTATTCCATATTGCCGATCGCATCGGTGACAATGCTTTCCGATGCCTGATCGAGCTGCACTACGGGAACTTCGCCCTGGCGGAAGGAAAGGTCGCCGTTTGCGTCAAAGTAAGAGTTATCCAGCATGCTGTAATTGACGTACAGATACGTGCCGTTGTTCTCAAACACCTGACCGATCACGTGTGCAAAGGTCAGGGTGGAATCGTAGCCGATGACTTTATACGACATCATTTCGCCAAGCTGCGCAGCCTGTGCCTTGTCGGTCGCATCGGATGTGTTCCAAGCGCGCACCGTCTCCTCGGAGATCACCGCGCCCTCAAAAGTTCCGTAGGTCAATTCGTACTGCGCGTAATTGCCGGATGTATATGCATCCAACTTTTCCGCACCCTGCTCGGTAACGTACACGCGATATTCCGAGTACACGCTGATCACGTCGAATATGATCACCATATCCTCGTATACAAGGGGCTCTTGTCCGTCAGCTTCAAACACCATGGGATGACCGATAGAGTCAACCATGGGGTCGTCGGTGTTGACGTATTGCGAGTATCTGTAAAAGTGATAGGGTCTGAACCAATCGTAATAGGGAAGCGCGTAGCGGGTGTAGACCTTGTCACCGTACCTAACGGTCTGCTGATCCTCACTGATCTCCCACTCAATTTCAACCTCGGTTTGATCCTCGGCTGCATCCGAGGCGGATACGCTCAGCATCATGGAAAGCGCCATGATCAGGCAAAGCATCAAAGCAAATAGTTTTTTGGTGTGTTTCATATCCTACCTCCTTTATGCAAGATTAAGCTTACGCTCCAAGCGGTTGACAGTGCAGTTGGCAAGCGTCAAGCCAACGGTGATAAAGGCTGCGCAAGCAACCAGCATCAGCGCGTAAATGGCAAGCCAGCCCAAAATCTGGATGGTCAGCAGTTCCATCAGTCCCATCACAAGGAACATCACAAGCAACATGACGTAAATGACGATAAAGAAATAGCCAACGAAATACGCTGCCATGGTCAGGGCACTAAAGCCAACGTACGCGAGAATGACGCTGAGCAGCTTGTGCGAGCGGAACAGGGTTGCCGCAAGCGTGATGATCAGGTATTGGGTCATCAGCGCAGCAAATTGCATGGCGGTGATCAGCAGGAAAAGCAGCACCAGCAGCACAAGAACGTACAGCACGTTGACGATTCCCGCAGCACCCGATTCGCCCATGAGTGTGGAAAAATCAAAGCCCATTTGCTGTGCAAACTCGGGCTTGATCAGCATGGGCGTGAAAAAGCCGACAAGCAGGCACAGAATTGTAAACGAGGAGATCGCGCTGGCGCACAGCAAGTAGATCATGCCCGAAACGGTTTTGGACCAGAAATGCGTGCTGCGCTTGACGGGCAGGGTAAAGGTGAGATACCCTTGATCTGTAAAGAAGTGAATGTAATAGCGGATGTAGAGCATAATGCCTGTGCCGCTTGTGAAAATGGCAATCGCATACACGACCGCAATAAGCGAGAACATGCCAATCATCATGGATATGATGGAAAGGACCTGCATGGGGGTCATCGTATCCTGGACTATTGTCGTAGAGGTCAGGTTGAGTATGCCGTTTGAGTATAAAAATCCTCCAACGCCGCCTAAGATCGAAAGCAGCACCATGACCGCGGCTGCGATCAGCCAGATCTTACGAGGGGCGCGAAGATCGTATTTTAAGCATTTCTTGAACATCTGAACACCTCCCTGAAAAGCTCGTCAAGGCTCTTGCCGTTCTGCTCGCGCACCTCGTCTGCGTTGCCGCACATCGCGATCTTGCCCTTGTCGATAAAGGCGAAATCGTCCAGCACGCCTTCCACGTCTGCGATCAGGTGCGTGGTGATGATGACCGAAGCCTCGGGGTTGTAGTTGCCTATGATGGTTTTGAGAATGTAATCGCGTGCCGCGGGGTCAACGCCGCCGATCGGCTCGTCGAGCAGGTAAAGCTTTGCGCGGCGTGCCATGACAAGCACCAGCTGTACCTTTTCCTTTGTACCCTTGGACAGCGTACGCATACGCGCCTTCGGGTCAATGGCAAGATCCTTTAACATGACCTCGCAAAGCGAGCGGTCAAAGTCCGCGTAAAAATCTTCAAAATAGTCCATCATGGCGTTGACCGTCATGGAAGACGAAAAGTAGGGTCTTTCGGGCAAGAACGAAACGTGCGCGTTGCTTTGCTCGCTTCTTTGCTCACCGCAAACCGTGATCGTGCCGCTGTTGGGGGTCAGAAGTCCCGAGATCAGCTTGAGCAGGGTAGACTTGCCGCAGCCGTTGGGGCCCAAGAGACCCACGATCCTGCCGGGCTCAACCGTAAAGTCAAGCTCATCCAGCACGGGCACGCCGCGCTTATAGCTCTTGCAAAGCTTTTCGCATACTAAAATAGGCTGACTCATATATCATTTTCCTCGCTTTCCTCTAAGAATTGCATAAATTGCTGCTTGGTAATGCCAAGCCTTGCGGCTTGCTCTCTTGCACCTTTCAGGTATTCGGTCTGCAAGAGCAGCCGCACATGTGCGATCACGGCGTCATCCTCGGTCACGAATCTGCCGCGCGTTCCGTGGCTGATCAAAAGCCCGTCCTGCTCCAGTAGCGTCAGCACCCTTTGCATGGTGTTGGGGTTGACCGATTCCTCGTATGCCAAGGCGCGCACGGTGGGGAATTGGCTGCCGGGCGGATATTTGCCACCAATAATGTCCAGGCGGTATTTGTGCAGCAGCTGTCCGGATACCGATGCCTGTGGGGTGAGCATTGTCACGGTTGCATCCCTTCCTTTCTTGTTTGTTGTACTATTGTACTAATACAATAATACAACATTTTCCAGCGTTTGTCAATAGGTTTGCGCAAAAAAGTGTCGCTCACCTATATAGACGCATTTTTTGCAGAAAAAGTTCGGCTGTTTTTGAAAAAAGTTGAAAAATTTTGTGAGAATAGGGAGAGGAGAATGAAATCCGCCCATGGCGGATGAAATCCACCTTCGTGGATGAAATCGCTGCGCGATGAAATCCTCCCCAGGCAAACGCCTTGGGAGGATGAAAAAACCGTTGCCCCCCCGTCAGGGGAGCAACGGTTTTTATAAAGGTCAAATCAATCCTTCTTCTTTGCGATCACCAGTGCGCCGAGTGCGATGGCTGCAACGATTGCCGCGCCGCCTATCACGCTGCCGCAGCCGCTCTTTGCGGGAGCTTCGGGCTGTGTGGTGGGAGCATCGGTGGTGGGAGCATCGGTCACCTCTTGCGTCGTAGCCTCGGTCTTAGCTTCGGTTTCAGCCTCGGTTTCTGCAGCGGTGGAATCTTCTGTGGATTCGGTTTCGTCACCGGTGTCGTCTTCCTGGCGGTACTTGTCAAGCTCGGCAACCTGTGCGTCCAGAGCCGCCTGCGCATCTGCATTCAGGGGAGCTGCGTAGATGTAGTTGTATGCCACGGAGTCGTTTCCTGCGCCACAAACGTACAGCGTGTCGTTTCTTACCTGCATACGGGTCACGCGATCGGCATCGGGCACCTCAATGCTTGCAACCTGCTCGGCGGTGTCATCATCCAGTACCAGCACGGCGCTGCCGTCCTTCATACCAACCAGCAGGTGATTGCCAACGTGGGATACGCAGTACGCGTTTGCAAGCTCAATGGTTTTCAGGCAGGTAATGCCCGTGGGATCGATCTTGATAATGCCGTTGCCGCCCTCGTTGAAGTCCACGCACAGCCATACCGTGCCGTCGGCATCCACTGCCATGTACTGACCCTCCTTGAGCGTCTTGCCGCCCATGTCGATGGTGCAATCCGCGTCGGCAAAGTCGATGATGCCGCCAATGCTCCAGCCTGTGTACAGCGTGGGATTTGCGGGATCGGTCACGTCGTAGCAGTAAAGCGCGTCGTGATCGTAATTGATCATAACAAAGCACAGGTACTTGTCGCCAACCTTGGCAACCTCAACGCCGTTGACACCCACCTTGGTGCCTGCCTGGTCGCCGGGTTCAAGGTCATTTTGGTAAACGGGAATTTCACAAAGCTCGGTCAGCTTGCCGTTGTCCTCCTGCTTGGCAATGCCAAGGCTGACGTAGTTGTAATTGACAGAGTAAGCAAAGCCAACGTATACGTTGCCGCGATCGTCTGCTGCAATGCCCTTGGCGTAAGAGAAGGGAGAGCCGGGCAGGGCGTTTTCTTCATTATAGGAGTAGTACATATCGGTGATCTTACCAACCTTGGTATCAAGCACGACCACGCCGCGCATGCCTGTGCCGCCGTTGAGCGTGCCCATATACGCATAGCGACCGTCAGCCGACATGGAGAAACCGCGCATATTGTTGGTCGCTGCGCCCATATATTCTTCGATCTCGGGAACCTCGTCCTCCCACCACCAAGCCTCGTAATTCTTGGCAAGGTCGGAGTTGATGTACTCACCGTCCTGATAGATCAGACCCTGGAGCTTTGCTGCGTTCCACGTGTCGGCGGTGTAGCCCTCATCGGCAGCCCATGCGCTCACGCTTATGCAGCCAAGGCAAAGAGCCGCGAACAGAACGAGTGTTAAGATGCGTTTCATAATGATGTTCTCCTTTTGTTGATATATTGTAGAAATTGCTATTTCTATACTTGCATTATACGCCCATTCGACGCTCTTGTCAAGGGAAAATGTGAAAAATAGTAACAAAACGCAAGAATTGTCACGGATATTTGTGCAATGTTACGAATGTCACTAAAAAACTCGCGCTGCCCACAGGACAGCGCGAGTGAAAATATGATTACTTGTTTTCCAAGGTCTTGACAAACGCGCCGATCTTTTCAAGCGCCTGCGTGATATGCTTGACGCTGTAAGCGTAGGAAATTCTCGCAAAGCCCTCGCCGCATTCGCCAAAGGCGGTGCCGGGGACGATGGCGCATTTTTGCTCCATCAGAAGTCTTTGACAGAATTCCTCGCTGGAAAGTCCGAATTTGCCGATATAGGGGTAGATATAGAACGCGCCCTCGGGCTCAAAGCACTCAATGCCAAGTTCTGTCAAGCCTGCATAGATCAGTCTGCGGCGGTGGTCGTATTCCTCTGCCATGTAGGCAATGTCGCCGTCGCCGTTGCGCAGTGCCTCCTCAGCGGCAAACTGTGCCGTGGTGGGCGCGCACATAATGGCGTACTGGTGAATTTTGAGCATTTGCTTTGCAAGCGGTGCAGGGGCGCAGAGGTAACCAAGTCGCCAGCCTGTCATGGCGTACGCCTTGGAAAAGCCGCTGACAATGATGGTGCGCTCCCACATGCCGGGCAGCGTTGCAATAGATACGTGCTTTTTGCCAAAGGTCAGCTCTGCATAGATCTCGTCGGAAAGCACCGCGATATTGGTGCCGCGCAGCACCTGCGCAATTGCCTCAAGGTCATCTGCGTCCATGATCGCGCCCGTGGGGTTGTTGGGGTAGGGCAGCACCAAAAGCTTGGTCTTCTCGCTCATGGCTGCCTTGAGCTGCTCTGCGGTGAGCTTGAATTTATCCTCAAAGGTGGTGTTGATGATCACGGGAACGCCACCTGCCATGCGCACGATGGGCTCGTAGCACACAAACGAGGGCATGGGGATAATGACCTCATCCCCCGGCTCCACGATGGCGCGAATGGCAATGTCGATCGCCTCGCTGCCGCCAACCGTGACCACTACCTCGTCGGCAGGGTTGTAGTGCAAGCCGAATCTGCGATCCAGATATTTGCCGATCTCGGTGCGCAGCGAAAGGTTACCCGCGTTGGAGGTATAGTAGGTCTTGCCGCGCTCCAGGCTCTCAATGCCTGCCTCGCGGATATGCCACGGCGTGACAAAGTCGGGCTGACCCACGGTCAGCGCGGTCACGTCGGTCATCTCACCGACCAAGTCGAAAAATTTGCGGATTCCCGACGGCTTTAGCTCGCTGACCGTACGGGAGAGTAACTTGTCGTAATTCATAGATTGCCAAATCCTCGCTCGTCAACCTCTTCCGCACCGTAGATCACGCCCTTGTCCTTGTACTTGCGAAGAACGAAGTGCGTTGCGGTGGAGATGACGTATTCGATAGGAGCAAGCTTTTGCGCCACGAAGTAAGCAACCTCCTTCATGGTCTTGCCCTCAATGACCAAGCAAAGATCGTAACCGCCCGACATCAGGTACAGGCTCTGCACCTCGGGGTAGTTGTAGATCTTTTCAGCCACGCGGTCAAAGCCGCGGTCGCGCTGGGGGGTCATTTTGACCTCGATGAGCGCGGTCACGTATTCGCGGTCGGTCTTATCCCAGTCGATCATTGCCTTGTAGCCAAGGATCACGCCGTCCGCCTCGTATTTTTTGATCAGTTCCTTAATATCGCCCTGTTCCTTGTTGAACATGACAGCCAGCTGCTCGGGGGTCAGCTTGGCGTTATCTTCCAGTGCCTTGAGAATCTTATCCATGATACACTCCTTAACGGTTGATTTTTTCTAAAATGCTATCAAAGGTCAAGCCGTAACGCTTGGCAATGTCGCGTGCGTAGGATTTGCCGTCGGGCTTTGCGCGCACGATCTTAAAGGAACGCTTGCCCTCACCCTCAATGCCTGCCACCAAGGTGTCAATGCGCGAGCCGCCTGCCGCGAGCGATTGCTCGTTGAGTCGGTCAATCTCTGCTGCAAGCTCGTGCAGGTGCGTGGAGAACAGGCAGCGGCAGCCAACGCGTGCCAAGCCTGCCAGCACCTCTGCAGCGATATAGGAAGCCTCGTAAGAGCCGGTGGAGGAAAGAGATTCGTCCAGCAGCACCAAGGAGTCGGCGCTCACGCAGTCAAAGATCTCGCCAAGACGTGCACATTCCTCGCCAAGTCTACCCTTGTCGATCGTGTCGTCCGCACCGGTGGGGAAGTGGGTATAAATGGCGTCGCAGGGGCTGATGGCAGCGTGCTCTGCAGGCACGTACATACCCAGCTGCATCATGACCTGCGCAAGACCAATGGCGCAGGTGATAACCGATTTACCGCCGCGGTTGGGGCCGGTCAGCACCCAAATGCCAACGCCCTCGCGCGAGAATTCCACGTCGTTGGGCACCACCGTTTCGTCCTTTGCCAGCTTGAGTGCCACGCAGGGGTTATACAGGTCGGTTGCCACAAAGGTGCGCTCGGACATGGGTCTGATCTCGGGCACGGACAGCGTGCAGCCGCGCTCGGAAAGCGCCTTTTGCATAGCGGCAGCCTTGGTCACGAATTCGATCTCGGGCATCAGACCAAGCAGGAAATCTGCGTTTTCCAGCACGTAGGTCTGTACGATCTTTTTCCAAGAGCGCAAGGAGTCGCTGTAAACGTCGTTGATTGCCGAATTGAACGCCAGCGAGAGCGCCATTTTCTGGTTCTCGGATTGCTTTTTGCCAAAGGGCACAAGGCTTGCAATGCAGGTGTACTGGTCGTTCTTGAAGTTCAGGCGCAGGATCTTGTCGATCACGTCACCCGACTTGAAGGGCTCGGGGTTGATGGACAGCACGCCTGCGTGCACGGGGCGCAGCTGCGCATCAAGGTTAACGCCGATGGTGACCGATTTGATGTCGCGCACGCGCTTGGTCAGCTCGGCAAGGCGAGCGTTGAGCTCGCGGTAGTAATCCGAGTCTGCAAGCTCTGCAATGCGGTCTGCAAGCGTGGTGAACGCCAAGCCCTTGATATAGGGGCGTGCCTCGGCAAGACCCTCCTGCAAAAGCTCGATGCAGGAGATGTAGAGCTCAATCTCGGTCATGCTGGAAAGGTAATCGTGCGTGTCGCCGCTGTCGCTTTCCAGGCGTCGCAGCTCCATAATGTCGGAAAGCACGGGCATCAGCGCGCTCAGCGTCTCTCCGAGCTTGGGGCAGCGCAGCATATCGGCAAACATCTCGCCACGGTAGCGCATCACGGCAGGATCAATGGTGAAATATTCCTCCACCTTGCTGTTTTTTAAGTCAAACGCCTCCAGAAGACCAAGCTCGGAGAGCGTGTAGGTATCGATATCGGGGCAGTATTTGCCGCTGAAATGGTCCTTTTGGGATTGCTCACCCGGATAGAGCAGAGAAAAGAAAGTTAATTCCATGATAAAACCTCTTTATGTTGTAATGGGAACGAAAAATTGCTTGCCCTCTTTGTAGGCAACGATCTTGTCAAAGCCGCACTCATAGAGCAGCTTGCTGCCGTCCTGGATGCAATTGCCCACGTTGACGGGGGCGTGCGCGTCCGAGCCGATGGTGACAAGCTCACCGCCCACCTGCTTGTAAAGCGTGAGCAGCTCGCGGTCGGGCATGGCAAAGCCGTGACCCTTCCAAAGCGTGGAAACGTTGACCTCCAGTGCCACGCCGTGCTTGCAAAGCAGCTCGAAAAGGCGGGTCAGACGGGGGATATGCTGTGTCAGATCAAATTGCTTGCCTGCCTCTGCCCAGTAGCGCGCAGGGTAGGTCACGTGCGCCAGCGTGTGCACACCGGGGAAGGCGACCGATCTGATCATCTCGTCAAGCAGCCTGTCGTAGAGCGCGTGGTAATGACGCTCGGACATGCGATCGGTGCGCAGCAGATAGAAATCGGGAACGTCGGGAATATTATGCAGCGAGAGGATGACGAAATCGTAATCGTGCGCCTCGCGCATGGCAAGCGCCTGCTCGGGGTGCTCCATGGGCTGCCCCAGCTCAAGTCCGCGCAAAAGCGTCAGCTTGTCCGCGAACGCGTCACGCGCCGCGCTGACCTCGGCAAATGCAGCCGCCTGATCAAAATAGGGGTAAAGCCCTTGCACCTGCCCGTTGACCTCGCAATGGTCGGTCAGGGCAAGCACGCCAACGCCTGCGTCCACGGCAGCCTGTGCCATGGCAAGTGCGCTTGCTTCGGGGAATCCGTCAAATGAATTGTGCGTATGTGTATGTAAATCGCAAAGCATATACTTCTCCATAATATATAGATAGTATAATAATATCACAACTTTTGGCGTTTGTATAGAGAAAAACGCAATATTTTCGGAAAAATTCACATTTTTGCTCCCAAAACTTGCAAAAATGCGCCGCGTGTGCTACAATAAAGAAAAAGAAAGGGGGGAGAGCATGAAAAACGCGACCAATCTTTGGCAGCTGATGCAAGCGGCGTGCGACAGAAACGCTTTGCTGCGCGCGTGCGGCGTGTGCGAGGATACCATACAAAACGGCTCGGATTACGACCGCTTTGCCGCGTATGCGGAGTGTATGCTGCTTTGCCGTGGGCATGAGATTTTGCAGGCGGACGCTGCACTGATCGAGAATTTGCTTGGCGTTGCCGTGCCCATTTGCCCCCGGACCGCGCCCGATTTGTGGCATGCTGCAGCGCATGCGCTGACAGGGCAGGGAGAGCAGCCCGCGCTGCCCAAGGTGTGCGAGATTCCGTTTGCCGCTCCCGTGCAAGATACGCTTTGCTGTGCCGACGTGGGGCAAGCGTTTTATGCCGCTCCCACCGCACAGCTGATGATGCGACTTGTAAGCGTCTCTGTGCAAGCGATATGCGTGACGGCGCAAATCGAAAGCTTTGTAAAGCCCAATCCGTATACGGCAAAGCGGCTTTGCGAGACGGAGCGAGAGAAACTGACTGCCGAAGAACGCGACCATTTGAGTGCACAGACCCTGCGCGTGCTTGGCAAGCTGTGCGCCGAGCGAGGCTCTGATTTGTACGTGCAATCGGATTTTGCCGCCACGGACGCATGGCGCGCCCTGCTTGCGTATTTGCAGCAGAGCGGATGCCTTTCGCGTATTGTGCTGACTGTGCAGAGTGCCGACGCCTTGCGCGCCGCCGCGACTTTGGTGGCGTGCCTGCCCAATCCCTCGGACGTTCCCACCGTACGCGTGGGCATTGCAAACGTACCCGAAAGGGAAGCCTTGCTTGATCTGTACGCTACCCTGTTACCCATCGGCGTTTTGCCGCCGCAAATATGAAAAAAGGACTATGTCATAAAGGCATAGTCCTTTTGCATTGTTGAACGAATCACGCGCGTTTTACGCAAGCTCAATCGCCTCGCCAAGCGTCAGCGAGAAC
The DNA here is from genome assembly GCA_045660125.1 of Eubacteriales bacterium. Classification (GTDB taxonomy): domain Bacteria; phylum Bacillota; class Clostridia; order Oscillospirales; family CAG-272; genus SVQP01. The sequence goes on along the minus strand of JAZRDG010000058.1, from coordinate 3,551 downwards.
ACGAATGCGCGGTCGGGGGCTTTGCCGAACAGCTGCTCCACGGCGCGGGCGTAATGCGTAAGCTGATCCTTGTGCGCGCGGAGCATGCGCGCGCGGTACAGGTCGTGGTCGCGCTTTTCCTCGGGGGTGGGGTGGTCGGTCTTGTAGTCGCAAAGCGTAATGCTGCCGTCCTTGCCCACCAGTAAGAGGTCGATCGAGCCCTGTACGTGCAAGAGTTTACCTTCGACCAGTTGCTTGATCTCGGAATTTTGCGTAAAGTTCTCCAGCGGCACAAAGTTGTTGAAATGCACCTCGCGCATGATCTTGTCCGCGTCCATGACCAAAGGGAAGAACGCGCTGTCAAAGAAGCGTCCCAGCGCGCGGCGATCTACAATGCTCGCAATGCGTTTGGTGATGAATTTCTCGCGCACAAGTCGCTCCAGCTCGTCCGCAATGCCGTATTCTGCCACGCGGGCGAAGTCGCAATACTGCAAAACCAGATGCGCCGCCGTGCCGCGCTCGGCAGCCGTGGGCTTGGCGTTTTCCGCCATCAGGGCAAAGAAATCGGGCTTTTCGGAGTGCATTTGCTCAAGTCTGCGCGTAAGTGCCTCGCGTGTCTGCATCTCGTCCGCGCTCTCGCCCTCGAAAAAGCAGAAATCGGTGTCTAACATATTGGGGGAGAGCTTGGAGGCGGCAGCCTTGGAGGGGATCTTGTAAAGCAGCGAGGTGTGCTGCTTTTGCGTGCCCGAGAGCTGCATGAGCGCGGCGTAATGCGCGCTGCCTTGGTCGCTCTTACCTTCGGCAGCGGCTGCGGTGACTGTTGCAGAGCGCGTCACGGGCGCAACCTGCCCCTCGGTGTAAAGCTCCACGCGGCAGCAATCGGTAGCCTTTTGCTCGTTTGCCGCCATGGCGGAGAGCACCCAGCAAAGGTGATTGGGCGCCCCGAGAATATCAGCACTGCCACCCATCGCGCATTCGTGCCACAGGGCGGTGTAGGACTTTTTAATGGTTGCGGTCAGGTAAAGTCGCTCGCGCGCACGAGTGAGCGCCACGTACAGGGTGCGCATCTCCTCCTCGGTGCTGCGGTGCACCTTACCCAGCGTCATGGCACGGCGCAAAAGCGTATCGCGCTTGCCCTTGCCGTCCGAGAGCTTGATGCCCACGCCCATGTCCTTATCGTAGATCAGCGTCTGCTGGCTGTCGCGGCGGTTGAATTTCTTGCCGCACTTGACAAGGAAGCAAACGGGGTATTCAAGACCCTTGGAGTGGTGCACGGTCATAAGCGTCACGCCGCCGCCCGCGCTGGAAGCCTCCGAGCCCGAGCTCTTGGCGTTAGCCGCGCGATGCTGCGCGCGCACAAAGCCGTAAAGTCCGTTCCAATGCTTGCGCGTGAACTGTCGCGCATTCTCGTAAAGGAACAAAAACGCTTCACTCTCGGCAAAGGCAGCAAGGTGCTCGTCCTGCGCAAGCTGGGTCAAGAGCGCATCCGCGCCAAGCTGCACGGCAAGCGCGCGCCATGCCTCCAGCTTTTGGCAAAAGGCGGCGCAAAGCGCGGCAATGGCAGCGTCCTCGCCAGTAGCAGCGTACTGCGCCAGCGCATCGTAAAGCGAGAGATTATGCGCTGCCGCCTTGCGAATGATGGCAAGCTGCTCGGGTGCAAACGCAGCTTTTTTGCCGCTCTGCGGCTCGGTGAGCAGATAGGAAAGCGGAATATCCTGAGAAGGATTGTCGATCACGTCCAAAAGCGAGAGCCAGAAGCGGTAGGGCGCGCTTTTGTAAAGCTCGCCGCCCGTTTGCTGCGACACGGGCACGCCCGCCTCGGTCAGCGCCTGCGCAAACGCGTCAAACGGCGCTTTGGTACGGCTGAGAATGGCGATATCCGAGGGCAGAATGGGCGTGCCGTCTGCCTTGCGCTCTCCTGCAAGCAGGCGCAAGATCTCATTGACCGCGGCTTGCGTTTCGGTGTCGGCAGCGAGGTCTTCGTCATCCTCGTCATCCTCGTCCTCGTCCGCGTCGGCAGGCTGCGTGATCTGCAGCACCACCTGTGGGCTGACGTAGCCCTCGGGGGCAGTTTTTTTGTTGATCAGATCGTCATCGGGGCGGTAGCCGATGGTATCGGGGCACGCCTCGAAGATATAAGCGCAAACAAGGTTGGTAAAATCAATGACCGATTTATCGCAGCGGAAGTTTTCGGACATGAACAGCACGCAGCCCTGGTCGGTTTCGGGGGGATCTTGCAGCGTATCGGGCGTCAGCGTGGCAAACAGGCGGCGGTAGGCGGCAAAGATCGAGGGATCAGCCTCGCGGAAGCCGTAAATGCTTTGCTTGATGTCGCCCACCATAAAGCGGTGGTCGCCACCGATGATGGAAAATATCTTGTCCTGCAAGGAGTTGACGTCCTGGTATTCGTCAATGTATACCCAATCGAATTTGTCGCGGTAAGCGGCGGCAAGGTCGGTGGGCGTGCCGTCCTCGTTTTGCAAAAGCTGCAGCATAAAGCGAGGCATGTCCGAAAATTCGCAAACGCCCAGTCGCAGCTTTTCCTCTGCGTAGCGCTTGTCGTATTCGTCCATAATGGCGTAAAGCGTGCGGCAAATGGCTGCGGTTGCGGCAAATTGCGCGCGAATGTCCTCGGGAGAGACGGTAAAGTTCTCGGCAAGCTTTTTGATCTTGTCGTTTTGCTTTTTGCGGAATTTTTCAAACTCCTCGCAAAGCGGCGTTTTCTGCTCCTTTTTGACCGTGGGCTTTTTGACGGCAGGATGCGCGGCAAAGGCTTCGGCTGCGCCTGCGTAGCCGCCGTCCTTGAGTCTGTGCGCGATCATGCCGCAGCGTGATGCGTCGGAATCAAACATATTGGCAAAGGCTGCACCGCACGAGGGGTCATGCGCGATCTCGTCTTTTGCCTTAAGGAATTTCTGCTCAAGCGCGAGCAGGGTATTGATCGTGTAATCGCGCAGCTGCGCGCCCCAGAGAGACTCAAAAAAGTCGCCCTCGGTCTCGCGCTCGATTCGCTCGGCGCAATCGGCAATGCGACCCACGCCGCGCTCCGAGGTGACCAGCCTTTGGTAAAGATCGGTCAGGGTGGGCACGAGTGCGGAAAAATCGCGCGAGGAGACCAGCGTTTCGACAAACGAAAGGAACGCGCTCTCGCGTGCAAGCCCTAAAACGCCGTGCTCGGCATCGCGGCTTTGCGTGTAAAAATCCTCGATAATCTGCTCCATGACCGATGCGGCAATGCCGTCAGCCTCGCCGTCATCCGCCATGCGAAAGCCTGCAGGCAGCCCAAGGCGTTCAAAGTTTGCGCGCACGGGCTCGCCGAAAAACGCGTCAATGGTGTGAATATGCGCGCCCGGCAGCAGCAAAAGCTGGTGGTTGAGGTGACGGTTGGCAGGGTCTGCCGCAATCGCCTCGGTCAGGGCGGACGCAATGCGCGCGCGCAGCTCGGCTGCGGCGGCACGCGTAAAGGTAACGATCAGCATGCGCTCCAGCGTGCAGCTCTCGTCCTCGGTGATCTGATTGATGATGCGCTGCGTCAGGGTCGCGGTCTTACCCGAGCCTGCGGCAGCAGAGAC
>JAZRDG010000057.1:0-12315 GCA_045660125.1 Eubacteriales bacterium | reverse complement strand
AATCTGCTGCAGCTTGCATTGGCTGTCATAATCGATCTCGTTGCCGCAATCGGGGCATTTGAAATTGTATTCGGTCACCTCCACGTCACCGATCAGGTGTCCTTTTACCGTTCGGCTTTCTTTTCGGTAATCGGGATCACCGGGGCGCACCGTACGCGTGATGGGATTGTTCATGTATTGTTGCCCACACTTGTGGCAATAAAATTTGTCAAATACCATGCCCATGTGAATGGTTTTCTTCTCACTCATACCGTGTGCTCCTTTCTTATTTACGATGCGGGAAGATATTCCTCACCAAAAATTCATTGGCGCAGGCGCGCGCTCAACTGTTGTAGGGACCGGCGTCCTCGACGGTCCGCACAAAAACACCTCATCACTACGGACCGTCCGGGAGGCCGGTCCCTACAATGGTCGAATTATCTCGTCAGGCACACGACGGACTCCACGTGCCCTGTTCTCGGGAACATATCAACCGGTGTAACCTCGCCGATCTCGTAGCCGTTCTCCCTGAACCACTTGCAATCTCTTGCCAGCGTATCGGGGTCGCAGGAAACGTACACCACGCGCGGAATGCCCAGCTCTGCAAAGCACTTGACCAAGCCTTCCGTGCTTCCCTTTCTGGGCGGATCGATGATTGCCACGTCAGGTGCCTTGCCGCCGCAAGCCGACAGAATGACCTGTGCGTCACCTGCGTCGTTACAAATAAAGGTCGCGTTTTCCACGCCGTTGCGTGCGGCGTTCTCGCGTGCGCACTCAACCGCCTCGGGCACGATCTCAATGCCCACAAGGCTGCGCGCAAAGCGCGCCATGGAAAGCCCGATGGTACCCGTGCCGCAATACAGGTCAATCAGCACCTCGCCACCGCTCAGCGCCGCCTTTTCGCGCGCCAAGCCGTAAAGCAGCTCCGCTCCTTGGCGGTTGACCTGATAGAACGAGCCGGGCGAGATCTTAAAGGTCAAGCCGCAAAGCTCGTCCTCAATATATGCCTGTCCCCAAACCGTGCGGTATTCCTTACCCAGCACGACGTTGGTATTTTTCTCGTTGAAATTGAGCACCACGCCCACGATCTGCGCAAACTGTGCCGTTACCTTGGCAGCAAACTCGCGCTCTGCAGGCATACCTTTGCCGTTGAGCACAAGGCAAAGCATGATCTGCGCCGAGTCCTTGCTCCCTCGCAAATAAATGTGGCGCAAAAGCCCCTTGCCCGTGACCTCATCGTATGCCTTAATGCCCTTTGCATCGCAAAACGCGCACACGAACGCCACGATCTCGCCAAACACGCCTGGCTGCAGGGCGCACTTATCCGCTTTGACCAAATTGTGCGTTTTGGCGGCAAAAAAGCCTGCCTCCATGCCGCTCTTGCCCTGCTTGACGGGATACTGCCCCTTATTGCGGTATCCGCACGTCACGCCGGTATTTCGCACGGGAGCGACCTTGACGTCGGCAAGTCCTACCTTCAAAAAGGCGTGCTGCACGTAATTTCGCTTGCACTCCAGCTCGTGCTCGTACGTCACGTAGCGGTGCACGCAGCCGCCGCAAGCGTCGGGAGCGTGACAAAAGATCTCGGTCGCGCGCACGTCCGAGGCACGTTCAATCTGCTGCAGCTTACCCACGGCAAAGCTTGCGGTATCCTTGATGATGCTCACGCGCACCACGTCACCGCTCACTGCGCCGCGCACAAACACGGTCTTGCCCTCAATATGCCCCACACCGCAGCCAAGGTTATTGACGTCGGTGATCTCCAGCGTATATTCGCTGCCCTTGGGGCAAACAACTCTATCCTTTTTGTCCATCAGACGTAAAATTCCTTCATATCGTCAAGACGCAGGCAGCCGAGAAGACCGCCGTCCTTGACGCCACAGTTGACGTTGACGCCGCCGTTGCCAAAGAAAATTTTGCCGCTGCCGCCATTTTCCTCGGTCATGGGTACGTGACCGACAACCACGGTCTTGTTCTTGAACAGACGCTTGGAAAGATCCAGCGGCTCGGTCATAAACACCTCGGGCTCGCAATTCTCCAGCTTCATACCCTGCTTGTAGTCCGCAATGCCTGCGTGCACCAGCACGTAGTCCTCACCGTCCACGCGCACCTGCTCGTAAAGCGCCATGTCGGACAGGTAATCGATCACGCCCTCGCGCATCTCGCTATCCAAAGCGCGGAAGCCGTCCAAGGTTGCCTGACCGCCGTTCTTGACCCACTCCTGCATGTCCGCAATAAAGTCGGCATCGGGGGTCTGCTCGCCCGACAGCATCTTTTCAAAGCCTGCAAGCATGCGCAAAGCAAGGAAATCGTGCTCGCCTGCGATCGCGTACACGTTATATCTTACGCTCAAGTCGCCAATCAGCTCCATGGACTGCTCGCCGAAGTCCACAATGTCGCCAAGCACGTACAGAATGTCGGTCTCTTTGAGTCCGATCTTGTCGATCAGCTCCTTGAATTTATCGTAATTGCCATGTAAATCAGATACTACGTATGTCATTGATAAATCTCCTTATATGATAGTGACCTTGCAGCTCACTATAGCGTCAGCCTTGGCATCGGGGGCAACCTCTGCCACAAGCGCGCAAAGACGAGCGCAAATGGGTTGTTCGGTGTAAAAATGTCCTGCGACCAACAGATTGAGTCCGTCCGAATCACAGTACTGCGAATACTTGAGCTCGCCCGTCAGGAAGGTATCCGCGCCAGACGCGCGCGCAAGCTCGACCTCGCTCTTGCCGCTGCCGCCAACCACAGCAACACGGCGCACGGGAAGTCCCGCATCCGCGCAAAGCACGGCAGGAGCACCCAGCGCAGCCTTTGCCTTTGCGGCAAATTCCGCGGCAGTCACAGGCGCGGGCAAGTTACCTACGCGCATAATGCGCTCGTCGCCTGCGATCTCGATATCCTCAAGCCCTACCAGCGACGCTAAAATATCGTTTACGCCACCCTGGGCAGCGTCAATTCTCGTATGGAAGGATACGGCACTGATGCCCGCACGGCACAGCTTAATGACCTTTGCGCCGTCGTAATCGTCGGCAAGCACGTTTTTCAGTCCCCCAAACAGCATGGGATGATGCGTAAAGATCAGGTCATAGCCCTCGGCAACTGCCTTATCCACAACCTCGGTCGTCGCATCCAGCGCAACCAAAACACGCTCCACCTCTCGCTCGGGATCGGGGCAGACGTTCAGCCCGTCCACGTCCCAATCGCAGCCCAGCTCGCGGGGCACGATGGCACAAAGCGCACGATAAAACTCTTTTACGGTCATATTTACTCCTTATCTCGGATACGGGCGTGCAGCGCATCGATCTTGGCAAGCATGTCAAGTTCAAACGCAGCGTCCTTGCCGCCCATCCGTTTGCCGTCCGCACCTGTTTGCAAAAGACGGCGTTTATTTTCCAGCAGCTCCGAAAGCAGCGGGTGCATATTTTCAATGTTATGGCTGCCAAACCACAGCGCCATATCGTCCTCGCTTCTCACGACGCCGTCGTATTCGGCACAAATGATCTGGTAGACCTTGTCTTCCTTGACTAAGGTCTGGTCTATGATGCAAAATCCGTTTTGCAACAGGTATGCGCGCAAGATCTCGGCATGCGACATGGGCTGCAGCACAAGGCGGATGCTTGCGTCGCGCGTCCAGGGGGCTGCGTCAATGATCGAGGCGATCAGCTCGCCACCCATGCCGAAAATGGTGATATCCTCGGGGGCATATGCCCTGATGCCGTCAAGCCCGGGGGTGCAGACGGTTGCGATCTTGTCGGACAGCCCCGCTGCGGCAATATTGCGGCGCGCGTTCTCCACAGGTCCGCGGTTGATATCCGACGCCACCGCGCGCGGACAAATGCCGTTTTGGCATGCGTATATAGGCAGGTGCGCGTGATCCGTTCCCACGTCCGAGAGCACCTTGCCCACGCGCAGATACGGGATCGCCCCTGCGAGTCTTTGATCAAATCGTTTTTCTCTTTTGTTCATGTTATGTAAAACTGCGGGGCTGCGGCATAAAGTGCGTTGAATGTTCGTAGGGGCGATCATTGATCGCCCACCGAACCCTGTAGGGGCGATTCACGAATCGCCCGCAAGGATTTTCCCGTAGGGGCGTTCTGCGAACGCCCGAGGGCGAACGCAGTTCGCCCCTACGGACAGTTTGGAAAATATGCTGCAGCCCCTTTTTGTTGCTTACTTGTCTGCCAGGTAAGCGTTGAGCTTTGCTACCAGCTCGTCTGCGTCGGTGCCGTGTACTGCGCAAGCGTCCTCGATGCTCTCGCCTCTGGATGCGGGGCAGCCCAGGCAGTGCATGCCGATCTCAAAGAAGAAGCGTGCAGTGCCCTGATCGTAATCCAAAACGTCGCCGATAATGCTGTTCTTGGTAACCTTCATTTTTATAGTCCTCCGTAAAATGAATATAGTTTTACATATACTATTATACAATTTCACACCATATATGTCAAGCGTTATTTTTTACCGTCTGCCTACTGTTTTCTCAAAATAAATCTTTACAAATCAAAAATTATATGTTATAATAATACGATTATACCTATGCGCGGAAGGAGGCGACGACGTGAAAACCCAAAAAACGGTGGAAACCAAGCAATCAAAGCTTGTTCTGCCCATATTTGCCGCACTTTGCGCGCTGTTTGCAAGCGGTGCTTTGATCGGCATCACGGTGCTCTCCAGCCCTGCGCTGCAGTGGAAGCTGTTTATCGGACTGCTGCCCGAGTACGCCGTTTGCTTTGCGATTGCGTTCGTGGTCGTGTACGGTTACGGCTCGATCCTTCCCAAAATCGCCTACCTGACGCTGCCCGCGACCGTACTTGCCTGCGGCGTGCGCACCACATTTGCGTCCGCGCCCTATTCAAGACCGATGGTCATTGCGCTGGTGTTTACGATTTTGTGCGCCGCCTCGATTGCGGCAAGCATTTGGGCGCTGCAAAGCTCTCCCGATGCGCACAAAAAATCGGATCAAAAAGTACCCGTCACTGCGTTTGCCGCAGTCGGCGCAGTTGCCGCAGCCGCGCTTTCGCTGGGTCTGTTTATCTTTATCCTGTCAGCACGCCTGCAGGGCTTGCAGACGGGTAACACTGCCGGAGCCGAGATCGGTCAGATGCTGTACTTCATGCAGCACAGCGGTCTGCCCTTTACCACGCTGGCGTCCGGCGCACCGCAAAGCTATTTTCTGACCCAATTCTCCCCCCTTTGGTACGTGATCTTACCCGTATATATCCTGTCCGATCACAGCATGCTTGCCGTTGGCACGGCGCTTTACGCGCTCATGCTGACCGCCCTTGTGCCCCTGTGGCGCATCTGCCGCAGACACGCGCTCTCGCCCGCCAAAACCGCTGCCATTTGCACAGCGTGCGCCCTGTGCCCCCTGGTTTTGGGTGGTGGCGCATCGGGTGGCGCACTTGCCATGCTCTCGCTCCCCCTGCTTTTGTGGGTTGCAGACGCACTGGAGGGCAAGCACCCCTATCTTGCGCTCATCCCCTTGCTCCTTTGCCTGTGCATCGGGCTTGAGGTCAGCGTTTGGACAAGCTTTATTTGCCTCTACCTTGCGCTTAGCGCAAAAGCCGAGCACAAGCGCACAGCATGGGTCTGCACCGCAGTATCCGCTGCCGCTACCGTGGCAACCGCCGCGTATCTGATCGCAGTGCGATCCCCCGTGATCACCAATCTTTTCTCGGGCATGGGCTTACAGCTTGATACCAAGCTGCTGTTTTTCATGCTCTTACTGCTACCGTTTGCGCTGCTCCCCCTGCTTTCGGGGCAAAAAGCCGCACTCGTGCTGCTGTTCCCGCTTGTACTGTTCCATTTGGTTGCAAACGCCTCCGCATACAGCGGCGTGTTCTGCACCTATGCATTCCCTGCCGTGGCAGCCGCTGCGCTGCTCGCCCCCAAGGGCGCTGCTAACCTGCGCACCGAGATCAAGGGGATTTCGCTTGCCCGTCTGCTGCCTGCGCTCGCGCTTTGCGCCGCCATGCTGACGGCAACACCCTACGCAGCTCTTTTGACCGATCTGTACGCAGACACCGAGGAGCAAGCCGAAACAGACGCCGCACGCATGCACGAGCTGCTGGACGCGCTGCCCGAAAACGCAGCCGTGACCGCCTCGGACAGCCTGCTTTGCGCTCTGCACGACCGCACGTGGCTGTTCTCACTGGAAGCAGATCCCGCAAATCCCCAAACCAACGTCATCGTGCTTGACTTGCGCGAGGACCTTGTGCCCACGGGTATGGAGCAATACACCGTTTCCTACTACCAATCCCTTGGATACACGCTGCGCGACGATCTTTCCCGCGACGGCATCATAGCTGTGCTGTTCAAATAGTGACGCACGCCCCCACACAAACCGAAATTAAAAATGAAATCTATATAAAGGTCAGGTAAAAAACAATGATAGTTGCACTGGAAGAAGCAAGACTTGCTTTAGTGAATATGAGAGCGGACCTTACCGAGCTTGGCGAGCAGCTCAAGATCGAGCAGGCGCGCGCAACCGTTGAGGAGCTGGAGCAGCAGACCTCCGATCCCGCATTCTGGAACAATCAGGAGAAATCCTCCAAGGTTCTGCAGACCATCAAGCAGCAAAAGGACAAGATTGAGAGCTACGAGGAGCTTTGCACGCGCCTTGAGGACACCATCGTGCTTGCCGAAATGGCAATTGACGAGGATGACGAGAGCTGCGTGGAAGAGGTGCAGAGCGAGCTTGCAGAGATTGTCGCGATCACCGAAAAGAAGCGCACCGAGGTTCTGCTCTCGGGCGAATACGATAAGAACAACGCCATCATTTCCTTCCACCCCGGCGCAGGCGGCACCGAGGCACAGGACTGGTGCCAGATGCTTTACCGCATGATCAACCGCTGGTGCGAGGCAAACGGCTTTAAGGTCAAGCTGACCGACTGGCTGGACGGCGACGATGCGGGACTCAAGTCCGCTACCATTTTCGTTGAGGGTGAGAACGCTTACGGCTTTTTAAAGAGCGAAAACGGCGTGCACAGACTGGTGCGCGTTTCCCCCTTTGACTCCGCAGGACGCAGACAGACCTCGTTTGCATCCATTGAGGTTATGCCCGAATTTGACAAGCTTGACGACGTTGTGGTACGTGAAGAGGATTACGATTTCGTAACCTTCCACTCCAGCGGTGCGGGCGGTCAGAACATCAACAAGGTATCCTCCGCAGTACGACTGATCCACAAGCCCACGGGCATCGTTGTGGCATGTCAGACCGAGCGTTCGCAGCTGCAGAACAAGGAGACCGCGATGCGCATGCTGAAATCCAAGCTCATGGAGATCAAGATCAAGGAAAGACTTGACACCATCGACGAGATCAAGGGTAACAAGACCAAGATCGAGTGGGGTTCTCAGATCCGTTCCTACGTCTTTATGCCCTACACGCTTGTCAAGGACCTGCGTACCGGCTTTGAAACCGGTGACGTTCAGGCTGTTATGGACGGCAAGCTGGACGGCTTTATCAACGCATATCTCAAATCCATTTCCCAGTAATCCAATAAAAAATTCAGCGCCACAGGCACACAGGAGGTAAAGTATGAAGACTCTTTTCACGGCAGAAGCTGCGAAAGCCGCTGATCTGTTCACAATCTCTGACGGTAGTATTTCCGAGCAACACCTCATTCATCTGGCTGCCAACGCAGTACTGGACACGCTGCAGACCGAAGGCTTTGATCTGCGCAAGCCCTTGGTGCTTTGCGGCAGCGGCAACAACGGTGCTGACGGCTTTGAGTTAGCTTGCCTGCTCAAGCAAACCGGTGCTGACGTACAGGCGCTGTATCTGGGCACGCTTTACGAGCTGCCCGCGCCCACCAAGAAAAAGCCGAGCAAGAAAGCGCCCCCCGAGCCCCAGATCGATCCCGCGCTGGTGGGCACGCCCAAGACCGAGGCAATGAGTGAGCAGTGCCTTGCGCACTACCAAAAAGCGCTGGAGGCAGGCGTTACGGTGCTGACCGAGCTTCCCGTACAGGAAGAGTCCGATGCCGAGCAGACCGAATTTTCCCTGTTTGTGGACGCCGTTTACGGCACGGGCATGCACGGTGCGATCACGGACAGCCGCGTATGCAATACCTTTGATAAGATCAACCAAAGCAAGATTCCCGTAGTTGCCATTGACCTGCCCTCGGGCGTTTGCAGCAATACCGGCGCGGTGGATGCACACGCGCTGTGCGCTGCGCATACCGTTACCATGCAGTATGAAAAAGCAGGCATTATGCTCTACCCCGGCGCAGAATACGCAGGCAAGATCACGGTAGCGGATATCGGTCTTGTCAGAGCTCCCGGATATACAGCCCCCCTGGCAAGTGCCTTGCAGGAGCAAGACCTTGCAACGATGCTCCCCGCGCGTCCCGCACGCTCCAACAAGGGCACGTTTGGCAGAGTGCTGGTCATTGGCGGTGCGCCCGACATGGCAGGCGCTGCTTACCTTGCAGCCGCAGCGGCATACCGCTCGGGTGCAGGACTTGTAGAGATCCTGTTGCCCGTCAAGAACCGTACTATCCTGCAGCAGCTGCTCCCCGAAGCGGTGCTGACCTGCTATGCAGATAAATCCAAGCTCAAAAAGGCAATCAAGGTCGCATGCAAGCGCGCAGACACCATCGTGCTTGGCTGCGGACTTGGCAAGAGCAAGAACGCCCTGTACTGCGTCAAATACGTGCTCAAGCACGCAAAGGTGCCGCTGGTCATTGATGCCGATGCGCTCAATATCATCGCATCCAAGCCCGCGCTGCTCAAAGGTATGAGCAAAAAGCAAAAGCCGCAGACCGTCGTCACCCCTCATCCCGCAGAGGCGGCAAGAATGCTTGGCAAAAAGATGACTGCCGACCGCGTGCTTGCCAACGTGACCCTCGCTGCCGAGCAGCTTGGTAACAAATACAAGGTCAACGTGCTGCTCAAGGATGCACGCACGCTCATCCGCTCCTACGACGCGCAAGCCACTTACGTAAACCTCTCGGGCAGCACCGCACTTGCGGGCGCAGGCTCGGGCGACATTCTGGCAGGCATGATCGGCGGTCTGGCAGCTGCCAAGACCAACGAGCTCCCCTTGGCAACCACTGCCGCTCTCGCAGCATTCCTGCACGGCAAGGCTGGCGAGACTGCCGAAGGCAAGGTTGGCGCACGCGCCGCTATGGCAAGAGACATTCTGGATGCGCTTACCGAATAACGTACAAAACGAGGTCGCAACGCGACCTCGTTTGACTTTTTGGGCTGCCCAAACCGCATATTTGCAAAATCCTGTGGACTTTCCAAAAAATTTATGGTATGATGATAACATAACCACAACCCAAGGCGGAGAATTTTATGACCAAACAGGAATTTTTGATTTACTGCATGAACACGTACAATACGCCGCCCGACTACCCCTTTGACGAGGATTTTGAAACGGCGGTGCTCAGGCACGCGGACAATCGCAAGTGGTACGCGATCGTCATGCGCGTATCCCGGCGCAAGTTCGGGCTTGAGAGTGACGAGGTGATCGACGTGGTCAACCTCAAGATCCCGACCGAAATGTTCGGCTCGTTCGGCGCATCGGACGGCGTTTACCCCGCGTATCACATGAACAAGCTGCATTGGATCTCGGTGCTGCTTCCCGATGCCCCCGAGAACGTCACGCAATTCCTTGTCGGCGTCAGCTTTGAAGCCACCAAGGAAAAACGGAAAGGCAGAAAAACGGTATAACCGTCAAAGAACCCAAGAAAGGAGTGTGAAATATGTCGTCGTACAGTGAGCTGATCAAAAACTTTGAAAAAATCAGAGCCTACATGCGCGATTTTTACGTGTACGGCTTTAAGAGCCGTGACGATTATCAGTCCAAGAGTGCGCGCTCTTACGATGACGAGCGCCGACGCATTGAAAGCTGGCTTGGCGATCACATGAGCTTTGTGCGCACTCCCGAGGGCAAGAACGTGTTTATTTCCATCGACAGCCGCACCATCAGGCACAACCCTTTGTACAACGCATGGAAGGCGAAAAGCTTTACCGACGGAGATATCACGCTGCATTTTATCATTTTTGATATTCTACACCATCCGTCCGTCAAGAAAACCATTGCCGAAATACTTGGCGAGATCGACCAAACGTATCTTTCGGGCTTTGAAAGCCCCCAGATGTACGATGAGTCCACCGTTCGCAAAAAGCTCAAGGAGTATTGCGAGGCAGGCATCATCGCAACCCAAAAGCAAGGGCGCAAGGTATATTATCACAGAACCGAGAGCACCGACATCACCGACCTTGGTGACGTGCTGCATTACTTCTCGGAGGCAGCTCCCTGCGGCGTGATCGGCTCGTTCATTCTCGACAAAGAGGACTCGGACACCGAAGCCTTTACCTTCAAGCACCACTACATCACAAGTGCGATCGACAGCGGCGTGCTGGCGGCTCTCTTTACTGCCATGCAGCAAAAGCGCGCGGTCACGCTCTCCAATATGAGCAGGAATACCGATATGCCAAGGCGCAACCGCGTCGTTCCCTTGCGCATTTTTATCAGCGTGCAGACCGGCAGACAGCATCTGCTTGCCTATCTGCCCGCCTATAACATCTTCCATTCCTACCGCATCGATTACCTGTCAGGTGTCAAGCTCGAAGACCCCACGCCGCGCTTTGACGAGCTGCGTGCCGAGCTTGACCGCATGCAGGGCAAGATGTGGGGCGTGAGCACCAAGCGCAACAAGTGGGGCAAGGAGCAGATTGAGCACGTGGAATTTACCATACGCATCAATGACGGCGAGGACTACATCGTGCGCAGGCTGGAGCGCGAAAAGCGCGTTGGCAAGGTGGAAAAGTTAGACGAGCACACCTACCGCTTCTCTGCCGACGTGTATGATTCGGGCGAGATGACCCCTTGGATCAGAACCTTTATCTGCCGCATTGAAAAAATGAATTTTTCCAACCGCAGTGTGGAAAATCGGTTCAAGCAGGACCTCGAAGCCATGTATCGCATGTACGGCATCGGAGAGGAGGCGGAGGTATGATCTTCAGCGAGCTGTATTCTGCCTATTACAACACGGTAGCCGCCATCCTATCCGCAGTCATTGACGGAGAGAGGAGCGAAAAGGAGCTGCAAGGCATTGTGACCGAGCACGCCTTTGGCGAGAGCGCGCTGAGCATTCTCCCCTCGCTCAAAAGCGAAAAATGGCAGCTCTTGCACGCCGACATGACCACACCGCTGCAGCACAAGCCCACCCTGCCGCTGACCACGCTGCAAAAAAGGTGGCTCAAGGCGATCTCGCTTGACCCACGCGTGCAGCTGTTTGGCGTAACCTTCCCCGACCTTGCGGGCGTCGAGCCGCTGTTTACCCCCGCGGATTATTACGTATACGACCGCTACAGCGACGGCGATCCCTACACCGATCCCGAATACGTGCGACAGTTCCGCGTCATTTTAGAGGCCATCCGCAAGGGATCGCAGATCAAATTTAACATGATCAACCGCAAAGGCAACACCATGTTTGTCAGATGCCGCCCCGTGCGCCTGGAATACTCCGAAAAGGACGACAAATTCCGCGTGATCACAGCGGGCTGGCGCGCAGTTTCCACGGTCAACCTTGCCAAGATACAAAACTGCACGCATTATCAGGGCTCGCGCCAAGCGGGCGGCAAGGAGCGCGAGGCGCTGTACGACACGGTGACGGTCAAGATCCGCGACGAACGCAACGCCCCCGAGCGATTTTTACTGCACTTTGCGCACTTTGAAAAGCAAGCCGAAAAGCTTGACAAAAAGCACTATCAGGTCAAGATCAGATACGCCTTGGACGACCAGCCCGAAATGGTCATCCGCATGCTCTCGTTCGGCCCTATGGTCGAGGTCACAGAACCACAGGCTTTTCGTGATCTGATGATCGAAAAGCTCAAAAAGCAGTTAAATTGCAAATTAAAGTAACAAAAAAGCTCTCATCCGAGGGCTTTTTTGTTGTTTTCGCAGCTTTTTTTCCGTGAAAAACGGTGCTCTGGATGGTAAAATATGCTTGAAAGGAGGGATGACGATGTGGCTCTTCCCCAAAAAACAAAATAAATTCGTCTTCGGTCGCAAAAACAAAGCGATCCTTGCACAACTGCAAAAGGCATTCCCCGCAGCATACGCCGACGACGTGCAGGCGGTCTTTTCCGCCCTCCGCAGCAGCGCAGAAATGCCCCGAAACGAACTCGCATTTTTCTTTGATAACATCACCGATTGGCATCTGACCTCGGGCGAGCGCGTCACGCTTCCCTACCGCATATTGTTTAGTGAGCAATTACGCATAGGAACAAAGCTCACCCCTCGGCAGCAAATCATCTGGCACTGTATCGGTTCCAGAAGCTTTGACGGCTACGTGCGTCAGCGGCACATCCAAGCCCTGC
>JAZRDG010000056.1:0-11015 GCA_045660125.1 Eubacteriales bacterium | reverse complement strand
GATAAACAGCTCGCCCTCGGAGATCTCCTCAAGGCCTGCGATCATACGCAGAGTGGTGGTCTTACCGCAACCGGAAGGACCAACCAGAACCAGGAATTCCTTATCCTTAACCTCAAGGTTAAAGTCGGAAACTGCGGTTACCCCGCCGGGGTACTTTTTGTAAATGTGACGAAGGGACAAACTTGCCATGGAAAAATTCCTCCTGCGAATATTTTCTTTAAATTATTTTTTAATGTCTTTTTGATGCTTCCTGCGGCACAGCGCCGACACGGAGAACATTCTAATCTGTATTATATTGTACCAAAAAAATTGCAAAATGGGAAGAGCCTATTTCTCCAAAATTTCGCGCTCTCGATTGTGCAGTATGCACAATACTTTTTGCTTTGGCAAAATATCCGACGCTTTTCGCGACCTTAATATTTTAATATATTAAAATCACTTGAGAAGCATGGACAAGGAAATGCGCTTTTTCTTAAGGTCAACCGACAGCACGCGCACCTTGACCACGTCACCAAGGCTGACTACCTGCGAGGGATGCTTGACGTACTTGTCCGACATCTGCGAGATATGCACCAAGCCGTCCTGATGCACGCCGATATCCACAAACGCGCCAAAGTCGATGACGTTGCGTACAGTACCCGTCAGGATCATATCGGGCTTCAAGTCCTCCATGCCCATAACGTCCTCGCGCAGCTCGGGTGCGGGTGTGGAATCGCGCACGTCGCGTCCCGGCTTTTCCAGCTCGCGGATCATATCGTCCAAGGTGGGCTCGCCTACGCCCAGCGCCTCGGCTACCTTTGCCTTTCCCTTTTTGTTGACCGCGCTTGCAAGTCCCTGCAGCTTCCCCGCGCGCACGTCCTGCGCGGTGTAGCCGAACATTTCCAGCAGCTGCTTTGCCGCATCGTAGGACTCGGGGTGCACGCCCGTGTTATCAAGGATCTCCTTACTCTCGGGCACGCGCAAGAAGCCTGCACACTGCTCGTACGCCTTGGCACCGATGCGCGGCACCTTGAGAATCGCGGCACGAGACTTGAACTCGCCGTTCTCCTCGCGGTACTTGACGATGTTCTTGGCTGCGGTGGTATTGATACCCGAAATGTAGGACAAGAGCGAATAGGACGCGGTATTGACGTCTACGCCGACTGCGTTTACGCAATCCTCGACAACGCCGCCAAGCGCCTGGTCAAGTCTTGCCTGCTTCATATCGTGCTGGTACTGACCGACGCCAATGCCCTTGGGGTCGATCTTGACAAGCTCTGCAAGCGGATCCTGCAAGCGTCTTGCAATAGAAACCGCGGAACGCTGCATAACGTCAAAGTCCGGGAACTCCTCGGCTGCCAGCTTGGATGCCGAGTAGATCGACGCGCCTGCCTCGTTGATGATGATATACTTGCATCCCGACTCGGGCATCTCGCGCAAGATCTCTGCAATAAACAGCTCGCTTTCCTTGGATGCCGTGCCGTTACCGATGGCAACCACGTCCACGTGGTACTTCTTGATCATATACTTGATAATGCGCTTTGCTTCCTCAATGCGGTGCTGCGACTTGGTGGTGGGATATACCACGGCGGTATCCAGCACCTTACCCGTCTTGTCTACCACGGCGGTCTTACAGCCGTTGACGTAACCGGGGTCAAAGCCAAGCACGGTCTTGCCCTTCAGGGGCGCTTGCATCAGAAGATGCGAAAGGTTATCCGCAAACAGCTTGATCGCGCCCTCGCAGGCGTTGTCAAACATATCGTTTCTGATCTCGCGCTCAATAGAGGGAGAGATCAGACGCTCGTAGGAGTCGATCACGGCTGCGGACAGGTACTTATTGGCAGGGCTTTCGGGATTGGTGACAACGCAATGGAACAGATAGTTGAGCACGATATCCGCACCCACGGACAGCGTGACCTTCAGATACTCCTCCTTCTCGCCGCGGTTGATGGCAAGAATACGGTGTGCGGGTATCTTTTTGAGCGGCTCGTTATACTCGTAGTACTGCGCGTAAACGCTGTCCTCTTCCTTTGCCTTTTTGCAGAACAGCTCGCCAAAGTCAAAGGTCTGGCGGCGCAGTGCCTTTCTGTACTCGGCGTTATCAGAGACGTCCTCTGCAATGATATCGCACGCGCCTGCCAGCGCCTGCTCTGCATTCTCCACGCCCTTCTCCTCGGAGATAAAGCTCTCGGCATATACCTCAAGGGGCGGATCGTAGGAATCCTTTTGCGCCATGATCGCCTCTGCCAAGGGCTCAAGTCCCTTTTCTCTTGCCACGCTTGCGCGCGTTTTTCTGTGAGGGCGGAAGGGACGGTAAATATCGTCCACCTCGGTAATGGTCTTGGCGTTCTCGATCGCCTTTTCGATCTCGGGCGTCAGCTTTTCCTGCGCCGCGATCAGGTCCTTGACCTCCTGCTTTCTCTTTTCGATATTGCGCAAATAGTTGAGTCTGTCCTCAAGGGTTCTCAGCGTGGTATCGTCCAGGCTGCCCGTGACCTCCTTACGGTAACGCGCAATAAAGGGAATGGTGTTGCCCTCGTCCATGAGAGCAATGGTGTCGATCAATTTCTGGGTTTCAATGTTGAGCTCCTTGCTCAGTGTTGCAATAATGTCCATCGGGGTAATTTTCCTTTATATTGGGGTAATTTAGTTTTCAAATTTCAAAAGAATGGCGTCGCCCTCGCCAAGGCTCATGCGATAAATGCCGTCCTCGCTCTCCAAGGCGATATAAGAGCCATCCAGCGCGTCAAACAGCGCAACCGCGCCGTCTGCGGCAAAGGTAAAGTCGTTTTCGTTTGCATAGTCGCGGTTTGCAATCAGCACGTAGCCGTCGGTAAACACGCCCACGGTCAGCCGGTCTCCCTCGATCTTGTCAATCGGTCCGACAGCACCGTCTGCATAGGTGATATACTGCTCGTTCGGCATCTCGCCCAGGTGATACACGCCAAGCGAGGTCTGCTCAGAAAGAATCGCGCCCACAGCCTGCAGCTCGCGGTTGATGTCCGCGATCATATGATAGTGCGGCAGCGTCTCGCCGGTCTGCGAGATCATGCCGTTCTGCCAATGCCAAAAGTCGTCACCCTCGGTGTTGTTCGCACCAGGCGTCCAGTAGGTAAAGTAGGAAAGGCGCGCCGAGCCGTATGCCAGCGACTGCCAGACCTCCCAGCGGATCTCGCCGTCGGTCAGGTTGCGGTAAGGTCCATGCTCAACCACCAGGATGATGACCATGAACGGAATGCCCGTGCGCAGAGATTCGGTGCGGACCTGCTCGATATTGGTAAAAAATCCTGCTCTGTCCACGTTTTCGTATTCGGATACGCCGCCGAAGGTGGAATCGTAGATCTTTTGCTCGCGCTCGTCAGCACAAATGGTCTGCTTTTTCGCGCCCTTGAGGAAGTGATAGTGGTCATAGCTGATGATGCTCGGCTTGACCTTTTGGGTATAGTCTTGCAAATGATCCTCGTAGGTGGGATTGCCCAGCTGCTCGGGCGAGGCATAATTGGGGAACAAATTGATATAGGCTTCGTGCGCGGGATCAAGCTCTGCAAGCGTTTCGCGGATGCTTGCAAGCAACGGGAACGCGCCCGCACTCGGCTCGTCCACAATGTGATAGCCAAACAGCGCGGGATAGCTGCCGTAATCTGCCACAACCTCAGACAAGTACGCGCGCATATTGTCAGGCTCGTACCGTGCCTTGTCTATACGGTGATCGGATACCATGACCTGCAAGCCTCTTTCGGCTGCTGCCTCCAGCACCAGCTTGTTGGTCGCGGCATCAAACTCGGCGAGCATTAAGGTAAAGCCCGCATCCTTGATTCTGTCGATCTCCTCGGTGGCAAGGCTGCCATCCGCACGGTAGATAAATTCCTTTCGGACACCAAACCAATACGTAATCGGATATTGCATGTCAATTCCTCCCGTTATGCTTTATTTGTCAGAAGTGCGATTTCCTCATCAGTTAAATAACGCCATTCTCCCCTGTCAAGCGCCCCGTCCAGCACCAAGGGTCCGAACGTCACGCGCTCAAGGTACATGACCTGATTGTGCACAGCCTCCATCATCAGCTTGATCTGATGATATTTGCCCTCGGTCAGCGTAATTCTGCCCTCGCGCGCATCGGTGCGCTCAACTTGGCAGGGGGCGGTGACGTAGCCGCCGATATCCACGCCGCTCTCAAGTGCGGCAATATCCTCGTCCGACAGCGGGAACTTGAGCCTGAACGCATAAGTCTTGGTCACGTGGCTTTTGGGAGCGAGCAGCCTGTGCGAGGTATCACCGTCGTTGGTCAAAAGCATCAGCCCCAGCGTGTTTTTGTCAAGTCTGCCGCAAGGAAACAGCCCGATCTTTTGCTGCTCTGCGGGTAAAAGCTCGATCACGGTGGGAAGCTTGCCGTCCTCGGTTGCGCTGACGTAGCCCTCGGGCTTGTTGAGCATGATGTAGGTATATTTCCTGTAGCATACGGGCGTGCCGCAGTAGATCACGCTGACCTTATCAGGGTCTACCTGCATGTCCGCCTTTTTTGCCGGGACACCGTCCACAAGCACTCTGCCGCCTCTGACCGCGCTTGAAATCTGCGAGCGCGAGGCGATACCCGTGGAGGATATCATCTTGTCAAGTCTCATAGCCCTCTCCTCCCATTTTTATCAATATATTATAACATATCCGCATGCGTTTGTAAACTGTTTTTTTGTCGCCTGCCCTATTTTCATGATTTTACACACATCAGGCTCTCCCGATTTGTACAAGAGTGCGAAAGCGCGGACTTGGGCATACTGCACGATTTCACAAGCAAAAATTCTACTTGACTTATTTTGGGTTTTATGGTAGAATAACTGTGTATCTCAAAAAATAATTTTATGGAGGAAAAAAACATGTTCAAAAGAATTTTCGTTTTGCTTTTGTGCGGCGTGATGCTGATCGGTATGCTGGCAGCGTGCGCTGATCAGGGCGAAGGCGAAGAGAACTCGAGCACCGTCGAGGAAAACACCAACTGGGTGAACCCCGACCTGGAGTTCAACGAAAACCTCAATGGAAAAGACTATAACATTTTAAGCATGAAGGAAACCAACGTTGGCCCCGAGGAGAACTCGTCCGACCCGCTGGAGGATGCAATGTACCGTAGAAACGACATGATCCAGAGCTACTACGGCATCACCATCAACGGCATCATTGACGAAGATTACAACTCCCTGGGTCAGAAGGTAAAGACCGACGTTACCGCAGGCACAGGCGACTATGATCTGGTATACCAGCACATGGTAGACGCCGTAACCAACCTCGGTATGCAGGGACACCTTTACAACCTGTCCGATCTGGAATACGTAAACTTTGACAACGAGTGGTGGGACCAGGACTGCAAGAACGGCTTTATGTTCGGTGACGACATGTTCGTTGTGTGCGGCGACCTGCTGCCCGGCACCATGCTGATCTCCGCAGCCGTTGTATTCAACAAGAACCTGTTTGACGAGCGCAGCTGGGAATACCCCTACGATGACGCAAGAGAGGGCACCTGGACGCTGGACGACATGATCACCCTGACCAAGGACCAGAACAAGGACCTCAACGGTGACGGTAAGCTGACCTACTCCGATGACTTCTACGGTCTGACCGGCTGGTCGCTTGACTGTGACTACAACTTCTTCTTCGGCTCGGGTGCAACCATGTTCACCTTTGACGATGATCACCTGCCCGTATATGAGGCAAACGCTGACAGACTGCAGACCATTTACGATAAGATCTACGAGCTGATCGTAACCCAGAAGGCACTGCACGTAACCGTTGCCGAATATACTGCAAACAACGAAATGTACAAGCAGCCCGCTGAGATCTTCAAGGCAGGCAGAGCACTGTTCTATGCAGGCTATCTCTCCGGTGCAACCGACATGCGTGAGATGCAGGACGACTTCGGTATCCTGCCTCAGCCCAAGTTTGACGAGAAGCAGGAAGATTATCTGAGCTTTGTAAACGGCGCAGCTCCCGTGGCTTGCGTACCCAAGAGCCTTTCCGACGAGCAGCTGGAGATCACCGGCTACATGATGGAGGTTCTGGCTTCCTCCTCTTACTACATGGTTACCGAAACCCTGTATGAAAAGGTTGCAAAGTCCAAGACCGCACGTGACCCCGAGTCCGCAGCAATGGTTGACGTTATCATCCGTAACAAGGTATTTGACTTTGGCTACACCCACTTCTACAGCCTGAATCTGCCTTGCGCAACCGTCATTCAGTCCGCGCTCAACAGCGGCAGCGCATCCATTACCAGAGATATCACCAAGAGCGAGAAGAACACCAAGAAGAATCTTAAGAAGTTCTACGAGCAGTACGGCTACGATTTCTACGAGTAATATTTCATACGGACCGATCTTCGGATCGGTCCGTGTTTTCAAACAAGGAGTAAATACGTATGTACATTGTTACAACAACCGACGTCTTCCCTCCCGCATATCAGGCGGAGGACGTGCTGGAGCGTCTGGCGCGCATTGGATACACCGCGCTGGACATGGGTTTTGACTACTGCATAGGCGACGACCGCCTGTTGGAGGGCGAGGACTGGAGAGAGCGCGTGCTTGCTCTGCGCCAAAGAGCAGAGGCGCTGGGCGTTCGTTACACGCACTCCCATGCACCGTTCAACGTAGGCTCGCAGGTCTCAGCGCAACTGCGCTCGTTTGAAGCTGCTGCGCTGCTGGGCGCAACCTCTGTTGTGGCGCATCCCATTCACGAGATCGACGGGCGCATCATTGAAGACACGGACGAATTTATCCGCGTCAACAAGCAGGCTGTAGAGCGCATTCTTCCCTTGATGGAAAAGTATGGGCTGACCCTGCTTGCCGAAAACGTTCTGTGGGGGGCATCTATGCACCCCAAGAACATCGTAGAGCTTGTCAAGGCGGTCAATTCCCCCTACTTTGGCTGGTGCTACGACACGGGACACGCCCATTTCTACGGCATCGATCCTCCCATCTTGCGCGAGCTTGACGTCATGCCCCTTTCTTTGCACATTCAGGACACGCACGGCCCCGGCTACGGTGACGAGCACCTGATGCCCGGCGACGGCAACATTGATTGGAAGGAATTTCTGGAGATCTTGCACGAGGTTGGCTATGCGGGCGAGCTGGTGCTGGAGGCGCACCACCAATCCTACGTCGCCCCCGACGAGCAAAAGGACGGCATTCTTGCAAAGCTGCTCGACCGTGCGCAAAAGATGAACCAATACTACGAGCGCGTGTGCGCGCAAGGATAAGAAAACAGACCGATCTGCGGATCGGTCTGTTTTTTATCAAAATGCCGCTTTAGTCCTTGACGCACGGATTGAAATTTGATATAATGACATCAACATCAAAGCTGAAAGGAAGGCGTATTTATGCAACTGACCTACCATCTTTCTTATGACGTTTTACATAAGGGCACGCTTGCTCCCCGTGCGTATTTTATCCCCTATCATACGGCAAAGGCTGCAGCGCGCGACCTGCGTGACCAAAGCCAATTCTTCATCAACCTTTGCGGCGAGTGGGATTTTTGCTTCTATCCCTCGGCAAAGGAGCTGCCCGAGCTTTCCTTGTTTTCCCCTGCCGACAAAATTGAGGTGCCCCGCTCCTGGCAGACTATGCTGGGCCGCGGCTATGACACGCCCAACTATACAAACGTAGTCTATCCTTTCCCGCTCGATCCCCCCAACATCCCCGAAAATAATCCCTGCGGCTTGTACGCACGCAGCTTCTACGTACACCCTAAAATGCTGGAGAAGACCGTGTGCATCAATTTTGAGGGCGTAGACTCCTGCTTCTACCTCTATATCAACGGTCAGTTTGCCGCCTACAGCCAGGTCAGCCATATGACCAGCGAGATCGATATCACCCCTTACCTGCACGAGGGCAAAAACAAGCTGCAGGTGCTGGTGTTCAAGTGGTGCGAGGCAAGCTATCTGGAGGACCAGGACAAGTTCCGCTGGTCGGGCATCTTCCGTGACGTGTATCTGCTTTTGCGCGATCCCGTGCATATCGTGGATATTTACAACCACCCCGTTGTTGCCGACGATTTTGCATCCGCCTCGCTCTCTTGCGAGCTTTCCCTTTCGGGCAAGGCGCAGGTAAGCTACGAGCTGTGCGACCCTTGCGGCGCAACCGTAGCATCCGGCACGCTTGTAGCCGACGGAAACGCAGAGCTGCATATTGACGTGGACGCTCCCGCGCTGTGGAACGACGAAACGCCCAACCTCTATACCCTGCACCTGCACTCGGGCAGCGAATACATTGATATTCCCGTAGGATTTAAGCATATCTCCATCAAGGACGGCGTGCTGTACTTTAACGGTCAGAAGATCAAGACCAAGGGCGTCAACCGCCACGACAGCCACCCTGTGCTGGGCTCGACCACGCCGATTGACCACATGATGCGCGATCTGATGATCATGAAACAGCACAACGTCAACACCATCCGTACCAGCCACTACCCCAACGATCCGCGCTTCTTAGGCCTTTGCGACAAGCTCGGCTTTTACGTGATCGACGAGGCTGACCTTGAAACACACGGCATGGCGATTGCGGGCAGATGGGACGAGCTGACCGACGCGCCCGAATGGAAAGAAAGCTACGTTGACCGTGCGCGCCTGATGATGGAGCGCGACAAAAACCACGCATGCGTACTGATGTGGTCTGTGGGCAACGAAATGGGCGTTGGACGCAATCAGGCTGCCATGGCAGGCTATTACCACGAGCGCATGCCCGGCTGCTTGGTGCATTGCGAGGACATCTCTCGCCGCAACTCGAATAAGATCTATGGCGAATTCAAGGACGCGCCCGACGAGCAGATCCGCGGACGCCTGGAGTGCGAATACATTGACGTAGAAAGCCGCATGTACCCTGCCCCCGAGGAGGTACAGCGCGATTACTTTGACCGCAAGCTGTTTGCAAAGCCCCTGTTTTTGTGCGAGTACTCTCACGCCATGGGCAACGGCCCCGGCTGCCTTGCCGATTACTGGGACGTCATTTACGCAAACGATGGCTTTATCGGCGGCTGCGTTTGGGAGTTTATTGTCCACGCAGCAGCAATCGGTGACGTTTATACAAATCCCAAATTCCGCTACGGCGGCGACTTTGGTGACACTCCGCACGATGCAAACTTCTGCACCGACGGCTTGGTCTACCCCGATCGCCGTCCGCACACGGGACTGATGGAATACAAGCAGGTCATCAAGCCCTTCCGCGCTGCGTTTGATCAAAGCACGGGCACGCTGACCATCCAAAATCTGCGCTACTTCACCTCGCTTTGCGACCTTGATCTTTACTGGAAGGTAGAATGCCGCGGCAAGGCGGTGGCATCGGGTCACGTTTACGCACTCGATATCGCACCGCAGGCAAGCGCAGCTTACACGCTGCACATTGACGCACCCTTGAGCGATTGCGCGTACCTGTACGTCAGCGTGACGCAAAATGGCGACACGCCTTGGGCACAGGCAGGCTACGAGGTTGGCTTTGCGCAGTTTGCGCTGGAAGTCCCCACCCAAGAGAAAGCACCGCTCGGCACGGACGCATCTCCTTATGCAACCGTCAGCGCGCTGCAAACCGAGGAGCGCATTGTGGTCACCACCGCAAAGACGGTCTACACCTTTGACCGCGCAAGCGGCTTGATCGCAGGCATTTGCGACAACGGCAAGCAGCTGCTCACCTCCCCCATGACGCCTACAATTTGGCGCGCACCCACCGACAACGACCGCAACATCCGCAACCTCTGGCAACAGCTGGGCATGCACACCGCAACCGCAACCTGCACCGCATGCGCACTCTTGGAGCAGACCGAGGCATATGCCAAGATCACGGCTACGCTGACGCTTGGTAACGACGGCGCAGAACCGCTTGCCAACATCAAGGCGACCTACACGGTATATGCCGAGGACGGCATCAAAATCGACATGGACACCGAGATCCGCCAGGATCTGCCCCACCTGCCCCGCTTCGGCTTGGAGTTCACCATGCCCGAGGGCACCGAAAACCTGACTTACTTCGGCAGAGGCCCTGTGGAAAGCTATGCGGATAAGCATCACGCCTCGTACGTGGGTCTGTTCCGCACCACCGTGACCGACAACTTTGAGCCCTACGTCAAGCCCCAGGAAAACGGCGCACACACCCAAACCAAGTGGGTATCGGTCTCCTCGCTGATCGGACACGGCTTCACCGCACTCGCGACCGCACAAGATTTCAGCTTTAACTGCTCGCACGTCTCGTCCGCACAGCTGACCTCCACCGCGCACAACGACGAGCTCGTGCCCGCCAAGGAAACGGTTGTCAACCTGGATTACCGTCAGGACGGCATCGGCTCCAACTCCTGCGGCCCGGAGCTTGCCTCCAAGTGGCAGTTTGCAGAGAAGAAGTTTACCTTTACCATTCGTCTGTTGCCCACGTTCGTGGAAGGATTTGATCCTTTCGAGGAGATCGGCAGACAGTAAAATCCAAATACCCACAGGGGCGGATGCCATATCCGCCCCTGTTTTATTGTGCAAAAGCCGTCGAGGACTCCTGCTCCTGCAAATAAGTTCTTTGTGCCAAAAGAGGAGGAGTAAGCCCCTCCCTTTTAGCCATAAACAACTTACCCCCGTCGATTACTCGGCGGGGGGGTTCTTTGCTGACAGATCAGCAAGCTTTATTGTGTAATCAGTCCTTCTTCTTACCAACGACCAGCGCGCCAAGTGCGATGATGGCAAACAATGCACCGCCAACAGCAACGGACTTGCATCCGCTCTTCTCTGCGGGCTCGGTGGTCTGCTCGGTCTGGGTCTCGCTCTGTGCGGAAGTCTGGGTTTCGGTTTCGGTGGGCTCGGTGGTGGTCTCTTCGGTAGTAGGCTGCTCACCGGTAGCATTCTGCTGCGTGCTTACATAGCTGTACTTGAAGCGCGCGCCGGGGGCTACGTCACCCGAAATGTAGAAGTCCATGATGTCACCCGAGAACTTCTCATAGTCGCCCTCGTCGTGAACGTTGTCGGTCCAGGAGAAGTTGATGGTGTAATCATTGCCGGACAAGCCGAGATCGCTCTTGGCTACCTTGAC
>JAZRDG010000055.1:0-4602 GCA_045660125.1 Eubacteriales bacterium | reverse complement strand
GAAGAGAAGAACGTTCCCAACGTTTCCTACAACGGCTCCACTCACGAGGCTTGCCCCAACACCTTTATCGTTTCCTCCAGAATCGACTGGTCTCCCTACTACCTGTACATCATCAAGTCCTACTGCCAGGGCACTCCCATCGCAGCTGACTGGTGCGGCGGTGCAGAAGAGGGTTCCGTTGTTCTGACCGGTATTAACGAAAACGCTGCTGCAGAAGGCACTCTTGCTAAGCTGCAGGAGGTTGCAGGTAAGCTCAAGAGCGGCGAGCTCAAGGTATTCGATACCAACACCTTCACCGTTAAGGGCGAGAAGCTGACCACCTACATGGCTGACGTTGACACCGACGCTGCATACACCCCCGACACCGAGGCTATCAAGGACGGTTATTTCCACGAGTCCGAGTACAGAGCAGCTCCTTACTTCGATATCCAGATCGACGGTATCACCCTGCTCAACACCAACTTCGGTTAATATTAAGCAAATAGACAAGCGGAGCTTCGGCTCCGCTTGTCGCAGTTTTTTACAATCGTTGTGCAAAGCGCTCAAGTCGCGTTTTGAACGCTTTGCAGAAGGTTTGTACGATAAAAAATCTGTATGGAGGAAGCCCCCATGAATAAACCTATTGCATTGGAAACCCGAAAGGTATCCAAGAATTTTGGTAAGGTTGCTGCGAACGTGAACGTGGATCTGGACGTGCGCCGCGGAGAGATCCTTGCCATTCTCGGTGAGAATGGCTGCGGTAAGACCACGCTGATGAACATGATCGCGGGCATTTATTATCCGGACAGCGGTTCTATCCTCGTCAACGGCGAGGAGGTTGTGATCCGCTCGCCCAAGGACGCCTTTGCGCACGGTATCGGTATGATCCACCAGCATTTCAAGCTGGTCGATATCTTTACCGCTGCTGAGAATATCGTGCTTGGCGTTCAGGATGGACAAAAGTACAACATCAAGGAGGTCAACCGCCGTGTGTCCGAAATTGCGGACAAGTACGGCTTCCGTATTGACCCCAAAAAGAAGATCTATGAAATGTCGGTATCCGAAAAGCAGACGGTTGAGATCCTGAAGGTGCTCTACCGCGGCGCGGATATCCTGATTTTGGACGAGCCCAGCGCGGTGCTGACTCCGCAGGAGACCGAAAAGCTGTTTGACGTGCTGCGCCGCATGCGCGAGGACGGCAAATCGATCTTGATCATTACCCATAAGCTGCACGAGGTCATGTCGATCTCCGACCGCGTAGCCGTTTTGCGTAAGGGTGCGCATATTGCCACGGTGGAAACCGCGCAAACAAGCCCTGCCGAGCTGACCGAAATGATGGTTGGCAAAAAGGTGGAGCTGAATATTGAGCGTCCCGATCCCGAAAACGTACGTGACCGCCTTGTGGTCGAGGGGCTTTCCCTGACCGATGCGGAGGGCATCAAAATACTGGACGATATTACCTTTACCGCAAAAGCGGGTGAGATTTTAGGTATTGCGGGCATCGCGGGCAGCGGACAAAGAGAGCTGCTTGAGTCGATCGCAGGACTGCATCATCTGCAGGGCGGCAGTGTCACCTATTACAATCCCAAAAAGGACAAGCCCATCACGTTCTATCATAAGTCCTTTGAGCGCGTCATGGAGCTGGCGGAGCAGGGCATGCTGCGCTATGCTGATGGCAGACCGTTTACGGGCAAGAACGAGAACGGCAAAGCGCTCTCGAAAAAAGCAATTCGCACGCTGGTAGAGCAGGGTGAGATCTTCTTTGTAGAGGATGAGGTCATCAACCTGCGTGAGAAGACGCCCTTGCAGATCCGTGAGCTTGGCGTGCGCCTTTCCTTCGTGCCCGAGGACAGACTGGGCATGGGATTGGTTGGTAACATGGATATCGTGGATAACATGATGCTGCGCAGCTACCGCCGCGGACATTCCATGTTTGTTGACCGTAAAAATCCGGGCGCGCTGGCGCAGACCATCGTGCACGATCTGGAGGTCTCCACGCCCAATACGCACACACCCGTCAGACGCTTGTCGGGCGGTAACGTGCAAAAGGTACTGGTTGGCAGAGAGATCGCAGCCGCTCCTACCGTGCTTATGGCGGCATATCCCGTGCGCGGTCTTGACATCAACTCGTCCTATACCATTTATCATTTGCTGACCGAGCAAAAGGAAAAGGGCGTTGCCGTCATCTTTGTCGGCGAGGACCTTGACGTGTTGATCGAGCTTTGTGACCGCATCCTTGTGCTTTGCGCAGGTCGCGTAACCGGAGTGATTGACGGCAAGCGTGCCGTCAAGGAGGAGATCGGTCTGCTCATGACCAAGACCGAATTTGAAGTGAAGGAGGGCACAGAGAGTGAAAACGCATGATAAGCTGACGCGTGAGCCGCTTTTCCGCGTCGTCAAGCGCGACGTTATGCCGATATGGAAATCCATGCTGATCCGCGTTATTGCGGTCGTTGTGGGCATATTGATCTGCGCATTGCTGTCTGTTGCGGTTCTTGACAACGTTGACTTTTTGAAATTCATGAAAACGCTGTTCAGCGGTGCGATCGGTACGCAGCGTAATATCTGGAAGCTGGCAAAGAATGCCGCCGTGCTGCTTTGCATTTCGCTTGCCGTCACGCCCGCATTCCGTATGAAATTCTGGAATATCGGTGCTGAGGGTCAAACGCTGGTGGGCGCGCTTGCAGCGGTTGCCGTGGCGTATTATCTGGGCGGTAAAATGCCCGCGCCCGTGCTGCTGGTGCTCATGCTGATCGCTGCTGTATTCGCAGGCGCGATCTGGGGCGGACTTCCCGCAATCTTCAAGGCGAAGTGGAACACCAACGAAACGCTGTTTACTTTGATGATGAACTACGTTGCCACCGGACTTGTGGCGTTTTGCCTTGCAAAATGGTGCCCCAGCAACGGTAGCGTGCTGCCGCGTCTGGCGCACGGACACCTGCCCGTGGTCGTACATGAATATTTCCTGTTGATCGCTGTGACGCTGATACTGACTGCCGTGGTGTTCGTATATCTGTACTACACCAAGCAGGGTTACGAGATCAGCGTAGTGGGTGAGAGTGAAAATACCGCAAGATACATCGGTATCAACGTGGGCAAGGTCGTGATTCGCACCATGATCGTGTCGGGCGCGATCTGCGGCTTGGCAGGATTTTTGATCGTGGGTGCGCTGGACCACTCGATCACCACCACCTCGGTTGGCGGCATGGGCTTTACTGCTATCATGGTTTCCTGGCTTGCCAAGTTCAATCCGCTTACCATGATAGGCTCGAGCCTGTTCGTCACCTTCCTGCAGCAGGGAGCTGCCGAGATCGGCTCTGCGGTTGACCCCGCATTCCCCAATATTATCGTAGGTATCGTGCTGTTCTTTATCATCGGTTGCGAGTTCTTTATCGGCTATAAGATCAAATTCCGCGAAAAGGTTAGAAAAGGAGGAAAAGCATCGTGAATCCGTTTCTTGATTTTGTTATCACAGCAATTCCGCTTGGCATGACCTTCCTTTTTGGCTGCGTGGGTGAGATTTTGACCGAAAAAGCGGGACATCTGAACCTGGGTATTCCCGGTATCATGTGCGTGGGCGGCACCTGCGGCTGCGTGGCTCTTAAGCTGGTCAAAAGCAGCGGCTTGCCTTGGCCCCTGATCGTGACGATTGCCATTCTTGCAGCCTTTGCGGGCGGCATGCTCATGGGTCTGATCTATAGCTTTTTGACTGTTACGCTCAAGGCTAATCAGAACGTGACCGGTCTTGCTATGACCACCTTTGGCGTCGGCGTGACCAAGTTTGTTATGGCTCCCATGGCGGTTGGCGGCGGTATGTCGTATCTGTATGCGCTCAAGTATTTCCGTTTTCCGTTCCAGGGAAGAACCGACGCGCTTATGTATTGCGGTATTATGGTGTTCTTAGGACTTGCCATTGCGCTTGTTGCAGCGTTTGTGCTGGGCAAAACGCGCGTGGGTCTGCATCTGCGTGCCGTGGGTGAGAATCCCGCAACGGCTGACGCGGTGGGTATCAACGTCACAAGATACAAGTACGTAACAACGCTGATCGGCAGCGGCATTGCTGCGCTTGGCGGTCTGTTCTACATCATGAACTATGCAGGCTCTTACGAGGCGTATAAGAGCATCGAGGCACTTGGCTGGCTGTCTGTTGCGCTGGTTATCTTCACCTTGTGGAAGCCCGCGCTGAGTATTCTCGGCTCGCTGTTGTTCGGTCTGCTGTATATTGCAGGCTCGAGAATCCCCACGCTGCTGGGCATTCAGCTGGACATGAGCGCAACGCCGCTGCTCCAGATGTTGCCTTACGTGGTCACCATTGTGGTGCTGATCGTGATCAGCATCCGCAAAAAGCGCGAGCATCAGCCTCCGGCTTCGCTTGGTCTGCCGTATTTCAGAGAAGAAAGATAAGTGAATAAAAGAAAACCGAACCAAACCCGAAAGGGAATGGTTCTGTTTTTTGTTGGGGTGGAGGGAGGATGAAACGATTGAGAATGGCGGGCGATCACTGACCGCCCCTACAAGTCACAGAGGGAATATTCCTTGTACCATAACGGTTTCGTCCGTAGGGGCGATCATCGATCGCCCGCCAAACCAATCAAATCGGATGTGTTAAATCTCCGTCGGTAG
>JAZRDG010000054.1:0-3000 GCA_045660125.1 Eubacteriales bacterium | reverse complement strand
CTCGACGATCCCACATAGACACAAACTAACTTCACACATTTGCGCAGCAAATATTTCACCTGCCGCAAGGCAGATTTCACCGCGCAGCGATTTCACCCGCCGCAGGCGGATTTCACTGCGTGGCGCAAGCAGCGCACGCGCTACCCGCGCCACGCCACCGGGTGCGGCAGGCTTCCCTGCGGCGGAATGCCGCCTATCAGCACATCCCCCTCTAAAAGCAGTCCCCTGCGCACCGCGCGTGCGCCGTATCGCGCGCGCAAGCCGTCTAAAACACCGCCCAAGGATTCCAGCGCGGCATGGCGGCAGGTGTCACCGTCAAACATGGAAAGCTGCTGCTCTGCGTTATCCTTCAAATCGCAGGCGGTCACGCCAATACTGCGCAGCGGGCGGCCGTCGTGAAAGGTGTCGTACAGCGTCATCGCCTCGCGCCACAGGTCGTTTTCAAGGCATGTCGCCGCCGTGCCCTTTTGCCGCTGCTTCCAGGAAAGATCGGTGGTGCGCAGCGCAAGCTTGACCGTAGTGCAGCGCATATCCGCCTCGCGCAGCCGCGTGGCAACGCTCTGGCAAAGCTGTGCCAGCACGATCTCGGCGTCGCGACGCGTTACCATATCCACGGGTGTGGTGGTGCTGTTGCCAATGCTCTTGACGGGATACCCCTGCCCGTCCAGCAGCACGGGCGAGCCGTCCATGCCGTTGGCATACTGCCATGCGGCAAATCCGTTTTTGCCCAAGGCACTCTCCAGCAGCGCAGGATCGGTGCGCGCAAGATCCCCTACCGTACGGATCTGCATATACCAAAGCTTTTGCACGGTGGATCGCCCCACAAAGATCAGATCCCCCACGGGCAATCCCCACAAAATCTCGCGGAAATTCTCGCGCGTGATATGCGTGACCGCGTCGGGCTTTTTATAGTCGCTGCCCATCTTGGCAAAGATCTTGTTAAACGACACCCCCACCGACACGGTCACGCCAAGCTCGGCTTTGACGCTGCGGCGGATCTCCTCGGCAATCACCCGTCCGTAATCCTGCCCCCAAAGCGTGCCGTTTCCCGTCACGTCCAGCCAGCATTCGTCAATGCCAAAGCTCTCCACGCGGTCGGTATATCGCGCGTAAATACCGCGTGCCTTGTCCGAGATCTGCTTGTACCTATCCATATGCGGCGGCAGCAGCACAAGATTTGGGCATTTGCTCCGCGCCTGGGCAATACTCTCACCCGTTTGCACGCCAAAGGTCTTGGCAACCTGATTTTTGGCAAGAATGATGCCGTGCCGCGCTTGCACGTCGCCTGCCACCGCCACGGGATATTGCCACAGCTCGGGGCGATCGGCACACTCCACCGATGCAAAAAAGTTATTCATATCCACGTGTAAAATGACGCGATCCATGCCTTTACCTCCAAGAAAGAACATTTGTTCTATATCGGTATTATAGCAGAACATTTGTTCTGTGTCAAGTGGAAATGTTGCACAAAAAAAGGTGCCCTGTGCACCGCCCAAGGCATGCCCCGTACCCGTCTTTCAAGTCCCGTTGCCCCACTTGCTCCCCTTTTGCACGCATATACTGCATATTGTATGGGATTGTACTGCTCAGCACAGTATTTTGCGATTTTCGGCGATTTATCGAAGAAAAAAGTTACTCAATTTATCGTTTTTTCCTTGACAAAACACGGCTGCTATGCTATAATAACGGTAAGTATAAAAATCGGGTACTGTCCCGTGACAAAAGAACAAAATTCGGAGGAAAAAATAACGATGAAAAAGTTTATCATCATCGCACTCGCTCTTATGCTCGCGCTCTCTCTGGTAGCTTGCAACAAAGACAAGGGCAATCAGGAAGACACCACCAACGGCATTATCAACATCAACCCCAACGGCCCCGGCAACAACGTAGGCACCGGCGATCCTTCTACCGGCAATAACGGCGGTAACGGCGGCAACGACGCTCCCGTAGTTGAGGAAGTATTCACCGACCTTGAGCAGACCGTCTTCATCGTTGCTGACGTAGCAAGCGTTCGCTCCGAGGCAAGAATTGCAGAAGAGACTCTGATCGCTTACGCAGAAAAGGACGCTGAATTCAAGAGCGTTGCTTACAGCGCAAACTGGTATAAGATCGAATATGAGGTTGTAGTAGAGGAAACCACCGCTGCTGACACCGATGCTGCTCCCGCTTCCGAGGAGACCACCGAGGAGACCACCGAGGAGACCACCGAGGGCGAGACCACCGCTCCCACCACCCAGACCGTTATCGCATACGTTCACAGATCCGTTGCTTGCGTAAAGGACCCCACCGCTACTGACCTGGAAGAGCCCATGACTCTGTACATCATCGCTTCCGCTCTGTACGTAAGATCCTACTACGATTTCGAGATCGAGGACAACAAGATGTGCATCCTGCAGCAGGGTGACGAGGTTACCGCAATTGCCAAGGGCAACGGCTGGTACAAGATTCAGCTGTCCGACGATGCAGAGGGCAACCCTGTATTCGGTTACATTTCCGCTAACGAGGCTTACGTTTCCACCACTAAGCCCGAGGAAACCACCGTTGCAGAGGAGCAGACCACCGAGGCTGCTGCATAATTGAATTTCAAATATAAGGGGTTGTCGAAAGACAGCCCCTTTGTTTTGGGTATATAAGCAGACCGTCAAGGACGCCCCATGTCATTAAGTTGAGAAAAGGCATCTTTCCTGCCCTCGAAAAAACAACCCGACGAAGCGGGCACGCGCTGCAAAGGCGTCCCCCGAGGGGACGCCTTCATCATACGTATCCGCTCCGTTCTCTTGTCCGCTGCCGCGTTTTTTGATTTGTTGACATTGGGCATCCTTAACAGCAGGCATCAACCATGTCAAAAAACGACCGCCTTTTGGGGTACCTACCGTAAAGCAGTTCTATATCGAACGCAAAAAGGACGAGAACTTTCTCGTCCTTTTTGCACACTATCTTGCTTGCAAGGGTATAGCGTGTTATACAGTATTTCGCTTTTGGGTGGTAAATGAGTGATGT
>JAZRDG010000053.1:0-50164 GCA_045660125.1 Eubacteriales bacterium | reverse complement strand
TTCTGATTTTATTAAGCGTAGTAAAAGCGCTTTCCGCGCCCGAAAAGTATCCACTGCAGGATACAAGGGCAACAAATACGATTAAAAGCAAAAATAATCGTATACTGTCCGCGTCCATAGTAAAATTCTAATCTCCTTAATTCAAAATGTTACTCAACATTATATATGATATGCGCGGATTTGTCAAGAGTTTTTTGGAAATAACAGGCTTATAGGCGCAAAAGCGCAAAAAAACAGTCGTTTTTTTCAAAAAACCGTAAAAATGATTTGCATTTGTACAAAAAGTGTGATATAATACTATAGTTATGAACAAGAAGGGAGGGCAGAGTATGCAGGACACTTCAAAATATCAGTATCTTGGCAAGATGAGCGATGCGCAAGCACTCAAATCGCTTGACGAGCAGGCAATACTTTGCCTGAACAGAGAGATCAGAGAATTTTTGATCGAGCGCGTCAGCGAAAATGGTGGACACCTTGCATCCAATCTCGGCGTGGTTGAGCTGAGCGTGGCATTGCATCGCGTGTTTGATTCCCCCAAGGACCATATCATTTGGGACGTGGGACACCAATGCTACGTACATAAGCTGCTGACGGGCAGACTTGACCGCTTTGACACGCTGCGACAGAGCGGCGGGCTCTCGGGCTTTACCAAGAGAAGCGAGAGCGCGCACGATCCGTTTGGCGCAGGGCACAGCTCGACCTCGATCTCTGCAGCGCTCGGCTTTGCCATCACCGATAAGCTTGCGGGCTCGGATGCGTATTCGATCGCCGTGATCGGTGACGGTGCGTTTACGGGCGGCATGGTGCACGAGGCACTCAACAACGTGGAAAAGGATCTGCGACTGATCATCGTGCTCAATGAAAACGAGATGTCGATCGCCAAGAATACGGGCCGCTTTGCCAACAGCCTGGCACGCATTCGCCGCAGAAAAGCGTATTTCAAAGCCAAAAAAGTCACGCGAAACGTACTCAAGAGCATTCCGCTTGTCGGTAAGCCCTTGTTTTCCGCTGTCAAGCGCGTCAAGATGGGCGTTAAAAACTTCCTGTACGGCAGTAACTATTTCGAGGATCTTGGCTTGACTTATCTTGGTCCCGTGGACGGAAACGACGCCATGGCGATCGAGGCACTCTTGCGCGAGGCAAAGAATTTGGATGAGAGCGTGATCATTCACGTCAAAACGCGCAAGGGCTTGGGATATCAGCCCGCAGAGCAAGCACCTACGGCATATCACGGTGTTGCTCCCGTGGGAAAGGCATCGCAAAAGCAAAGCTTCTCCACCGTTTGCGGTCAGGTGCTGACCGAACTTGCAGAGAAAGACGCGCGCATTTGCGCCATTACGGCAGCTATGGGCGACGGTACGGGCTTGGAGATCTTCCATAAAGCGCATCCCGACAGATATTTTGACGTGGGCATTGCAGAGGAGCACGCCGTAACCTTTGGCGCAGCCATGTCTGCAAACGGCTATATCCCCGTGTTTGCGGTGTATTCCACGTTCCTGCAAAGAGCGTATGACCAGATCATTCATGACGCTGCCTTGCAGAATCTGCCGCTGGTCATGTGCATTGACCGCGCAGGCATCAGCGCAGCGGACGGCGCGACGCATCACGGCATTTTCGACGTGGCGTTTCTGTCGCATATTCCTGGCGTCAAGATCTACACACCCGTAACAACCGACGGACTTGCACTGTCGCTCAAAGCAGCGATCAATGACGGCTGCCCCGTGGCGATCCGTTACCCCAACGGCAGGGAGCACGACGACGTGCTGGCAAGATTTTATCCGAACGAAGCATACGAGGATATCGACGTGCGCGCATGGAATACCAAAGACGCGCAGTGCCTCATCGTCACGCACGGCAAGATCGTGCGCGAGGCGATCAAGGCGGCAGAGACCTTGGCAGAACAGGGCATTCGCGCGGGTATTCTGCTTTGCGAATACATCAAGCCTTACGATAAGCTCGCAGCTCGGATATCTGAGCTGACAGATAATGCCGCTACCCCCATCGTCTTCTTGGAGGAAGAGATCCGCGCAGGCGGCTTTGGCATGATGCTGTCCGACGCCATGGCAAGAAAGGGCACGTTGCCTCGCCATGCTATCATGGCAATTGACGACAACTTTGTCGTGCAGACAAAGAACGAGTCGGTCTATACCACCGCAGGGATTGATGCTGCGTGTGTTGAAAAAACAGTCAAAGCATTGATACAGTAAAATCAAAGGGCTTCGCCAAACGGCGAAGCCCTTATTTTTGCTTATTGATTATTCAACGTCAATGATCGACTCATTCCACATATCGGGAGCCTTGTAACCCATGAGGTTAACCATGGTAGCTGCGACGTTGGAAAGACCGAAGCTGCCGTTGTCAGCCTTGACACTGTAGCTGTTCTTTGCATCGGTGTTATCGTAAATGATGCAGGGAACAGGGTTGAGCGTGTGGCTGGTCTTTGCCTTGAAGTTGCCGTTCTTGTCTGCCTTGGGCTGGCCGGACTTCTTGTCCATCTCGTACATCTCGTCTGCGTTGCCGTGGTCAGCAGTGATCAGAGCCACGCCGCCAAGCTCGTCAACAACCTTCAGGATTCTTGCGAGCTGCAGGTCAAGTGCTTCCATGGAGCAACGAGTTGCTGCCAGAGAGCCGGTGTGACCAACCATGTCACCGTTGGGGAAGTTGACGCGGTAGTAGGTGTACTTGCCCTCGCGCAGAGCCTTGATCAGCTCGTCGGTGATCTCAGCGCACTTCATCCAGGGACGCTGCTCAAAGGGAACGACGTCGGAGGGGATCTCCACGTAGGTTTCCAGCTCCTCGGAGAACTTGCCGGACTTGTTGCCGTTCCAGAAATAGGTCACGTGACCGTACTTCTGGGTCTCGGAAATTGCATACTGTGCAACACCGGTATTAGCAAGGTACTCGCCCATGGTGTTGGAGATTTCGGGGGGATTTACCAGGTACTTGGAGGGGATGTGCAAGTCGCCATCGTACTCCAGCATGCCTGCATAAACTACCTTGGGGTAGCGTACGCGGTCAAACTTGTCAAATTCACCCTCTGCGGTATCAAAGGTCTTGGAGATCTCGATTGCGCGGTCGCCGCGGAAGTTGTAGAAGATCACGCTGTCGCCGTCCTCGATGGTGCCTACGGGCTTGCCGTCAGCAGCGATGACAAAGGGATCGATATCCTGGTCGATCTTGCCGGTCTCTGCGCGCAGAGTGTTGTAAGCCTCGATAGCGGATGCGAACTGTCTGCCGTTGCCCAGTACGTGGGTGTGCCAGCCCTTTTCCACCATGCTCCAGTTAGCCTCGTATCTGTCCATGGTTACGGTCATTCTGCCGCCGCCGGATGCGATCTTAGCGTCAAAGGAAGCATCGTTCAGGCTTGCCAGGAAATCCTCGAAGGGGAGAATGTAGTCGGGAGCACTGGTCTCACCTACGTCTCTGCCGTCCAGCAGAATGTGTACGCGAACGGTCTTGATGCCGTCAGCCTTAGCGTGAGTGATCATTGCCTTGAGGTGGTCGATGTGAGAGTGCACGTTACCGTCAGAGAACAGACCCATAAAGTGCAGGGTGGAGCCGTTTGCCTTAACGTTTGCGATCAGCTCCTGCCAGGTAGCGGATGCGAACATCTTGCCGGACTCGATCGAGTTGGAAACCAGCTTTGCGCCCTGTGCAAATACCTGACCTGCGCCAAGTGCGTTGTGACCAACCTCGGAGTTACCCATATCGTCGTCAGAGGGCAAGCCCACAGCTACGCCGTGTGCCTTGAGGCTGACCATGGGGTACTTGCTCATCAGAGCATCCAGCGTGGGGGTGTACGCGCCCGCAACGGCGTTGGAAACGGTATCGGGAGCAAGACCTACGCCATCCATCACGATGGTCAGAACGGGGCCCTGCACGCCATTGAATTTGTTAAGCTTTTGCAGTTGATTCATTTCTTCCTCCAAAACTTTGTGTGTAATATTTCAATCTTATATATTATACTATTTTTTGCGAGCAATTGCAAGATGCAATCGAAAAAATATTGAAAGTTTGTCCAAATTTTGCAAAAAAATCGTCAAGCCCCTTGCATTTGTCGTAAATGTGCGGTATAATACTTGGGTAAAAGTATTATCTGTAAAAGGAAGTGTTTAAAAATGTCCGAATGTACCCATAACTGTTCCACTTGCTCTGCAAATTGCGGCTCGCGCGATAAGAAGAGCATGTATGAAGCCCCCCATCCCGCTTCGTCCGTCAAGCACGTCATCGGCGTAGTCAGCGGCAAGGGCGGCGTTGGCAAATCGCTCGTTACCTCTATGCTGGCAGTGCTCATGCAGCGCAAGGGCTATCGCGTCGGCATTCTGGATGCTGATATTACCGGCCCCTCGATCCCCAAGGCGTTTGGTCTGAACAAGCCCGTTGAGGGTGATGGCGACGGCATGGTGCCTCCCGCAACCACCACAGGCATTGAGATCATGTCTGTCAACCTGCTCTTGGACGATGAGACCAGACCCGTTGTCTGGAGAGGTCCCGTGATCGCAGGTACGGTAAAGCAATTCTGGTCGCAGACCGTTTGGGCTGATCTTGACTATCTGTTCGTAGACTGCCCTCCCGGAACCGGCGACGTACCGCTGACTGTGTTCCAGTCCATTCCGCTTGACGGCATCGTCATCGTTTCCAGCCCTCAGGATCTGGTTTCCATGATCGTAAAGAAGGCTGCACACATGGCGGATATGATGGATATTCCCGTGCTTGGCTTGGTTGAGAACATGAGCTACGTGCTCTGTCCCGACTGCGGCAAGAAGATCAACGTGTTTGGCGAGAGCCATATCGCAGAGATCGCTAACCAGTTCGGCTACGAGCTGCTGGCACAGATCCCGATGGATGCAAAGCTTGCAGCGCTTGTAGATAAGGGCTGGATCGAAATGATGCAGAACGACTATATGGACGCTGCATCCGACAAAATTGAAGATAAGCTGAACAATGCTTAAGAGGTATGTATGGTAAAGGCCGGTATCGACAGAATATGCGAGCCGAACGTCCGAGCCTTGCTTGAAGGCAAGCGCATCGGTCTTTGTGGCGGCGCGTCCGGACTGAACCGCAAATACCTTGGAACGATTGAGGCAATGACCGAACTTTACCGTGTTACGGCGCTTTACGCGCCGGAGCACGGCAGTCGCGGCGTGCTCGGCCCCGGTGAGGCGGTTGAGAATGGCGTGGACAAGGTTTCGGGCATTGCCTCTTTCAGTTTGTTTCGCGACATGGTGTTTTCCGAGGACGAGGGGCAGAAAAAGCGTGTATACGCACCCGACCGGCTGCCCATAGATATCCTTGTCTTTGACATGCAGGACGTCGGCTCGCGCTATTTCACCTACGCCTCCACCTTGTTTTACTGCATGCAGGCATGCGCCAAAAAGGGCATACCGCTTTGCGTGCTGGACAGACCCAATCCGATCGGCGGCGCGGTGCAGGGCAACGTTTCAAAGCCCGAAATGTCCTCGTTTATCGGGCTGACCCAAGTGCCGATCCGACACGGGCTTACGCTTGGCGAGCTGGCGCGGCTTTATAACGGCGAATACGGTCTTGGATGTGAGCTGCACGTTATCGAGCTTGACGGCTGGACGCGCGATATGTTCTATGGCGACACGGGCTTGCCTTTTGTCAAGCCAAGTCCCAATCTGCCAAGCATGGACGCCATCACGGTGTATAACGGTACGTGCCTGTTTTCGGGCACCAACGTATCCGAGGGCAGGGGAACGACAACGCCCTTTACCACGGTGGGCGCACCGTATATCAACCCCGTGCATCTTGCAGAAAAAATGAATGCGCTCGGTTTGCCCGGGCTTGCATTCTCGCCCGCATTTTTCAGACCTTCGTTTGGCAAGCACGCAAACACGGTCTGCTACGGCGTGGACATTCACGTGCTTGATCAAAAGGCGGTGCAGCCGGTATCTCTTGGCGTACATATGATGCGCACGGTTCAGCAGATGTATCCGAACGATTTTGCCTTCAATCCGCCCCCGAACGGTGGCAGATGGCATATCGATCTTGCGTCGGGCAATACCGATCTGCGTACGTCGCAAGAGAGCGCGGAGCGCATCATCGAGCGTTGGCAAGCAGAGGCGGCAGCGTTTATGCCGCTTTACGATCAGTACAGATTGTACGATTGAGAAAGGAGAAGAGATGAGAACAAAAATCTGCATGGCGATGTGCGCCCTGTTAGCCCTTTGCTTTGTGCTTGGCGCGTGCACACCTAATCCCACTCCTGACACCCAGGACTCGACCGATCAGCAACAAACCGATCAGCAACAAACCGAGCAGCAAACCGAGCAAGATACGCAGGAAGCCACCACGGAGGTGCAAACCGAGCCGCCCATTGAGATTGAGGTGCCCGAGGGTGAGCTGCCCGATCTGACTGCGCTGCTGCGTGGGCAGAGCGATGTGCTGGAGCTTTCCTTTAGTGCCAAGGGCAAAACGGTCAGCCAACTCAAGGGCGAGGGCTTGACCTTTGTAAACGGCAGCCTGTTCCAAAAAAATGACGCGGGCTTGACCACCAAAAATGACAACTGGGATTCCGTTGGATTTTCAAAGCCGATCTCAACCGATACCTACACCCTGCAAGCGCAGTTTACCGTGTCGAAAAACGACCGCAGCGGACCTTATAACGCCGCCATGGTGGGCATGTATTGTAAGGCTGCCAACAATCTGTTTATTGACGGTGGCTTGTGGTTTTCCTTCAGGGAGAGCACGGCAGCCGTGTACGTAAAGCAGGGCGTTGAAAAAGTGATCACGACCAATCTGCCTTTCTCGGCAACGGACGGTGTATCGTTCCGAGCAGAAGGGAACGGGCAGGGCGCTGAAATTTATGCAAACGACGTGCTTGTAGCGACCGTGGAGATCGGCGAGAGACTGATCGTCAAGGACGCGCAGGGCAATGTGGTTGCCAATTGCGCAACCGATAACGTTGCTCTTAGTGGCAACGGCTATTTCCGCTATATGTCGCATTACGCGTTCAGCACGCTGGAGTCTATGAGCGTTCATGGCGAGACCACCCGCGCGTATTCGCCCGAAAAGCAAATGGTCGCGTTCCAGGCAGGTCTTTTTTATGCGTTTGCCGATAAGGTGCAGCATCTGACCGCCATTCCCACCGCAGCCTATTCGGGCGTGACGTATGCCGATGCAGCTGAGCTTGCCAAGATGTTTGGCTTTACGTACGCGCAGAACGCTGACACCTTGACCCTTATGCGCGACGGCGTGACGCTGACGCTGCATGCGGGTAAAACGGAAATTGACGTCAACGGGCAGGCATATGCATTCCCGACCGTGGTGCTGACCAAGAATACCTTTATGCTGCCCGTGGCTGCGTTCGGGCAAATGATGGGATATGCAGCCGATGAAAACGCAGAAATGACCGTGCTTTCCCAAAAAGATAACCTACAGGAGGCTATGAATATGGCAAAGGATTCGTTTGATCTGTATCAAAACGTGGTTTACAATTACGATAACGTAGAATGTGACCAAACAGGCGTTGGCTTGTATCAGCCCACTCCTTACGAGGAGCGTGTTGTCGGCATTGCATATACCACCTGGCATACTGCCTCGCGCAGTTGGGGCAGCGGCACGTGGGATCTGCCGCTTTGCGGACCTTACGTATCGGATGACGAAAAGGTTTTGCGCTATCACGCAGAGCTGCTGCGTGACGCGGGCGTGGATTTCGTGTTTGTGGACTGGTCCAACAACACCAATTACGACCCGCCCACCATGCGCGATCACAGAGAGGACTTCCGCATGATCGAGGAAGCGACCGACAAGCTGTTTGACGTATGGAAAACGGTTGAGGGGGCACCTAAGATCTGCATTTTCCTTGGCCCCGGACACACGGGACAGGAATCGGTTGACAGTGGCAACCACCAAAAGAAAGCGGATCAGGTATGGCGCGATTACGTCTCCAACCCCGACCGCGCGGATATGTATTTCTATTACCAAGGCAAGCCCTTGCTGGCTTGCTACGGCGCAACCCCCACGCAGTATACAGCTAAGCCGCAGAACAAATGGGATGACGACAGATACACCGTGCGCTGGATTACAGGCTACGTTGGTCAGCAGAGCAATCTGTACAATCAAAAAACGCTGGTCTCCAAGGGTTACTGGAGCTGGGAGGAAAGAGGTGCACAGACCTTTACCGTGCTTGACGGCAAGGTTGAGGCGGTCACGGTCAGCGCAGCTACGCGTCCGCAGGGAAAAGAGGGGGATAGCGGCTATATTCCCGCTGCAGGCAGAGAGAACGGTGCTACGTTCAAGCGTCAGTTCCAGCGCGCGTGCGATCTCGGTGCGGGTATCGTGATCATCGTTTCCTGGAACGAGTGGGTAACAGGCGAGCAGCCCTCGCCCGAGGTGTCCAAGGATATGGAGCCCTCGCAGATCCACGGTACGTTCTACTACGACCTGATGCGCGAGCAGATCAAGAAATTCAAGGGACAGATTCCCCAAGACCAATAACAAAACAGAGCGTTGCCGTATCGGCAACGCTCTTGCTTTACTATTGATATTTGATTTTGAACCCGTATTCGCTCTCAATCTGCTTAAGTTGCTTTTTTGTGATATATCCAAGCAGGACTGTTTTGGAATCTTCGCCATCTGCATATGTCAAAAATACTGCTTGCGGAGCTACAAACGTGGTGAGTGCCATTAACCAAGACTTTAGAGATAAGAGTCTGTAGTATTCTAATGCAATAATGTCCGAACATGAAACGGTAACGGGATGAGTATCACCGAGAGCTCGGTATGTCACAGATGCATCGTTGATGTAAAGGTAACACTTATCAATGTAAGAAAGCAAATAGAAAACAAGAACGGCACATACATAACATCCGACAGAAATAAGCATGGTCATAATGATCTCAGCGGTGAATTCTGAATTGATAGCGAACACAAGCAATATCGCTTCAAGCATGACCAAAATAATGCCTAATGTGATTGCAAAAAACGATAGTAATCCTTTATGAGTGTTGATTTTCATATCGTCCTCCTTATTCGATGATTGAAACCGATCCGGAAACCACGTAGGGCGGGGGACTTGCTCCAATATCATTAAGTTAACAAATGACGATGCGCCCCCGCCCCGAGATCCTTCGCGGCGCCTCGTCCTTCGTTGTCATTCTCGAGCGAAGCGAAGAATCTCGAAGGACGAGGCTTGCTCGAGGATGACAGGGGGCGGGGATAGCAATTCCTTAACTTTATGGCATTGAGACTTGCTCCCGCAGATGATGCAATGCTTATTTGATTCCTATACCCTGTAATACTTCGTTTGTTGTAAATGTCTGACCTTGAAACAACATTTGCTCTGGCAAAAAGGGAATCGCCGCACAGCCGTCCAGCGTGATCAGCTTGAGGTTCAGCGCAAGTCTGTGTGCGTTTTGTTTGACCGATTCGCGCAGCTTGGGCTGCTTGATCAGGTCTGCGTTTTGCACAAGTGCCTCGGGAGTACCAAATTGATTTACCAGCGCAGCCGCGGTCTTGGGGCCGACGCCGGGGATCCCCTTGATGTTATCCGATCCGTCACCCGTCAGCGACTTGAAAAAGGCATATTGCTCGGGGCGAATGCCGAATTTTTCGCGCATAAACGCCACGTCACACGTCACGCTTTTCTCACCGCGATAGCGCAGTATGTGCACTTGATTCGTAATCAGCTGGTAAAAGTCACTGTCCTGCGAGCATATGATCACCTCGCACTCGCTGCCGTAAGTCTTTGCATATGCCGCAAGCACGTCGTCGGTCTCGCAATCGGTGGTTTCGGTGTGCGCAATGCCCATAAAGTCCAAAGCGCGATAGATATCGGGCAGCTGCAAAAAGGGATTGTCCTCGTCAGCAACAAGAGAAAAATCCTCGCGGTTAGCTTTGTAGTCGGCATCCAGGTCGGTGCGCGGATTATGCGTCTCACCGTCAAAAATCACGGCTACGTGGCTGGGCGCTGATAAGGCAAGGATCTTGCGCAAAGCCCCCACAAAGCCAAGCGTGCCTTGTATGGGTCTGCCGTCCTTGCCCGTAATGCGCGCAGGCATGCCGTAAAACATTTGAAAGAGCAGGCAATGCCCGTCCACTAAAAGCAGCTTATCCATCAAAAGTTCTGCGAGTTCCAGCCCCAGAGCGAGATCTCCTCGTATTTGACGTAGGTGTTTTCAGGGGAGATTTGCAGCGTGTCGTCCATAATGCGGCAGATCTCGGCGGTCAGCTCCTCGCACTTTTCGGTGTTGATCTTGCCAAATACCTGCACCTGCAGCATAGCACAGGGCGCATCGTCACCGTGGAAATACATGCGGCAGCCGTCCTTGATCTCCAGCATCAGCCATTGCTCGCTCTTACCGGGCAGAATGGCAATC
The DNA here is from genome assembly GCA_045660125.1 of Eubacteriales bacterium. Taxonomy (GTDB): domain Bacteria; phylum Bacillota; class Clostridia; order Oscillospirales; family CAG-272; genus SVQP01. The sequence continues at coordinate 39,824 of JAZRDG010000053.1, read as the reverse complement.
GCCTTGCCAAGTGCCGCTTTGAGCGCGATCTCCTCGTTCTTGCTTACTTGTTTGTTGGTTTTTACGTCAATAAAGGGCATGATTGTTACCTCCGTATGTCTTTATAGTATCATTATATCGGATTTTTGCCCCAAACGCAAGAGCAAAATAGGGAAAAGTCTTGCATTTTTTTGCGTTTTGGTGTATGATAATATTGAAGTATTATATTTACGGAGAAAAAATGATTCCAACTTTATATAAAATCGCGCCTGCGGTCAATCTGCGGGCAATACAAACCGACAGATTTAAGAACGCGCAGCTTTCTGTGTCGCTGATCTTACCGGCAGACCGAGAGCTTTCGCCCTTGACTACGCTGCTGTTTTCGGTGCTGCGCCGCGGCACGGAGCAATATCCCACCATCAAGGAGCTCAATTACGTGCTGGATATGCTTTACGGCGCGTCGCTTTCCTATCGCAATACCTTTTTCGGTGACTCGCAGGTCATCGGCTTTGTGCTTGAAACGCTTGGCAAGCGTTATCTGCCGACGGGCGAGCAGACTGATCCGCTCCAAAAGGGACTTGGCGTGATCGAGCAAATGATGTTCCATCCCTTGTTGGATGAGAACGGACTTTTGCGTGCCGAGGCAGTGCAAAGTGAAATACAAAACACATGTGACGATATCCGCGCACAGATCAACGACACGCGCTCCTATGCGCGCATGCGCTTGCGCGAGTGCATGTTTGAAGGGCAGCCCTACGGTGCTTCCTTGGTTGGCAAGGTTGAGCAGGTGGAGGCGTTTACGCCCGAAATGCTCACCAAGCATTACAAGCACCTCTTGCAAAGCGCGAGAATCGAGTGCTTTTACGTGGGCAGCGACGACCCTGCATATGTTGCAGAGCTGCTTGGCGTTATGTTTTCCAAAGCACCTATGACGCTGCAGTCCATGGCACAAACGCAGAGCCTGCAGCTGCGCGCGCAGGTGCAATACGTCAGCGAGGATATGGCTGTGGCGCAGGGCAAGCTGGAGATCGGCTTGCGCACGGGCATCATGCCCGATCACCCCGATGCGGTGGCGCAAAGCGTATTCAACGAGCTGTTTGGCGGCAGCTCGGTCTCGCGCCTGTTCCTCAATTTGCGTGAGAAAAAGAGCCTTTGCTATTATTGCCATTCTTCTGCCGTGGCACATAAGGGCATTATGACCGTGTCCTGCGGCATTCATCCCGATAACAGAGAGGTTGCCGAGCGCGAGATCTTTGCGCAGCTGGCGCGCTTGCAGCAAAAGCCGGTTTCCAAGGCGGAGCTCAAAATGGCGCAAAAGTCGCTGATCAACGCGCTGCGCCAGTGCACCGATTCTCCTGCGGCAATACAATCGTATTGGTTTGGCAGACAGGTGTTTTACGGCTCTGTGCTCACACCCGAAAAGTGCATTGAGCGCGTCAAGTCCGTCACGGCGCAGGACGTCATGCGCGTTGCATGCGCAACCGTGCCCGATACCGTATATTTTCTCAACGGAACGCTAAACGGGGAGGGTGAGGACGATGAATAATCACGTTATTGCAAGATGCGTGCACAGAAACACGCGACTGGGCGAACGCTACACCGAGATCGTGCATGCAAGCGGACTTAAGATCTTTGTTTACCCCAAAAAGTGCTCGTCCGTATATGCGATTTTGCAGGTAGGGCTTGGCTCATTGGATAGCGAGTATCTGGACACACAGGGCAATGCTTGCACCATGCCGCTTGGCACGGCGCATTACCTTGAGCACAAAATGTTTGAAAATGCGGATGGCGTCAATTCCGATATGCGCTTTAGCGCGCTTGGCGCGGAATGCAACGCCTTTACCTCGTACGACAGAACGGCGTATCTGTTCAACACCACCTCCAACGTAAACGCCTGCCTTGCCGAGCTTTTGCGCTTTGTCACGCACCCGTATTTTACCGAGGAATCGGTGGAGCGCGAGCGAGGCATCATTGCAGAGGAGATCAGAGGCGCAGCAGATCATCCTTGGGAGCGCGCGTATGCGCAAATGATCAAGGCAATGTATAAGCAGCATACCGTAAGATATGAGATCGCGGGCAGCGAGCAATCCATTGCGCACGTCACCCCCGAGCTGCTGTATGCGTGCACGGATACGTTTTACGTGCCTTCCAATATGTCGCTTGCCATTTGCGGCGACGTCACTCCCGCGCAGGTGCTGCGCATCGTGGACGAGCAGGTTTCTCCCGAGTATACAACCCCCGCGTTTTCTCACAAACGCTTTGAGGAAAGCCCGAACGTGCAAAGCACGCGCGCGGTCAGCTATATGCCCGTGCCCAAGCCGGTCTTTTACATTGGGCTCAAGGATACCGATATTTCGGACGATCCCGCAGAGCGCATCCACAAGGATGCTTGCATGACGCTCTTGTTCGAGCTGATCTTTTCCATGTCGGGCAAGCTTTGCAGCGATCTTTACGAGCAGGGACAGATTTCCTACGGTATGTATTACGGATATTCGATCAACGAGCGCGTGGCAACGGGTACGGCTGCGGGTGAGGCGCATGACCCCGAGGCGGTGTATGCCGAGGTGCTTGCGTATATCGAAAAGCTGAAAAAAGAGGGAATACCCGAAGAAGATTTTGAACGCTGTCGCCGCGTGGAATACGGCAACTTTGTAGCGGAGTTCGATTCTCCCGAAAATATCGTCAACATGCTGCTTTCCTTTGCGGATGACGGCAGCGAAATGCTCTCGTATCCGTCGGTGATGCAGAGCGTGACGCTTGAGCAGGTAAGTAAATATCTGCACGAGTGCTTTGACGAGCAAAAAATGTGCCTGTCCGTGGTCTATCCCGAAGGCGGTCAGGAATAAGGAGGAAATTGTATGAGTGAAATTACCAAAATCGCGTTTCCCGGTCTTGGTATCGGGGAATTTGAGATCAACCGCGTCGCCTTTTCGGTGTTTGGCGTGGAAATTTATTGGTATGCGCTGCTGATCACGTGCGGCATTGCGCTGGCGGTGTTCTATACCAAGTATCGCTCTGAGCGCGAGTGGGTCTCTACCGATAATCTTTTGGATATTGCAATGGCTACCGTGATCCTGGGTGTGATCGGTGCGCGCCTTTACTACGTGCTGACCTCGCTGGATACGGGAAGCTACAATACGCTTAAGGATTGGATCAATATCCGCAACGGCGGTCTGGGCATTTACGGCGGCATCATTGGCGGTGTGATCGGTCTTGTCGCCATGTCGCTGATCCGCAAAGCCAACGTGTTTGCCGTGCTTGACAGCGCAGCACCCGGTGTTATGATCGCGCAGGCGATCGGCAGATGGGGCAACTTCTGCAACGGTGAGGCGTTCGGCTCTCCTATCGTGAACGGACAGATCACCTATGCATTCCTCGGCCCCGAAAAGACCTATCCCGTAGGCGAGAGCAACCTTTTGTACAAGCTTCGCATGGCTGTTGAATCGAGTACTACGCACGGAGACGGATACCTTGGTATGGTTGAGGTGCAGCCCACCTTCCTTTACGAGTCCATGTGGAATCTGCTCGGCTTTGTGCTGATCAACGTGATTTACAGAAAGAAGAAGTTTAACGGTCAGATCGCACTCATGTATTTTGCATGGTACGGCTTTGGCAGAATGTTTATCGAGGGCTTGCGTACAGATAGCCTGTTTATCCCCGGCACGGGCATCCGTATCTCGCAGATGCTGGGCCTTGTGCTGCTCATCGCATCTGTTGCCGTGCTGATCGTAGGCTTTGTGTTCGCGTATAAGAACAAGCTTGCAAAGGCGCTGGTTCCCGATTTTGTGCCCGACGTTAAGGCTTTCCGCGCAGAGCAAAAGAGAATTGAAGAAGAGCGCGTGGCTGCAAAGCGCGCTGCAAGAGCGGGCAAGGTGCAAGAGCCTGCCGAGCAGCAAGATCAAGAGGAGAATCAAGATGGCAACGATCATTGACGGAAAACGCATCTCTGCCGAGATCCGCGCAGAGCTGGCTGTTAAAACAGAGCAATTCAAGCAAGCGCACGGCATCGTGCCCGGACTTGCGGTCATTATCGTAGGGGAAGACCCCGCATCGCGCGTCTACGTCAGAAACAAGCATAAGGCGTGCGCCGAGGTGGGCTTTTACTCCGAGGTACACGAGCTGCCTGCAGACGCGACCGAGCAGCAGATACTCGCGCTGATCGACACGCTCAACGAGCAGAGCAGTATTCACGGCATTTTGGTGCAGCTTCCGCTGCCGAGGCACCTTGATGAGCAAAAGATCCTTTTGCGCATCAAGCCCGAAAAGGACGTGGATGCGTTCCATCCTTATAACGTAGGCAAGATCATGATCGGTGACTATCACGTATTGCCTTGTACCCCCGCAGGCGTGATGCAGCTGCTTGCAAGAAGCGGCGTGAGCGCATCGGGCAAGCATTGCGTGGTGATCGGTCGCTCCAATATCGTGGGCAAGCCTATGGCAATGCTGCTTTTGCACGATAACGGCACCGTCACGGTCTGCCACAGCCGCACGCCCGATCTGAAGGCGCAAACGCTGCAAGCGGATATTCTGGTCAGCGCGGTTGGCAGGGCAGGATTCGTCACTGCCGATATGGTCAAGCCGGGCGCCGTGGTTATTGACGTGGGCATCAACCGTAACGCAGAAGGAAAGCTTTGCGGCGACGTTGATTTCGAGGCTGTTTCCGAAGTGGCATCTATGATCACGCCCGTACCCGGTGGCGTCGGTCCTATGACCATTACCATGCTGCTGCAGAACACGCTGACTGCTGCAGAGGCTGCAATCAAATAAATAAAGAGGACACTTGCGTGTCCTCTTATTTTTTAATTGACCACAGCATAAGCTGCAAAAATGAACGGTGCGATATGCTCTGTGCCATTCGCCTCGATACGTGCGGTGGTGGGGCTGTATTGACCGTATATCGTAACGGTATCTCCTGCAAGGAAATTCTGCTGATCCTCGATCAGGTAGTCGCGCACCACGATCACGATGTCGGCGTTATCGGGATCGGTGCAAACGTAAAATACGCCCGAGTCGGAGACCTCTCTGCGAACGACCTTTAGCGTCATTGTTATATAGGCATCCTTGTATGTGCCGGGAGAACGGTAATATTCCTCGGGGGTAACGGTTTGGCACGCCGCAACGTATTCTTCGCGCGTCAGTGACGTATCAACGAAATCCTCTCCGAAAATCTCTCCCATGAAAATGGAGCCCAAAACCATCGTACCGCCTATCAAAGTGGGTAACAGGAGATACAGGGCAATGCACAAAATCTTTTTCCAGGTTTGGTGCGGGCTGGTGATGCAAAGAATGATGCCGACCAAAGGGAACAGCGCAAGCATGAGTATGATAAACCACCAGCGGTGATACCACGATATGAACATGACTCTGCCCGAGCCCGAGCGTCTTCTTTGCTTCTTGGGCTTAACGGTCTTGCGGTTGCCCGCGCGCATCTCCTCGGGGCAAACCTTTTTACAAAGCGGACAGGTATCGCTTGCAAAAAAGCAATCACAGTCGGGGCATTTATTAAGATCCGGGCGATCGAGCTCGTCGTCGTCCGCAAAAGAACCAAGCATTCTTCCCATAATCGTGTATCCTTTCTTGGGTTATTGCCAATATTATATCACAAAAATCCTCAAATTGCAATACTTTTTCGCAGTGAGATATTTTTCATTAGGTATTGCTTTTTTACTGACTTTGTGTTATAATTCCATTTGTCAATCAAATAGTACGCCTCCATAGTTAAATGGATATAATAAACCCCTCCTAAGGGTTAGTTATGGGTTCGATTCCCGTTGGGGGTGCCAAAAAGGGACACGCCGCTTTTGCGGTGTGTCCCTTTTTGGCACCCCAACGGGCTCAATCGAAACCATTTCAAGCTGCCGGAAAAGTTTCGCACAATACGACAAAAAAAGCAGCTTGACATTTCGAGCGCAGCTCGAAATACGGGTTCAGATTCCCGTTGAAGTATCTTATCTCTTATCTTACTTATCCCAACCCCGTCAAATCATAAAACCACATTCTTCTCAATTCCGCGGCGCAGCCACAGATCGCAATGCTCGGCTTTGCGTCCGAGGTTTTCAAGGGGATAATGCGTTCGTGATCGGGAGCAAGTCGCGCAAGCTCGGCATAAACGCCCTCCAAAAACGCCTCGTCGATGCGAAAGCGTCCCGATTCCAGCACGATGCAATCGGGCGTGAAAAAGGTTTCGAGCGTGCTGATGGCATATGCGGTGGGTGCTGTGGCATCCTCAGTGCAAAGCGCGTCTGCCAGCACGTCCGCGATGCGGCGGCGATCCGACATGATCAGATCCCCGATCTTGCAAATGCGAGGGCTGAGCAGGTTGCCGCGCATCCAAACTGCGGCATAGGTCATGTCCGACAGGCACACGTAAGCGCCGCAGCCGATGTTCTTGTACTCGGACATGGAATTGAAATACTGTTGTGCGGCTGTGACCTCATCCGTCACCAGATCGCATTCGCGCCGCAGGATCTTGGCAATAAAGTCAAGCATATGCTGGCGAGAGCGCGGTGAGACGGGCAGCGAGCGCGTAATGCATTGCCGCTTGTCGTCCTCGGGCGCACAGATCACGGCAAGATAGGGCAAGGCATCCTTGGAAACGTTGCACCCTCTGCGCACGGCGTTGAGGAAAATGAGCAGGTTATCGTCAAACGGGAAAATATCGTTGTAATCATGCACGCAGATCTCCTTGTAAGTCAAGGCAGGGGAGAGCAGATGCGCGCAAAAGCGGCGGCTGCCCAGATCAAGGATCAGGAAAATGGGCTTTGCGGCAAACCCCAACGTGCCCGGACGTCGCCCCGCGCTTGCGCAGGGCAGCTTTTGCTCCACAAGCGCACCACTCTCGATCATGGCGTCCGCAATCTTGCCCGTCGTCATAATCGAAAGCTCGGTCGCAGCGGCAAGCTCTGCGCGCGTCACGGTCGCATTTTCGCAAAGAGCGCCAAAACAGGACAGCAGATTTTCACGGCGAAAGCCCGCAAAGGCAGGATGTATATGTTCGGAATAATGTTCTGCTTTGTTTGACATATTCACACTCCAAAATGGAATTTATTGGTAATCATGCTATTATTATACCCGCAAATCTGTCTTTCGTCAAGAGAAAAACGTCGAATATATGTAAAAACCTATCAAGCAAAGAAAAATTATTTCATTAAGCCCGGAATCAGTAAAGCCCCCGCCGTCCTCTTTACATTTCGGGAATTTTATGGTATAATGGAACAGACGGATCAACTTGAATTTGACGGAGGATACGAACTGTGGGATTGTTTGGTTGGTTGAAAGACAAACGCAAGTCTGATAAAGCACAACCCGATACGGAATTGCAGCAAGCATTGATTTTATCAAAAGATGGAAAACATGCAGAAGCATATCCGATATTTGAGAAATTATATCACAAAAACAGCAATGCAACCAATACGTTTAATTTGTTTCAGTGTGCGGTATATTGCGGAAAAACCGAGGTTGAAAACAAATTATATGAAAAGCTGAAGTGCTATTCTCCCAATCTTAAAAAAGAACCGATGGAGTTGAGCGGTTGCTTTGTAAGATACTATTATGGATTGATCCTTTGCGAAGTCAACAGAAATCATGACGCAGTTGAAATCGTGGATTACCTTATTGACGTGATTTCTCATTATGAAATTACTGATCCAACCTTTTTGTACGTAAGAGGAATTCCTACTGCACAAATGGTGTATGAATTGATCAAAAAAACATTTGCGGATGATGAAATACAGCTAAAAGAATATAAAAACAAACTCGTGTCACTATTAGATAATAATACCAAACAACATGATTTCACAGAATAAATATAGAAAGGGATCTGTATGACAACTCAAAAATATGTTATCACTTTCGTTATTTTTGCTTTGTTGCTCGTATTAGCCTTATCTTTATTTGTGGGTGGACTTTTCATGAAAGAACAAAGTGCGGTTGCTTTTTATATACTCATTACTTTTTCCTGCCTTTGTTCGGTATCTGCTATCATTATCAAGGAAGCAGGAATATTTATGGATACGTATAAGTTTGGAGTTGCGGAAGGTATCCGAATTTTGAATGATGCATCATGACCGGTCAGAACAACTTCCAATTAGCAGATATGGTGGTGAAACAATGGAAAGAAAAATCAAGGGTTTATTAGTGATCAGTGGAGTCACAACGATTTTAATTGCTTTATTCTTGACGTTATATTATTGTGTACTCAATAAGCAACCTACAGGACCGATGGATTGGTGGGCAATTATATTGTTGGCGATTCCTGCTGCGGTATTGATGGTATCCAGAATTCTGATTGAAATATATTTTATTGACGTTGACGAATCTTTTAAAGGGAAGAACCTTTGGGGTAAAATAGGTGCTTTCATCAATAGGATCATAATGGGAGTGGCTACTGTTTTGGTATTACCAATCGGTTTTATTGCTCTGATTGTTTTATTACCTTTTAGTTGCTTTGGTATACCCGGTAAAAGATCTTTTAAAAAGCTGATAACAAAAGGGTTTCAATATAAGTCTGATCATAAAGTTCATCTTCTTACCAGAGATAATATTGTAATTCGAATACATCCCGGTTTTGAAGATTATTACATAAGCTTTGACCATGGCGAAAATTTCGTCAGAGTTGAAGAAAGCAACTTGGGATCAACGTATGATCGGGATGCTTTGAAATCCAAGCTTGATGCATATAGAAATGCGCATCCGCTTGATAAGCAGCGCGGAGATGCATCGCCACCTGTTTCCGAAATCGTTGAATTTTTAGATAACAATTTAAAGACTATCTAAATGCAAATCCCAATTTGACGAGGTGTTACGTGAAAACAAACCATAGTACGGATAAAGAATCGTTAGGCAAATTATTAAAGCATTCTTTAGGAAAATACAATTTTAAGAACTGCGGTTCCAAATTGTTTTATTTGGAGTTAAAGGATTCGATCATCATCTTGAAGCAAGCCGTTTACAACGGCGGAGCTGAAATGTATTTAAGCATGATCATAAAAGAATGCCATCCCGAAATCGGCAAAATCACAAAGAGCATTTTGGATGATGCGATGCTGATAGATACCTACACGGCGAATAAGTTGTTTTACAAAACGGCGGACGGCTATCATTGGGACTTTTTCGAGATAGATGCAGATGCATTTGAAAATACGATTGACGCATTTTATCATGAAAATATACAGCCCTTTGAAACGGGTTATCTGAACGGCATTGCGCATTATAATGCTTTGTATTGTAAGATTTTCTACGGACACCAAATGAAACTGTATAAGGATTCTGCCGAAAAAATAGGTCATACGGAATTGGCGTCGGAAAAAGGGCACGATTGGTATCTGTCCGATTACTATTATCTTACGAATAAATGCAACGTTGATGCAAGATTTGTCAATTCCAACACCGAAAAATACATCATAGAGCACGTCATTCAAAACACCCCCGAGGGGTTGACGGGCAAAGAAATCACCAAATGGCGTAACGAGCGGTGCAAGGAAATCTTCATTGCCAAAAGAATGAGAAGCAGCTTTGGCTGGGGAATTACCTTTCCTTTTGTTGATGGGAAGCCGTTGAAATTTTATGGTACCGATCACAAAACGGGGAGAGCGGTACAGGTATATATCGACGAGGAAACAGGGGCTTTCTACCATTGTATCGTGGATAAATCCGATCCGGACAACGTGAAATATGAAATATACAAGGTCGAATAAGTATATCAAGGTAAATTTTTTCATTTGATGTAACCTTCCGACCATTTTTGCCGTCTTATAGTGTGAAGGGATAACAACTTTTATAAAATGGAGGGCAGTTTACCGTGAAAAATAAAAAATGGTTCATTCCTGTTATAATCATCGTGTCGATCCTTTTATTGGGCGTTGCGGGCGTATATTTCAGCGGCAATCAAATTACGGTTGCGAGATGTATTATCAGCGATAATAATCGTGTGTATATGGTATATGACGACAGACCTGTCGGACTTGCATACGGTAAGGACACAGACTATCAAACGGGCGACAAGCTGCTCATTATACATAAGTCGGCATTTGCGGAGAGCTATCCGGAATCTACGAGAGCCTATTTAATGATAAAAATTGCATCCGGCTCCAAGGACGACGTACCTCAAAAGGCATTAGGTGTTTTGATTGAGACAGGAAACCTGACCGAATGACAAATCCGGTTATGACAAAGAGGGAGGACGAGTATGAAAAAGTTGATAGCATGCATGATTATCTTGGTTTGCGTTTTGGGTTTGGCTGCTTGTGCCGTACCTGCGCCCGGACCCGCACCGCTTCTCGGGCACGAAATATACACGGGGAAGGTCACGGAGCTTACTGACACGACCGTTACGATCATGCCCATTGACGATCAAGGCACGGAGATCTGCTTCAGTATTACGGGAAAATCGCTGAACGTGCCTGCGGATCTGGCAGTTGGAGACGTGATTACGGTTGAAACCGCGTTTATGCCCGATGCAAAGCAGCCGTATCCCGCACTCTCTATAAAAAAAGAAAGCGAAAGCTGACCGATTGGCGCAGCTCCTGAAAAGCTCTGCCAAAGCAGGGCTTTTTGCTTATCGGATGGGGGTCAAATGCAGAGCTGACAGCAACAGCAAGTTGCTTGTCAATGCTGACAGCCCGTGGTATAATACAATCACAACTAACGAAGGTGGTGATTTTATGGAAACGAAAGATGTAATCTACGAATTAAGAACAAAAAAAGGACTTTCGCAAGAGGAACTCGCAGAAAAGGTGTTCGTTACTCGTCAGGCGGTTTCCCGTTGGGAAACAGGTGAAACGATACCGAATATAGATACGCTCAAGCTTCTTTCAAAATTGTTTGACGTGTCGATCAATACGCTCCTCGGTTCTCCGAGAGAACTCATTTGCGAATGCTGCGGTATGCCTCTCGAGGACTATAATATCAGCAAAGAAACCGACGGCAATTTCAATGAGGAATACTGCAAATGGTGCTATGCCGACGGTGAATACACCCTTGATATCTGGAAGCGATATGCCGAAATTGGCGGAAAAGAAAAGCTCGAAGAATTCAAAGAGCAGCTGATAAACGAATTTAACACACTTTTGCATATCGAAGGATTGCCCAAGGTTGAGAATCTGAACGTGCTGCCCGGTGAATTTGTCAATATAGAATACACACTCCCAAACGGAGAAAAAGTGAAATTTCTTGACTATAAGCAGACCTATCTCGGTAGTCAACTTGAGGGTCAAACAAAGTGCTACGGAATTGTCGCCAATATGGATTTTCTTCTTGTATGCACATATGAAGCAAACGGAGAGAATCCTGAACTTGTGATATACAAGAAAAGGTAGTCAAATTCCAATTTGTCGAGCAGAACAGCGTTGAATGTTGGTGTGATTTTGGTGCAACATATAAAAAGCTCTGCTATGCAGGGCTTTTTTATATGGTCGTAGGGGCGATTCACGAATCGCCCGCGTGTGTTTTGTAGGGCAGGGGCTTGCTCCTGCCGCCTTCGTTTGACGGGTGTCGATGGGCGCCGACCCCTACCGAAAAAGGGGGGATTGGTTTTCCGAATTGAGCGGCCGCCCAAACGATCTTGGGGCAGCGCGGCGGCAGCAAGCCACCTCCCTACGCGCAAATTGTGTGAAATTGCGGGCGATCAAGGAGGTCAATTTCCAAACACCCCCACGCCCTCTTTACATTTCTCTTATTCTGTGGTATAATGAAATTGTAAAACCAAACTTGGAGGCTCGCTATGAAAAAGCTTGTTATCATATCCGCTGCGTGCGGCGTGGGAAAATCTGCGGTGACGGATGCCTTGCGCGAGCTCGATCTGCTCGATGGCTTTGTTTGCATGGGCAGCGATGAGATGGGTCTGAACTGGTGGGATTACGCAGGCACCGACCATGAGTTTGGCTACATTCAGGACGGGCTTGAAGAGGCTATCAGAAGAGTGGGGGATCAGCATTTGATCTTTACCACCTGCCTAAGCCCGATTGATTTTTATAGCAAAATGAGCTTGCCCGATGGCATTGGCTCTACTGCGCTGATCGCCATGACCTGCTCGCCGGAGGCGGTGCGCGCAAGGCTCTTGGAAAGACCCCCTGAGCGCATGTGCGGCAGCGAGGAGTTTATTGCCGCGCAAATTGCGTACAACGCTTGGTTTTTGCAAAACGCAGGCAAATTTGCACTGCATATCGACAACACGAACGAGACGGTTGCGCAAACGGCTGCGCGTATTGCGGCGTTTGTTGGCAGACTGTAAGGAGGACGACAATGAAAAGATTATTCGCTATCGTACTTTTGGCATCTCTTGCCTTGGCGCTTGTCGCTTGCGCGACGCAAAACCCCATGCAGGATGCGCTGACCGCCACGCGCAACACGGGCAGCATCGAGATCCGCGTGTATTCGATCACCGATCAAACCTATACCGATTACGTCATTACCGACAGAGCGACCGTGCGCGAGATCTGCGATACGTTTTCCTCGCTGGAGCTGGAAAAGGTCAGGATCACAGAACCGCTTGGAGTGTCGTATTTGCTCAGCTTTTGCAATGCAGGCGGCGTTGGGGTCGATTCTCTCGCTGTGGTTGCGGGCAAGAACGTGATCGATTACGGGGATTTGTATCGCGTGCAGGAGGATTTTGACGTGCACGCATACGTTGCAGGACTGGTCGAGGGCGCAGAGCAAAAATAAGGAGCATACATGAACGACGTTATCAGAAAAATCACAGCCGAGGACAGGGAAGCGGTGGTCGCGCTCATGCGCGAGTTTTACGCCACGCCCTACGTGTCCACAGACGGCTCGGACGAGATATTTTACGCGGACGTGGACGCCTGCATTACGGGCAGCCCCTACGTAGAGGGCTACGTGTTTGAGGTGGACGGCGAGGTGCAGGGCTACGCCATGCTGGCAAAAAGCTACTCCACCGAGTTTGGCAAGCCCTGCATCTGGATCGAGGATCTCTACCTGCGCGACGCTTGCCGTGGCAAGGGACTGGGCAGCCGCTTTATTGAGCAGGTTTCGCGCACCTACCCCGGCGCGCTCTTGCGCCTTGAGGTCGAGGCGGAAAACGAGTACGCCATCGGCGTTTACAAAAAGGCAGGCTTTGATTTCCTGCCGTATATGGAGATGAAAAAGCATACGTAATAAACAAGTGAAGGATAAGGAGGAGTAGCTGTGAAAGTGATTTTATCCCGAAAGGGATTTGATTCGGCTGCGGGCGGTATTCCCAGCCCGATTTTGCCTGATGGAACGCTGCTATCCATGCCAATTCCTGCGGACAATCGTTGTACTTATAACGAATTGTTTATAGGTGATCGATCATATGCGCAGATTATAAAAGAGCTGAAGCCTTCATTTGATCACACAAATTGCCATTTAGACCCTGATATCCGAAAAGCATGTCGTACAAGAACCGATGATTGGGTCGCAGCTTTTGGTCAGAGAGGTGCAGCATTAAAGCACTTGGAAAATCAGGGCGTTGGCGAGGGTGATCTATTTCTGTATTTTGGTTGGTTTAGGAAAACCGAGTACACCGCGGAGGGTAATTTGCGTTTTGTGAAAAACGCTCCGGATATACACGTGATTTACGGATATCTGCAGGTCGGAAAGATGCTTAAGGGAACTGAGCAATTGAGGTCGCTTGCTTGGCATCCGCACGCGGATTACGGCGATTCGCTTAACGCTATTTTTGTGGCGTCGGATCACGTGCTGGATCTTGACCAGCCGGGCTACGGTGTTTTTACTTACGACGATAGATTGGTTTTGACCAAGCCGGGTGAGCAGAGGTCGAGATGGGTATTGCCTCAATGCTTGCAGGGAAAGACCATTTCCTACCATTCTGCAAACAATGTTCGTGACGGATATTTTCAATCTGCGATGCGTGGTCAGGAATTTGTTGTTGATGCTGATGATGATATTTTGAATTGGGTAAAATCTTTGATAAACAAATAAAAATCACTCTACCATCGGTTGATGCTCCCCAAACCAACCGGTGGTGTGTTGATTTATACATTTAAGTCGAGTATGATGACGGCGAAAGGAGGATAACGAAATGGATCAGATCAAAATCGGCAGATTTATTGCCGAGTGCAGAAAGCTGCAAGGCTATACGCAAGCGCAGCTGGCAGAAAAGCTGAACATCACCGACAGAGCAGTACCCAAGTGGGAAACGGGAAGATCCTTGCCCGATTCTTCCATTATGCTTGATTTGTGTGATATTCTTGGCATCAGCGTAAACGAATTATTAAGTGGGGAGAAGATCAACGTGGAGAACAACGATCAAAAAAACGAACAGCTTTTGCTTGAAATGGCAAAGGAATTAGAAAAGAAGAACAAAACAATCTGGTCGTCTATGTGGGCGATTATGATCGTCAGTATGACGGCACTCATTGCAGGTATCTTTATTGCCGCATTCTTGATACCCGAAGGCGTGTGGCAGCTTGTCGCGATTATCGGAATTGTCGTCGTATTTTTGATTCCGTGCTTCTATGCATTAAAGCTTGAAGTCAGCGTGGGTGCTTATAAGTGCAAAAATTGCGGTTACGAAATTGTGCCCACCTACAAGCAGGCACTGAATGCGATGCACAGGGGAACGACTCGTTACCTGATGTGCCCGAACTGCAACAAGCGCACTTGGTGCAAGAAAGTATTGAAAAAGTGATAATCAGTATCGGGCGATGATTCCCGTCTCACAGCACTCACTTACTGTGGGTGCTGTTTTTGTTTTTCGGTGCGCAGCAGGGGATCGTTCACGGAAATTTTACATTTTTCAAGCGCACCCGTTAGCGCCCGAAAAAACGCAGGTAACTGTGCACGATTTTGGGGCAAAAACCGTCCTTTTTTGCGAAAATAATGACGAAAATTTCACAAACCTATAGACTTTTATAAAAATATATGATATAATAAATCGCTTATAATTATAAAGTAATTCACAGGAGGAATTTACTACCATGAAAAAGAAATTGACTACGGTTGAATTTCGTGGCACTCCCGAGCAGGAAGCTCAGTTGCTTGAAGTAATCGAGAAGTATAAGGGTATTCCCGGTGCAACCATGCCCATTATGCAGGAAGCTCAGGCAATCTACGGCTATCTGCCCTACGAGGTCCAGAAGATCATCGCAGAAAAGACCGGCACTCCCGTTGAGAAGATCTACGGTATTGCTACCTTCTACGCACAGTTTAAGCTCAATCCCGACGGCGACATCGCAGTTGCTGTTTGCCTGGGTACCGCTTGCTACGTAAAGGGTTCGGGCGACATTATCAACAAGTTCTCCGAGCTGCTCGGCGTTCCGGTTGGCAGCACCTCTGCTGACGGTAAGTACTCTCTGGAGGCTACCAGATGCATCGGCGCATGCGGTCTTGCACCCGTACTGACCGTTAACGGTGAGGTTTACGGCAGACTGACCGTTGCTGACGTTCCCGAAATTCTCAAGAAGTACGTAGACTAATCAATAGACTACACCCCACAAATCCGCGGTTTTACCGCAAATCAGATGGAGAAAAAATATGAAGATCAGCGAAATCGGTAAACTTTTGGACGCAGAGCTGCTTGCAGGCGAGGAGCACCTTGAGAGTGACGTGATCTCGGCTTGCTGCAGTGACATGATGAGCGACGTGCTCGCTTACGTCAAGGACCAAGGAGTACTTATCACGGGTCTGATCAATTCGCAGGTCATTCGTACCGCGAATATGATGGATATGATCTGCATCGTTTTTGTCAGAGGCAAGAAGCCTACCGCAGATATGGTTGAGCTGGCAGAGGAGTGCGGCATTGCCGTTATGTGCACCGAAAAGCGTGCGTTTGAGGCAAGCGGTATTCTGTATGCTGCCGGGCTGTCCCATTCGGGAGGTCATTGATGTCTGACGTTGTAAAGTTCCGTTTCGACGTGGACGGCGCGGACTTTTCGTCCGCAGGTGCTGCGTCTGTGACGGTCAAGAAAAAACTGCGCCAGCTCGGATATTCGCCCGAGGTGATCAGACGTGTGTCGATCGCCATGTACGAGGGTGAGATCAATATGGTCATTCACGCAAACGGCGGCGTTGCCGAGGTTGAAGCGTCGGATGATAAGATCGTCATCATTCTTGCAGATAAGGGCCCCGGTATCCCCGACGTGGAGCTTGCCATGCAGGCGGGCTATTCCACGGCAAAGGATCATATCCGTAACTTGGGCTTTGGCGCGGGCATGGGTCTGCCCAATATGATCAAATATACGGACGATCTCAAGATCGATACCGTAGTGGGAGAGGGAACGACCATTACCATGACCGTTTTGCTCTAACCCGTCAAAAAATTCATCAAATGATGCGAGGTGTGTATGCTACGACAGTACGAACACTCGGTATCACTTGATATCGAAAAATGTAAGGGATGTACGGCGTGTCTCAAACGCTGCCCGACCGAGGCCATTCGTATTCGCGACGGCCATGCGGTGATCAATCCCGTGCGCTGCATTGACTGCGGTGAGTGCATTCGCGTTTGCCCCTATAAGGCAAAAAAGGCGACGCACGACGCACTGAGCGTGCTGGATGACTACAAGTATACGGTCGCGCTTCCCGCGCCCTCGCTTTACGGTCAGTTTGATAACCTTGACAACATCGGCTATATCATTCGCGGTCTTTTGGATCTTGGGTTTGATGATGTGTTTGAGGTTGCCTGTGCCGCAGAGCTGGTCAGCGCGTATACGCGCAAGTACATCTACCGTGAAGACGTGAAAAAGCCCGTGATCAGCTCGGCTTGTCCGACAATCATGCGCTTGATCAGTACAAACTATCCTTATTTGTGTGAGAACATTATGCCGATGCTGTCGCCTATGGATATTGCCGCTATGCTGGCAAGAGAGAAGGCGATGGAGGAGCATCCCGAACTTTCGGATGAGGACATCGGTATCATCTTTATCTCACCCTGTCCCGCCAAGGTCAGTTACGTCAAGAACAACTTTGCGGGAGAGCGAAATTACGTATCCGCGACCGTTTCGGTCAGAGATATCTATTTCGCATTGCTTGACAAAATGAACAGCTATAAGGAAGAGCCTTACGAGGTCACCGAGGCAGGTATCATTGGTATCGGCTGGGCGTCCACGGGAGGCGAATCCACCGCAATTCTCAACGACCGCTACTTAGCGGCTGACGGAATTGAAAACTGTATCCGCGTGCTTGACCGCATTGACAGCGCGGATATCACAACGCTGGATTTTGTGGAGCTCAACGCTTGCAGCGGCGGCTGCGTCGGCGGTGCTATGACGGTGGCTAACCCCTACATTGCACAGGCAAGACTGCAATCGCTCAAGCGTTATCTGCCCGTTTCACCCAACAGACCCGCAAGCGATTGGATTCCCGATAAGTATTTCCATGAAAAAGAGATCGAGTACAATCCTTACGGCTTGCTTTCCTCGGACAGACGCACTGCCATGCGCATGATGAGTGACATCGAATGCATCGGCAAGGCACTCCCGGGACTTGATTGCGGCTCGTGCGGAGCACCCAACTGCATGGCGTTTGCCGAGGATATCGTCAAATGCGAGGCTGGTGCGGATGAATGCACGGTCATGCTCAAGCGACTGATGAAGGAACGCGGCATTGAAACTGAGCGAGAGCAAATTCTTGCAAGGTTTGACCAAATTATCAAAGAAAATCACCGTGACGAGGGGGACTAAGCCAATGAAGGTAGATGCATTGCAAGGACTGCTGGACGCGCGCGTGCTTTGCGGCACCACGGACGGCGAGTTTGACGGCGTTTATACGGGCGACTTGCTCAGCCGCGCGATGAGTCGCGTCGAGGCGGGCTGCGCATGGGTCACTATTATGGCGAATATCAACGTCGTTGCGGTTGCTAACCTGACAGAACCTGCGGTCATTATTCTCGCAGAGGACGTCACCATGCAGCAGGACGTGCTGAAGGCAGCCGAGGAAAACGGCGTTTGCGTCATGAGCACCTCCATGTCTGCATACGAGATCTGCTGTGCCATCGGACAGATGGCAGGGGCGTGACCCGTGAGCCTGTATCGGTGCGATCTGCACCTGCATTCCTGTCTTTCCCCTTGTGGGGATGAGGATATGACACCGGGCAACATCGTGGGCATGTCGTTGCTCAACGGATTACAGATCGTTGCGCTGACCGATCACAATTCCACCAAAAACTGCCCCGCGTTTTTCAAGATCGCCAAGGCAAACGGCATCATACCCGTTGCTGGTATGGAGCTGACCACCGCTGAGGACGTTCACGCGGTCTGCCTTTTCAGAGATCTGGAGAGTGCTATGGCGTTCGGGGAATACGTGGACGCGCATCGCTTCAAAATCCAGAATCAGCCGGAGATATTCGGCAATCAGTACGTCACCGACGAGAACGACGAGATCGTTGACCAAGAGCAATATCTCTTGCTCAACGCATCGTACCTGTCCTTGGAGGAGGCGTATGCTGAGGTCAAGGCGCGCGGAGGCGTTTGCTATCCGGCACACATCGACCGAGAGTCAAACGGCATTATCGCAATGCTTGGTGACTTTCCGCCCGATCCGCCCTTTACCGCCTTTGAGCTGCGCGATATCGCAAAGCTGGAGCAAAGCCTTGAGCAATATCCCGTGCTCAGGGAGCGAGGTCTTGCATTCGTTGCATCATCGGATGCGCATTACCTGACAGACATTGCAGAAGAGGGCTTTGCCGTCGAGCTGGACGACGAGCCGTATTCCTCACAACGGGTCAGGGACAAGCTGATTGACTATTTGCTTGGATGCAAAGAAGGAGAATGATATGGACGAGCTTTCACTGTACGTATTGGATATCACCATGAATTCGGTCAGGGCAGGGGCTACGCTCATTTCAATCGAGCTTACCGAGCAGGGCGAATGGTTGCATTTTCGCGTCAGCGATAACGGATGCGGCATGACCGGGGAGCAGGTGGATAAGTTAGCAAACCCCTTTTTCACCACCAGAAAGACCAGAAAGGTTGGCTTGGGAATTCCGTTTTTAAAAATGCTTGCCGAAATGACGGGCGGCGGGGTAGAGATCACCTCGGTGCACGAATCGGAAAGCGAGCAGCACGGAACGGTCACACACGCCACCTTTGGCAAAAATCATATCGACTTTATTCCGCTTGGGGATATGATCGAAACAGTCAAAACGCTGATTCAGGGCTCGCCCGACATCGATTTTGAGTATTCGCATAAGACCGAGCAGGGAGAGGTCGCACTGTCCACGCGCGATTTGCGCGAGGTGCTGGGCGAGGATATCTCGCTTGGCGAGCCCGAGATCCTGTCCTGGATCGGCTCGTACCTCGAAGAGCAGTACGAGGGGCTGTAATACAATTTCGTTAATAAAAAAATTTATAATTATAATCTGAAAGGATCATCACAATGAAGTCACTTGAAGAGCTGAAGGCCATCAAGGCCAAAATGCAGGACAAGGTTGTTCTGCGCAAATCCAGCGGTGACATCCGTATCGTAGTCGGCATGGCTACTTGCGGTATCGCAGCAGGTGCACGTCCCGTTCTCAACGCATTTGTCGAGGGTATTACCGAAGCAGGCCTGGGCGAGAGTGTTATCGTTACTCAGACCGGTTGTATCGGCATTTGCCAGTACGAGCCTGTCGTTGAGGTTTACACCAAGGACGCAGAGAAGGTTACCTACGTCAAGATGACCGCTGACAAGGCAAAGGAAGTCATCGAAAAGCACATCAAGGGCGGCAAGCCTGTTGCTGAGTATACCATCAGCGCAAACAAGAAGTAATCAAGGAGGATTAAAGAGTTATGATTCGTTCTCACGTACTGATTTGCGGCGGTACCGGCTGTAGCTCTTCGGGCAGCGTTAAGCTGAGCGAGAAGCTTGCAGAGGAACTCAAGGCAAAGGGCTTAGATGAAGAGATCAAGATCGTACTGACCGGTTGCTTCGGTCTTTGCGCTCTCGGCCCGATCATGATCGTTTATCCCGAAGGCACCTTCTATTCCAGAGTTACCCTCGAAGACATCCCCGAGATCGTTTCCGAGCACCTGGAAAAGGGTAGAATCGTTGAGCGTCTGGTTTACAACGAAACCGACAGCAAGGATGAGGAAGAGATTGAGCTTGCTTCTCTGAGCGAGACCACCTTCTATAAGAAGCAAAAGAGAGTTGCGCTGCGTAACTGCGGCGTTATCAACCCCGAGAACATTGACGAGTACATCGCAATGGACGGTTACTTCGCGCTGGAAAAGTGCTTGCGCGAGATGACCCCCGATGAGGTTATCCAGACCATTCTGGATTCCGGTCTGCGCGGCAGAGGCGGCGGCGGATTCCCCACGGGTCTGAAGTGGAAGTTCGCTTCGGGCAACCGCGGCAACGTAAAGAAGTTCGTTGCTTGTAACGCAGACGAGGGCGACCCCGGTGCGTTCATGGACCGTTCCATTCTGGAGGGTGACCCCCACGCAGTTATCGAGGCTATGGCAATCGCTGCTTACGCTATCGGCGCTGACGAAGGTTACGTTTACGTTCGTGCAGAGTACCCCATCGCAGTAAACCGTCTGCAGATCGCAATCGATCAGGCAAGAGAATACGGCCTGCTTGGCGAAAACATCTTTGGCACGGGCTTCAACTTTGATATGAAGATCCGTCTTGGCGCAGGCGCATTCGTTTGCGGCGAGGAAACCGCACTTATGACCTCTATTGAGGGTAACCGCGGTGAGCCCAGACCCCGTCCTCCTTTCCCGGCAGTAAAGGGTCTGTTCAACCAGCCTACTGTACTTAACAACGTAGAGACCTACGCTAACATTCCTCAGATCATTCTCAACGGTGCTGATTGGTTTGCTTCCATGGGTACCGAGAAGTCCAAGGGCACCAAGGTATTCGCACTGGGCGGCAAGATCACCAACACCGGTCTTGTTGAGGTTCCCATGGGTACCACCCTGCGCGAGGTTATCGAGGAGATCGGTGGCGGCATCCCGAACGGCAAGAAGTTCAAGGCTGCTCAGACCGGTGGTCCTTCCGGTGGTTGTATCCCCGCATCCCTGATCGACACCCCCATCGACTACGACAACCTGACTGCTATCGGTTGTATGATGGGTTCGGGCGGTCTGATCGTTATGGACGAGGACAACTGCATGGTTGACATCGCAAAGTTCTTCCTGGAGTTCACGGTTGATGAGTCCTGCGGTAAGTGCACCCCCTGCCGCGTAGGTACTCGCAGACTGCTTGAGATTCTGGACAAGATCATTTCCGGTAACGGTGAGCTTGAAGACCTTGACAGAATGGAAGAGCTGTGCCAGTACATCAAGTCCGCATCTCTGTGCGGCCTTGGTCAGACTGCTCCCAACCCCGTTGTTGCAACCCTGCGTTTCTTCCGTGATGAATACATCGCACACATCGTAGACAAGAAGTGCCCTGCAGGCGTCTGCAAGAGCCTGATGTCTTACGTAATCGATCGCGAAAAGTGCATTGGCTGCGGCAAGTGCCTCAAGAACTGCCCCGCAGACGCGATCAAGAAGACCGACTACGTAGCTCCCGGCCACAAGCTGCCCTCGCTGACGATTGACGCTGCTAAGTGCGTTAAGTGCGGCGCTTGCGTATCCGGCTGTAAGTTCGGCGCAATCTATAAGGACTAAGAAAGGAGAATTGTGGATATGGAAACCCAAATGCTCAATATTAAGATCAACGGTCAGCCCTATACCGTACCGTACGGAACCACTGTTCTCGAAGCTGCCAAGATGGCAGGCATCGATATTCCCACCCTTTGCTACCTCAAGGACATCAACGAGATCGGCGCTTGCCGTCTCTGCCTTGTAGAGGTTAAGGGCGCGCGCGGCCTTGTAACCGCTTGCGTATACCCCATCGAGCGTGACGGCACTGAGATCGTCACCAACTCTCCCGCTATTATCAAGGCAAGAAAGCTCAACCTGCAGCTTCTGCTCTCTAACCACAACAAGAAGTGCCTGTCCTGCGTGCGCTCCACCAACTGCGAGCTGCAGAAGCTGTGCCAGGAGTACGGTGTTGAGGAAGATTACTTTGGCGGTGTAAAGACCGAGAGCCGCATTGACGACTCTTCCTGCGCAATCATCCGTGATAACAGCAAGTGCATTCTGTGCCGCCGTTGCTCCGCAATGTGCGAAAAGGTACAGGGCATTGGCGTTATCGGCGCAAACGATCGTGGCTTTGATACCCACATCGGCTGCACCTTTGATATTCCTCTGGCATCCACCTCTTGCGTCAACTGCGGTCAGTGCATCAACGCATGTCCCGTAGGCGCTCTGTACGAGAAGGATACCACTGATGAAGTATTCGAGGCTCTGGCTGATTCCTCCAAGCACGTTGTCGTACAGACTGCTCCTGCAGTTCGTGCAGCAATCGCTGAGGAGTTTGGCAACCCCATCGGCACCAACGGAGAGGGCAAGATGGTTGCTGCTCTGCGTCGCCTGGGCTTTGCTAACGTATTTGATACCGACTTTGCAGCAGACCTGACTATCATGGAAGAAGCAACCGAGTTCCTTGACAGATTCAAGAACGGTGGCACTCTGCCCATGATCACCTCCTGCTCGCCCGGTTGGGTTAAGTACTGCGAGCACTACTATCCCGAGTTCACCGAGAACCTGTCCTCCTGCAAGTCTCCTCACCAGATGCTGGGTGCGATCATCAAGACCTACTATGCAGACAAGATGGGCTGGGATGCTAAGGACATCGTCGTAGTATCCATCATGCCTTGTACTGCAAAGAAGTTCGAGATCGGCAGAGACGACGAGAACGCAGCAGGTGTTCCGGACGTTGACTACTCTCTGACCACCAGAGAGCTGGCTCGTATGATCCGCCGTGCAGGCATCAACTTCAACGAGCTTCCCGAGGAGCAGTTTGATGCACCTCTGGGCATCTCCACCGGTGCAGGCGTTATCTTCGGCGCAACCGGCGGCGTTATGGAAGCTGCACTGAGAACCGCAGTATTCGCACTGACCGGCTCTAACCCCGAAAAGCTTGAGTTCCACGAGGTTCGTGGTACCCAGGGCTGGAAGGAAGCAAGCTACACCATTGCAGGCATCACCCTGAACGTTGCAGTTGCATCCGGCACCAAGAACGCTGCCGCTCTGCTTGACGCTGTCAAGAGCGGTGAGAAGAAATACGACTTCATCGAGATCATGGGTTGTCCCGGCGGCTGTGTAAATGGCGGCGGTCAGCCTCACGTAGAAGCAAAGGTACTCAACTGGACCGACGTTCGCGCTCTGCGTGCAAGCGTACTGTACAACCTGGACGCTTCCATGCCTCTGCGTCTGTCTCACGAGAACCCTGCAATTAAGGAGCTGTACGACACTTTCCTTGGCAAGCCCAACAGCCACAAGGCTCACGAGCTGCTTCACACCACTTACGTGAAGAGAGGTCTGTAATTTACAGATCATCCAATAAAAACGCACCCGCGACATTGTGTCGCGGGTGTGTTTTTTAATGAATAATGAATATTGAATAATGAATAATTGTGGTAGAAAAACCGCTCGGATGAGCGGTAATTAGCCCAGACAGATTCATATAGGTCTGTCGGGAATTTTTCTATGGAATATCATTTATTCCCAATAATATGTGATTTTTTCCGGATCCATACTAATTTCAAAATTCCAATATTTGTTTTTTCCTTGAATGGTAAACTCCAAAGTGATTTCTTTAAAGCTATCAACAGCATATTTGTAGGACATAAATTTGCAGTTATTCGTCAACTTATAAAATTTATCTTTTTCTGCCAAGAGGTCAACATATTTGTATTTATTATTCTTAAAAAGTCTAACTTCACAATAGGAATCAATCGCGTACTCAATCGTTAATTTCTTGCCTTGATAATATGGCAACCCATCCTGTCCGATGATACTTTGGTCGAGTGTATCGTAAATAATCACTAACGTTTTGTTATCTATTGAAATATGCGTAGCAAGAGAATCATGCATAGAATCCATTTTTGCAAAATTCTCTTTAGAATAAATCTGTGTTGTCATCATTTATCTCCGTTTAGTTTATATTTATTTATCGCCAGTTTTGCCTTTGTATTACGGCGTTGCAAGCAACGAGGGCATCGGGCAAAGCCCATACCCCTCAAGATGCACGTGCGTATCCAAAGGCTCTCCCTTGGGGAGAGCTCCCGCGGTAGCGGGTGAGAGGGCGTTTACCTATTTGCTCCATTTTGCCCTCTCCGTCGGCTACGCCGCCACCTCTCCCTTGGGGAGAGGCCTTTTCTTAGCCACATTATAACACAAATCGGTAGAGAAGAAGACAATATTTCTGCCGAAATTTTGTGCTCGCAAATCCTCCATTAAGAGTGTCACGCCAAATGCGAAGGTGGTTTTTTATATTGACAGGGAAGAAGGAAGAGATGCGGTTTTTCTGCAGCTTATTCAGTCTTTCTTATCTGAAAATCAATGCCAACACCAAAAGGTGCACGGGGTAAAACGCATAGAACCCGTATTTGAGCAGGGCGGCGCCGAATTTGCTTTGCGGCTTGGGGCCCGGCTTGCCGTCGTAGAATAGCATGGGCAAGAGGGCAACAACCGAGAAAATACTGCGCTGGTACACAGGCTCATCCCAAGCACCGGTCATGAGCTGATTGCGCAGGGCAAACAGTGTGACGATGGGGATGCACGCCCATTTAAAGTCAGCGGTTAGGTAGAGCAGCACGGGCAGCAAAACGCCTGTCCAGCCGTAATCGACTCCCAAAAGGTCAGACGCCCAAATGATAGCGCAGGTCGCGGCGCACAGCCCAAGGCAAGAAAGCCACCATGCGCGCTTACGCTTTTGCGCGGCATCTCTGCCGATCTGCAAAAGCCACATGCAGACAAGTCCCACAGATAGCGTAAAGAGGATGTTCAGGGAATCCCATTTCCAAGCGTCGCCGTAAAAGCAATAGGTGTAGATCGGCTGCGTGATACATGCCAAAATCAGCATGCGCCAGAGGTATTTCCACTTGCTTTTGGTGTGCAAAAAGCCCTGCGCCAGCATAAAGGCGTACAGGGGAAAGGACACGCGCCCGATCATGCGCATGTGTTCCCAGCCCGCAAAGGGCGTAAAGCTGCCGATATGGTCGATCAGCATGGTCACGGCTGCAATGATCTTGATCCAGAATATGCTCAAACGGCTCACCTCCTTGAACTCTGCATTTATTATAACATAAAATCAAAAAATCTGCGTGATTTTTGCAAAAAAAACTTGAAAAACAGCTTGGAATACAGTATAATATAGTAAATAGAATTTACCTTCAAGGAGGTAGCCATGAACATCGGTGAGAAGATCAAAAATCTTCGGATGTCCAAAATGATCACCCAACAAGAGCTTGCGGGCGATTTTATCACGCGCAATATGCTCTCGCGCATTGAGCACGGTGCGGCACTGCCGTCCTTGCCCACGGTCATATATCTTGCAAGCAGACTCAACGTGCCTGCGGGCTTTTTGCTTGCAGAGGAGGAGAATGAATTCCTGTACCAAAAGATCCGCTATATGCCCAATATCCGCAGAGCATTCCAGATGGGTGACTATCGCATTTGCCGCGAGCTTTGCGGCTCGGTGCTTTCCGAGTCGGATGACGAGATCGCGCTGCTTATGGCAGAGTGTGCGCTGGGTCTTGCCAAGGAGGAGTTTTTTGCGGGAAACTTGCATAACGCCTGCTATTGGTTTGATACTGCCTTGCGCGACGCGGACAATACCGCATACCATACCGAGCATATCACCGCCCCCACCATCGTGTATTTTCGCTATATGCGCGGCATCTCTCCCTCACTGGCGTCTTATGAGGCGGCAGACCTTTTGCCCGGAGAGCGCGATTTTGCGGCATGGCAGGATACCTTTTGCCGCTATACCTTGATCATGGAGCAGCTTGAACACATGCATGCCTTGCACCGCTTTGACGGTGATACGCCCTTGGAACGCCAGCTGACGTTGCACGTGCAGGCAACCGTGCTGCAAAAGAGAGGGGCATACGCCGCAGCGTATGCCGTGCTGCAGCAGATCTTGGCGGACGAGCATGCCCCCGTGCCTGTGCTTTTGTATGGCGTGCTGCAGGATATGGAGATATGCTGCAAGCAGCTGGACGATTACAAGGGCGCATACGAGCACGCGCTGCACAAGCTTTCTGTGCAGGAAAGATTGCTTGCGGAGAGCACGCTATGACCAGATTTATTTGTATTGCGCTGCTTTTGCTGCTTGTGCTGGCAGGCTGCAGTGTGCCAAGCGGTAAGGAGATCTCAAGCGGAGAGGTGCTTAGCCCCGAGGAGCAAGCTTTACTTTATGAGGAACAATCCTTTCAGGATGGAGTATCTGTAAAGGGCACGGTCTATTGGTCGCAAAGCGGCACGAAATATCACAAAGACCCTGACTGCAGCTACCTGCAAAATGCAAAGCAGCTGCAATCGGGCACAGTTGCACAGGCAACGAATCACGGAGCAAGCAGCCCTTGCTCGCGCTGTGCGGGAGGAAATACATGAACGTAAACGATATCAAAATCAGAACGGCAGCCGTGGATATGCTGCCCGAGATACAAAAGGTGTTTGATCAGGCGCGCGCAGCGATCGCGGTGCTTGGCATTGATCAATGGCAGGACGGATATCCGTCCGATCAAAGACTGATACAGGACATTGACCAGAAAATGGGCTATGCGCTGATGCTTGGCGGCAAGGTTGTTGGCTATTTTGTGCTGATGACCACGCCTGAGCCGACTTACGCAACCGTGTATGACGGTGCGTGGCAAACGGAAGGGGATAATTACGTAACCTTGCACCGCGTGGCGCTTTCGGACGCACTTCGCGGTAGCGGCTCAGCAGATCTGGTGGTCAGCTACGCCATAGCACGCGCCTTGCGCATGGGTGCTGTGTCGGTACGTATTGACACGCACGAGGGAAATCTGCGCATGCGCAGATTCTTGGATAAGCAGGGCTTTGCCGTTTGCGGTAATATTCGCTTGGAAAGCGGCGCTATGCGCGTGGGATACGAGCGCGATCTGCGACAGACCTATCAAAAAGCCCCCGTGGTACTGTACGAGGACAGAAATATTCTGATCTGCGAAAAGCCGGTTGGACAGCCAAGCCAACCCGATCCCGCGCATGCGGACGGCTCGGATCTTTTGACTTGCGTGCAAAACTGGCGCAATCTTTGCGGATTTACGGGGCAGATCTTTCTTGTGCACCGATTGGATACCGCTACGGGCGGCGCAATTCTGTTTGCCAAGGATCGCGAAAGCGCGGCAAAGCTTGGCGGCATGGTGGTCGGCAAGCAGATCAGCAAGCAGTATGTGGCTGTGGTACATGGCGCGCTGACACCCGAAAAGGGCAGAATGACCGACTTTTTATACCATGACAAGGCACAAAACAAGGCGTTCGTGGTCAAGACGCCGCGAAACGGTGTCAAGGAAGCAAGGCTGAGCTATCGCACGCTTGCGCAAAACGGTGACTGCAGCTTGGTTGAGGTGACCTTGGAAACAGGACGCACGCATCAGATCCGCGCGCAGCTCTCGCATGCAGGGCATCCGCTGCTGGGAGACGGTAAATACGGCAGCCGTGAAAAGGGCTGCACCACCGCGCTGTGGGCAACGCGCCTGGGCGTCATGCATCCCATGACGAAACGATTGATAGAAGTACAAAGCAACCCGCCCAAGGGCTATCCTTGGAGCTTGTTTGATATGTAAGGAGGCAGACTATGGCATTTCCGAAGAATTTTTTATGGGGCACGGCAACCAGTGCAGGACAGATCGAGGGCGGCGTCATCGCTGACGGCAGAACTCCCAGCATCTGGGATACCATGGCAAAAAAGCCGGGTAAGATTTTTGGCGGTCATACACCCGACGTCGCTTGCGACAGCTATCACCGCTTTGATCGCGATCTGCAAAATCTGTGTGAACTTGGCGTCAATTCTTACCGTATGTCGATCTCCTGGTCGCGCGTTATGCCCAATGGCGTTGGCGAAGTCAACCAAGCGGGCATAGACTATTACAGACGCGCATTTGAGGCGCTCTTGGAAAAGGGCATTGCGCCTTGCGTCACACTGTACCATTGGGATCTGCCGCAGGTGCTTGAGGATAAGGGCGGTTGGGTCAACCGCGACTCGATCGAGTGGTTTGGCGAGTACGCTGACAAGATGTTCGGCGCATACGGTGATATCGTGCCCATGTGGGCAACAATCAATGAGCCGATCGCTACCTACGTAGGCTATGCGCTGGGCGGCTTTGCACCCGGACATACCAATGAAGCGTGGGGCAATCAGGCGCGCCACAATATTTTGGTCGCACACGGTAAGGGCGTTCAGGCGTTCCGCGCGCACAATCTGGGGAACAGCCAAGTCGGTGCTGTCATTGATATCTGGAAGCGTCACGCGCTGACCGATTCTCCCGAGGATATTGCACTCATGATCGATCAGGACGAGCGCAACTGGAAGTTCTATTGCGATCCGCTGTACGCAGGTCGCTACAGCGATTACATTCTGGAGCACCTTGAAAAAGAGGGTACCTTGATGCACATCGCTCCCGGTGACTATGAGCTGATGAGCCAAAAGACCGATTATTTTGGTCTGAACGTATATAACCGCGTACCCGTGACGCATAATCAAAAGGTGCAGGCGGATTTCTCACAGGGCGGCAATTTCCTGAATAACCGCACCGAGTACTATCCCAAGGCGGTGTACGACGCGATCGTCATGCTTAAGGATATGTACAAGCTGGATATCCCGTTCTATATCACCGAAAACGGCACGTACTTTGAGGGTGACGAGCCCGTGGGCGCAGACGGCATGATCCATGATGATGACCGTATCCGCTACGTGCAGGGCTTTTTGGAGTATCTTGAAAAGGCGATTGACCAAGGGTATGACGTACGCGGCTATTATCTGTGGAGCTTGATGGATAACTTTGAGTGGAGCGCGGGCTATAACTTTAAGTTCGGCATCATGTCCTGCGACCGAGAAGGCAATACCGCATGGAAGAAGAGCGCGCATTTTTACCGTGATTTTATCGCAAAAAACAAATAAAAACAAAAATATTTAAAAAAATCAAAAAAACTTTCAAAAAACGAGAAACTTTTTTCGATTTTTGTCGTCTATATAAGTAGAGAACATTTTTACTCCGGGGGTGATCACTTGAAGAAAAGCATTTTCAAAAAGATTTGGGCAATCGTATGCACGACAGGGGCAAGCACGGCGGGAACGCTGCTTGCGTTTGCAAGCGAGCAAGCAGAGGAGCAATCCAAGCTCATGCTGAGCATGGACGTCATACAAACCGTCAGCCTGATTCTTGTGATCACAGTCGCAGTTGTGATTTTTGCTTTGTACGCAGCAAAAATGGTGCTTAAGAAGATGCACGTAGCTCCCGAGGAGAACGAGGAAAAAACAACCGATCAGACAAAGGAGGAATGAACCGTGAAAAAACGCAATTTGTTTGTTGTGTTTACGCTGCTTATCTGCTGCGCTGCGCTGTTTTCGGGCTGCGCCAACGGGCTGGTAAGTGAGCTGCTTGGTGAAGTGATCCATGAGCATCCGCCTATTTTATCAACACCGCCCATGGATATTGTGCAGTTCAGTGCGCAAAGCATGCAAGTGAGTATGGATTACGGTATGCATCGCTCCGGCTTGGCAACACCGCTGCTCAACAGCTGCACGACCGAGTTTCTGGACAAGGACGTTTGGGATTTGGATGTGTTTGTGCCGGGGGACATATATCATTTGACCTATATGGGAGAGCTCATGGTGCAGGAAACCTATCCGGGCACGGTGATTTTGCCCGAGGGTGGTTTTCTTGACGTTACGCGCGTTGACGCGGGCATCCTTTGCCTTGAGTATGACGGCGGCTGGAAGCCTGTTGAGAATGGCTATCAGATTTCGGGTGAGCTTTGTGAATACGTCATCCTTGACGAGCAGGGAAGCTTTTGTTCACTTGCGGATTACGATACGACCAAGGCGCTTTACGTCACCTATTACCGTAATCTGCTTCAGCCGGGCAAAGCCATAACGCCCTTGGCAGCGTATGCCTACGCACCCAGAGAAACGCAGCAGACTGCATTTCAAACCAGTTATGATTACGGTGTTATCAGAGAAAATAAAGCCACGCTGCTCATGGACAGTGCCACCGTATTTGTGGACGTGCCTTTGATCGCGGGCGACGAGGTATACGTGAGCTTTACCGGAGAATGCTTGACCCAAGAATCTTATCCCGCGAACGTTGTGTTCGTGGACGGTGAAGTCAAGCGCGTGGACGTCAGAAATGCCCGCATATGTGTGCTGACCGTGATAGAGGATGCCGCTACAGGCAAAAAGATGCTGATGGGAGAGAGTAATTTTGCTGTGCAGTCTGTTCCCGATTACGTGTTAACCAACTCTGATGGCAGCTTTACTGCTTTGAATGATTTCCCTGAAGGCGCCAAGCTTTACGCATCCTATTCCGCAGATCAGGGCGTATTTCCGACAAGTATAGCAGGGCTGTATACCTATCTGCCCAGAAATTAACGCAAAAAAAGGGACTCCGCCAAAGCGGAGTCCCGATTTTTTTCGATTAGTTGCAAATCTCGTAAGCCATCTTGTAAAGCTTTTCGATCTTTGCCTGTCTGTATGCGCAGCGCGCACGCATAGAAGCAATCTCATC
Source organism: Eubacteriales bacterium (assembly GCA_045660125.1). GTDB lineage: Bacteria > Bacillota > Clostridia > Oscillospirales > CAG-272 > SVQP01. Next base: position 9,343 of record JAZRDG010000053.1, on the reverse strand, counting down.
GGCGCTGAATCTGTCCAGATCGCCATCCTTGAGCTTGCCCTTGTTCATGCGGTCAAGCACCAGCGCGAAGTTGATGTCCTCGTTGGTGATCTTGTTTTCCAGCACGCACATAACGCGGTTGCTCTTGCCCTGCAGCAAGAGATTGACAGCCTCAACACCCATCTGGGTTGCGGTCATACGGTCACGCAGGGTAGGACCACCACCGCGAATGATGTGACCAACGCGAGCAAACTTGGTTTCAATACCGGTCTGCGCCTCAACCTTCTCGGCAAAGTATTCGCTGTACTTTCTGCCGTTTACCTGGGGCATACCCTCGGAGAAGACTACGATAATGCCTCTCTTGCCCATGTCGCGTACGTTTGCGATCTTCTTGATAGCAGCCTCTTCGTTAAAGGGCACTTCGGGAATCGCGATCGAAACCGCACCCGTGCAAATGCCTGCGTAAAGTGCAACCAAGCCGCAATCTCTGCCCATTACCTCAACAACGTTGCATCTTGCGTGGGATTCGCAGGTGTCGCGCAGGTAGTCGATCATGGAGAGCAGGGTATTGACAGCAGTATCGTAACCGATGGTCAGGTCGGTTGCGGTAATGTCGTTGTCAATGGTTGCGGGAATGCCGATCGAGGGAATACCGTGGTTGGTCAGGTCGGTCGCACCGCGGTAGGTACCGTCGCCGCCGATTGCCACGATCGCGTCAATATCGTTATCCTTACAGGTTTGCAGAGCCTTTGCCATACCCTCGGGAGTCTTGAACTCGGGGCAGCGAGAGGAGTACAGAATCGTACCGCCGCGCGTTACGATGTTGGAAACTGCGTGGGAGGTCAGGGGGGTCAGATCGCCGTTGAGCAGACCTGCATAACCGCCGTTGATACCAATAACCTCAATGCCCTCAGCAAGAGCCTTTCTTGTTACGGCTCTGACAGCCGCATTCATACCGGGCGCGTCACCACCGGAGGTGAGTACGCCAATTTTCTTGAACTTTGCCATGTAAATTGCCTTTCTTTTCCCATCATGGGACAAAAATTATCTCAATTATATATTCTACAACAGGATATGAAAAAAATCAAGGGTTTTATCTCAATTCTTCGCAGAAAGTGTGATAATTTTTCGCTTCTTGTGTCGCAAGCGTGATAGCAAGCAGTACGGCACGACTGCGAATCTCGTGTCTTGGGAGATAAGAGGGCATGCAGTAACGCACCGCATAGGTGTGCGCCTTGGAGCTGATGCCGATATAAACCGTGCCCACGGGCGTTTGTTCGCTGCCGCCACCGGGACCTGCGATGCCTGTCAGCGACACGGCAACGTCCGCACCCGTGCGCTCGCGCGCCCCTTGCGCCATCTGCTCGGCAACGCGTGCGGATACCTCGGTATACTGCTCAATCGCTGCGGGATCCACACCCAAAAGGTCGATCTTCATTTGGTTGGTATAGGTCACAAAGCCGCCCAGATACACCGAGGAGATGCCCGGCATGGCGGTCAGCACGCCGCCCACAAAGCCGCCCGTGCAGGATTCTGCCGTGGCAACGCGGTAGCCGTAGTTTGAAAATACTTTGTAAAGATCCTCGACGGGATTGGGCGTGATGATAATTCGTTCTGCAATCTGCATACTTGTGCCTCCTTGCGTTCGTTACGCCCATTATATCACAAACCTTCGGTTTTGTAAACACTTGGCTTGACAGCGCGCGCTTTTTTTCGTATAATGTAAGAAACGGTGAAAAAAAGGAGGGGAGCATATGAGCAAATGTACGGCGTGTCCGCGTAACTGCGGCGCAAACCGAGATACACATGCAGGCTATTGCGGTCAGCGCAACGAGTTTCGTATCGCGCGTGCCGATCTGCACCTGTGGGAAGAGCCCTGCATCAGCGGCACGCAGGGATCGGGTACTGTGTTTTTCTCGGGCTGTAACCTCGGCTGCGTGTTTTGTCAGAATTATCGCGTCAGCCACCGCGGACAGGGTAAAGAGATCAGCGCAGTGGAACTGATGCAAAAAATGCTTGCGCTGCAAGAGGCAGGCGCGCATAATATCAATCTGGTCACCCCCACGCACTTTGCCGCGCAGCTCGTGCCGCTGCTGAAGGCACTCAAGCCGCAGCTGCATATCCCCATCGTATATAACACGGGCGGCTACGAAAAGCCCGAGATCATAGAACTGCTTGCCCCATACGTGGACGTTTGGATGCCCGATTTCAAGTTTGCCGATCCCGAGATCGCGCACAGATACGCAGGCGCAGCTGATTATCCCGATGTCGCAGCGCGCGCCATTACCAAAATGTACGAGCTTGCGGGGGCGGTGCAATTTGACGAACAGGGAATCATGACGCGCGGCGTGCTGGTGCGCCATTTGGTGCTGCCGGGCTGCCGCAAGGACTCACTCGCCGTGCTGGATCGCCTTGCCGAGACCGTGCCCGTGCAGGATATCCGCCTGAGCCTGATGAGTCAGTACACCCCCGAATTTGCCACCGATGCACCGTATACCAATCTCCACCGCCGCGTGACCACCTTTGAATACGACTCGGTCATGCAGCATGCCGAGCGTCTGGGCTTTGTGGGCTACATGCAACAGCGCGAGTCGGCTACCGCGAAGTACACCCCCGATTTTGATGGAGAGGATATATAGGTTATGGAAGAACTTGATTTATTAAGACCAACTGCAGAATATGCAAAACAGATCATGGAATGCAAAAAAGAATACCTTGCGGCAGGCAGCTCTATGGATGGATGCGGTTCGATGCGCCGCACGGACGATCCAATGGAATATATTGAAAAATGCGCCCTTGAGGAAAACCCCGAAACCTGTCCCGATTCGCTTGTTCCTGCAACACAGTTTATGCTTGTGAGGAAAGCTGATAACAAGGTATTGGGCTTCTTGCAGGTACGACACGAGTTTAATGATTATCTATCCAAATATGGCGGTCATATCGGATACTCCGTAAGACCGAGCGAAAGGCGAAAGGGATACGCAAAAGTAATGCTCAAAATGGCACTCCCATTCTGCCGTGAGATCGGACTGGATAAAGTTCTGATTACTTGCATGGACGGAAACATTGGAAGTGAAAAGACCATTCTTGCAAACGGCGGTGTTTTTGAATCAACAGTACACGAACCGAATGAAAACAAGGATTTGAAAAGGTTTTGGATTGAGCTATGATTATCATTGCTGCATCCGAATATCAGAAAAATGGTGTTGGTACATGATGAATCTGCCCGATGAGATAGTGTACTTTGTGTATAAGGAGTAACATGAACATTAAATTTATAAATCCTGGTGCTGATTATATGATTCAGCGGATTATGGACTTTCAGACCGAAGCTGAATCAGCCATTTGGTCTGAACCCCTATACCATTTCTATCCGCAACTTGATAAAGCATACGCTACAAGTTTGCCGTTTGCTGATAGAAAAAAACATATTGAACGTACAATGCGAGCCGTATATTCTGAGTTAGAAGATACGATCAATAAAAAGGTATCTTTATATACTCGGCATTGGATCGCTTGCAAACCACAGATTACAGCAGCTTTATCCGATGCTTTTGGCGTGGATTGTACTAACTTATTTAACGACATACGGTGTAATTTGAGTTTGAATCCTATTGAGCCGCGTTTTCTAAAAGAACGCTGTTATGATACTTTCTATTTGAACAGCGAAAGAGGCGCTATCGGTGGCGGAATACACGAGATCATACATTTTGTTTGGTTCTATGTATGGAACAGATTGTTCGGAGACAGTTACAACGAATACGAGCGTCCCTCACTCAAATGGATTTTGAGCGAAATGGTAGTCGAATCCGTAATGAAGGATAAGCGTCTTAGTTCCATTAACCCGTATTTTCCAAGAGAAAACGGCGGGTGTGTCTATCCTTATTTCTTTGATATGATAGTAGATGGCAAGCCAATTTTAGACACATTGGATGCTATGTATAAGAGTCAAAGCATTGAGGACTTTATGCGTAACAGCTACGCCTATTGTCAAGAACATGAATCTGAGATTCGCGAACATATTATTAAAGCTGAGGGATAGTGTATGGACTTTGAACAACTTGCAAAAATAGAAAACGAAAGTGAACGTGTAAACAGAACCTATGATATGTTCAATGAGGACGCAAGGCTCAATCATTCAAAAGCTGCAAGAGTTGAATTTCTGACTACCGTTCACTACATAGAAAAATACTTAAAAGAGGGCAACAAGATACTCGACATCGGCGCAGGTGCGGGCGAATACAGCCTTTATTTTGCCCGTAAGGGTTATGAAGTGGCGGCTCTTGAGCTTGCAGATGCCAATATTGCCGCCTTCAAAAAGAAGCTGACACCCGAAGATAAGATTGATCTCGTTCAAGGCAACGCCCTTGATCTCTCTCGCTATGCGGACAAAGCCTTTGACATCGTGCTTCTGTTCGGCCCGCTCTATCATCTCCAAAATGATGCGGACAAACAGAAATGTATCTGCGAAGCAAAGCGTGTTTGTAAAGACGGCGGAAAGATCTTCTTCGCATTTATTTCCAACGACTTTGTTTTCCTCACCGAATTCGGATACGACGTTGAATATTTCAGCAACGGCGATTACGATAAGGAGACATTCAAACTCAACGACTTTCCGTTTGTGTTCCATACGGTTGGTGCTGCAAGAAAACTTCTTGCAGACGGCGGCATAAACGTATTGCACGAGGTAGCATCTGATGGAGCAAGCGAGCTTTTGGCAGCAAGGATCAACAAAATGAGCGACGAGGACTACGCACAGTATCTCCGATATCACTTCTACATCTGCGAAAAGCCGGAAATGCTTGGCATGACGAATCATTTGCTGTTCGTGGGAGAAAAGAAATGATTTTAGAGAAATAACAAAACAAGCCCCGAGCAATCGCTCGGGGCTTGTTTTCGTATTGGATCAATATGCAATAGTCGTCATCAGCGCATATTCGGGCTGGGAAACGTCCAGTCTGGACGCCTGTGCCACGATGGGCTGGTCGCTCTCCACCAAAATTGCGTAGGGCTTGTTACGGGGAATGGGTTGACCGTTGTCGGCAACCATCTTGTCAAGTCTGATGTGGTTGGTGCGGTTGTTCTCGCAAACTGCGTGCAAGCCGGTCAGCGGCTCCTGATCTTCAAAATAAATGGTCAGGTCAATGTGCGCGGTCTTGCCCGAAAGATTGAGCACGCAAACAGCCTCGTGGCTGACAAATTCGCCCTTGACCGTGTCGCTCATATAGCCGTCGGGGATCATCCAAACGTTCTTTCCGTACATGTGATATCTCCTTATGTATCAAAGATTTATACGTTCAGTATATCACACGCTCCTCGCTTTGTCAAGCATTATTTGCCCGAGTCCTGACAGGTGACCGATGCCGCGTTGAGGCTGTAGTTCATCGAGCCTACCGCCACGCGCGACCAAGCATCCTGCGTGCCGCCGTAGCGCACGCTCTTAAGCGACTTGCAGCCGTAAAACGCCATATCCTCGATCTTGGTCACACTTGCGGGAATGTTGACCGAGGACGTGCCCGAGCCTGCAGGGTAGTGCACAAGCGTCTTGCCGTCAATCGTGTAAAGCACGCCGCCAATGTCCTTGTAGGAATAGTTGCCCGTGCTGACCGTGATGTAAACCAAGCTGGTGCAGCCACCAAACGCCAAGTGCCCGATGTTGGTCACGCTTGCGGGAATTTGCACCACCGTGATCGCGGTGCAGTTGTAGAACGCCTGCGCACCAATGGCGGTCACCTTGTCGCCCGAGGGGCTGGTGGCGGGCACGACCACGCAAATGTCACGGCAAGTGCCAATGCTTGTCAGGGTGCAGGTGCCGTTACCGTTTGAGGTAAAGGTAAGACCTGCGCTGTCTGTGCTGTTACCATTGTTGCCTTGATTACCCGTGTTGCCGGGATTTTGGTTTTGGTTGCCTTGATCGGGAATGTTGATGACAGGCTGCGTCTGCTGCTCGTTGCCCGTAGGCGGGGTTTGAATGTTTTGGTTACCCTGATTTCCTTGGTTGCCTTGATTGTTCGGGTCATTGTACTGATTGCCCGGGTTTTGATCAAAGCCGCCCTGCAGCATGTCGGTTGTCTGTTCAGTCCCTGTGTCGGGGCTTTCATCCTTGTTTTTGTTGCACGCACTTGCCGATACCAAAAGCAAGCCGATCAGCGCAAACGCCATTGTTTTTGTCCATGTGATTTTCATGAACGTACCTCCTTTTTTTGAATGTGCTTTGATTATAGCAAGGCTTATGCACACTGTCAAAGCATTTCGTGCGACGCACTTCGGCACACAGCCCTCGGCTTTGACCGCACCTGCGTGCCTTTGCCCCCTTGTGACGCACTTCGCGCAAAAAAATCGTGCGACATTTTTCGCGTAACCAATATAGGCAGTGCTTGCTTTTTAGTAAAATATTTGCTATAATGAAAAAAAGCTGTTAGAAATATGAGAAAATGACGTCTTTAGGAGTGAAAGGGTCATTTTAGAAAGGGGGAAGCGTTATGGATGACCGACAAATCATTACCATGTATTTTGCAAGGGACGAAATCGCCCTTGCAAAAACGCAGCAAAAATACGGCGAGTATGTGATGAGCATTGCGCACAACATTCTGGATAACGTACAGGACGCACAGGAATGTCTGAACGATGCGCTGCTCAAGCTATGGAACTTGATCCCACCCGAAAATCCCAAGGATCTCAAGGCGTATATTGCCAAAATTGTGAGAAATATGGCACTGGATCGCTACCGTGACCGCACGCGCCAAAAGCGTGGCAGCGGACAGGTGTCCGTCGCACTCTCGGAGATCGAGGATGTCTTTCCAGCGACCAATGACGTGCTGTCTGAGGTAGAGCAGCGCGCGTTCGTGGCGTTTCTGGATCAGTTTCTGCAAACGCAGCCCGAGCGTGAGCGCAACGTATTCATCCTGCGTTATTTTTACTTGGAATCCGTTTCCGAGATTGCAAAAACATACAGGCTCAAGGAGAGCCACGTGCTCGTGATCCTTTCCCGTACAAGACAAAAGCTCAAAAAAGCAATGGAAAAGGAGGGGTATGCAATATGAAAGCAAACGAATTTTTGAATTTGATGGGCGAAATTGACGGCGATTTGATCGTAAACGCCAAAAAAGTACCCGCTCCCCGCCGCAGCCCCGCATGGCGCAAAATGCTGATCATCGCAGCCGCTGCTTGCTTGCTTGTAGGCGTGCTGACTGTTATGATCTTGATTTCCATGCGCGAAGGTCCGGATGTGCCGCCGATAGGTACTAATCAAGAAAGCACGTCCGAAAAACAAGAAGAAACAACTACGCAAGACCCGGTGATCGTTGACGGTGCTTTTGTGGAAAGTCTGAGTGTGTGGCAGTACGGTTCCTCGGAGGCATCTGGATTGCCGACCGATCACAAGAATAATTTTTCTTGGAACGACTACGATTATCAGGACAAATCTGTGATCCAAAACCTCAAAGTCAATATGCAAGGAACCGAGTATGAGTTGACATATAAGGAGTCTTCGGATGGTCCGTTGTATCGGGATACCGTTCATAAATATAGCGACGGAACTGTTGAACAGTGGTTTAGTGCGGGTAGTGGGAAATGTATTTTTTTCTCTGATTTACGCATCAAGGAATACGATGACACAAAGATTGTGTCTTTAGAAAAACAGCAAGAGCTCGCGTATGAGTTTTTGGAGAATCAAGTGATCAATCCGGAGCAGTTTCAAATTGTGAGAGAAGAGAATATATCCGGGATCTTAATTGTTTGGTTTGTTCGAACAAATAATAGTGTTGAAACATATGAAAGAGTATTTGTTTGGGTAGATCAAATAGGAGAAGTATGTCGGTACAAACTGGAACATGTTAACGAAATGAGCAATGTGCAGTCTATACCCGATGAGATCATACAAAATGCGTATGCGGCACTTGAAAACGAAGTGCAAAGCATTTATAGACAATTAACAGAAAAAGAAGACTATGAAATGACTTATAAGGCTGAAATAGATAAGTTGGTCAGATTAGATGACGGACGCTTGGCGTTTGACTGTCACGTCAATGTCAAAGTCAAAACCCCAGAAGGCGAAACCTTGTCCGAGGGCGCATGGTTCATTATTCCCATCACTGAGCCTACCGTACAGGCAGAGTAATATTTTTCTTTCCCCGCGGCAATCATGCCGCGGGGCTCTTTTGACTTGACAAACAGCCAAAAATATGGTATCATTTTTAATCATAGCACAAAGGACGGAACGCGTATGCAGATCGGTAATGTAAAGTTAGAGAACGGCTTGTTTTTAGCACCCATGGCGGGGGCGACGGACAGGTCTTTTCGTCGCATCTGCCGTGAGCGCGGCGCGGAATTTACAGTCAGCGAAATGGTGTCGGCAAAGGCTCTTTGCTATGAGCAAAAGAGCACTGTGTTTGCAACGCGCTCCAAGAGCGCACCGCTTGCTTGCGTGCTCGCGCGCGAGAATCCCATGGCGGTGCAGCTGTTCGGGCATGAGCCCGAGTTGATGGCAGAGGCGGCACGCATGATTGAGGCGTGCGATTACATGGGATGTAAAAGCGAGGTGCCGCCCGTTGCCATTGATATCAACATGGGCTGCCCGGTCAATAAGGTGGTTGCCAACGGCGAGGGAAGTGCCTTGATGAAGGATATCCCCTTGGCGGGCAAGATCATCGAGGCTGTCGTGGGTGCTGTCAAGCTGCCTGTCACGGTTAAAATGCGTGCGGGATGGGATGCAGATCACATCAACGCAGTAGAGCTTGCGCGCGTTGCCGAGGCAGCAGGCGCGAGTGCCTTGTTCGTACATTGCCGCACGCGCCAGCAAATGTACTCCCCGGGCGTCAATCCCGAGGTGGTGCGACAGGTGAAAGAGAGCGTGCGCATTCCGGTTGTGGGCAACGGCGACATTTATACCCCCGAGGACGCCTTGCGCATGATGCAGACCACAGGCTGCGACGGTGTCATGATCGGTCGCGGCGCACTCGGAAACCCGTGGATCTTTGCGCAGACTGCCGCACTCTTGCGCGGACAAGCTTATGAGCTGCCCACCATAAACGAGCGGTTTGACACCGCAATGGAGCAGATACACGAAATGGTGCAGCATAAGGGCATGCGCGTGGGCATGGCAGAAGCCAAAAAGCATGCGGCATGGTACGTGCGTGACGTGCGCTACGCGGCACTGACGCGTGATCGCATCATGCAAGCCGAGACCCCCGAGGATATCCGCGCCGTCTACGATGAGCTGATGTCCATGCAAAAGCAGGAGCAATAACGAATAATATATAGGAAAGTGAGGTGAACGCGCGTGTCCGAGGATATGACAAGGCTACTTATGGCAGCCAAGGCAGGGGACAGTGAGGCGTTCACCTTGCTTGTCAAAGCCTATCAG
>JAZRDG010000052.1:0-12511 GCA_045660125.1 Eubacteriales bacterium | reverse complement strand
AGGGGATCGGTCGAGTTTTCCTCGGGACCGATATCGTAATGGCTTTGTGCCAGAATGACGAATTCCTGTCCTGCAAGCGTCACATCCAGCTTGGTGACGTCCAGATCCGTGCTGACCCACTTTTGCACCTCTTGGATCACTTCGGTGGTGGTTTCTTCAGTCTCGCCGTTCACGCAGCCTGCAAAGCAAGCAAGCAACATACCGCAAAGCAGCAGCCATAAAGTCAGCTTTTTCATGGTCAATTCTCTCTTTCATAGCGATTTTGAAAATATTTCATATTATTTTACCACATAAATGCGCGCGTGTCAAGGGCTAACCGACGCAAAAAGGATAGCCGACGCAAAAAGGGCGGCTCCAGCCGCCCTTTTTGCCTTGTTTTCGTTGCGCCGTTGCTCATGTCGGCAAGGGGCGGCCCCCTTCGACGCCCCGCCGGCACAAACCAACTTTCTTTCGTTCCCTGCTCCGTTTCGCCATCACGCGATCAGGCGTTCCGTCTCTTGCGTCTGCGCACGGTCATGACGATCACGACGATCACAAGCACGACGGCTGCCACAACGCCCAGCACAAACAGCACGGGAATGGCAAGCAGCACAAAGGGCAACGCGCTCCAGAACAGCTCGTCACCGTTAAACTGGCGCGTGCGAGTGCTCAGGTCGATGGTATAATAGCTGCGCGGATCGTCGTCATCCCGCAAATAGTAGCCGCCCTTGACCTTGTCGAAATCCTTGGCGGAATCAAAGTCCCCCGAACCAATCATGCCCTTGGCGATCTTATAGGGGGTGTTGACTTGGATCTCGAGCGAATCCATCCCGCGCAGCTCGCCAAACGCAATGTCATAGCTGTATATGGCGGGATCGTACTGATCCAGAACAGACGGATACACGGGGCACTTGACGCTCGTGGTCACGTAGTCACCCGGCTCTACGGTCAAGGGGTAGGTCACGTAAGCCACCCATTGCCCATCATCGCGCATATATACGTCGGGCGTTACCTGCTCACCGTCCACTTGCACCGTGTGCAGCGCAAGAAAATCAATCAAATATTCCTCTTTTGCCACGCTGATCAGATAGTACGGCAGTTGCCCGATATCCCAGCGCATTGTGACGTTTTGCGTCCTTTTGCCCGTGTTGTAAAAGGTGATATCTGCCGTGGCTGTTGCATCATAGGCAAAAAAGCTCTCCGCACCCATGCTCTTTTCGGCAAACTCATGAATATCCATGGTGATATCCACCGACGAGACCGTCAAGGCTCCGTAAAACTCGGGATAAGGCAGCATCATCGGCGTGCCCGGAACGCCCTCGTACATGGTGAAAGCAGAAACAGGCATAGCGGCAAGGACGCACAGCAGTACACATACAATGGAAGCGAAACATATTTTACGCGTTGGTTTGCTCATCGTTATCCTCCTCATCGATCTTATCATGTATCTCTTGCTCGGCAGGTGGCGTCGCGTGGCTATTTTCCTGCTCCTTCTGCTTTGCTTTCTTTTTCTTGCGTCTGCGTACAAGCAAAATCACGACCACGATCACCGCGATGAATATCGCCAAGGGCACAGCCACAGGCAGAACCACACAGACAAACAGCATTATCAACACAATAAACAAATACAGCAATAATGCGAAAATCGAATGGTCAAATGCTTTTTGCTTTTCGCAGGTGGAGATCACCAAATAATCAAAATCCGCATCCCCCTCCCAGTAGTAGCCGTCCTCGGTCTGCTCATACTCCTTTAGTTTTGGAGTGGGGCTGTCCTCGTTGTACAAATAGTGGTCGGTCGTGATGCGCACGCTTGTTTTTCCGCACGCGCTCCAGGCGTCGGCTACCGTCATGGCAAAGGCATACGTATAGACCGAGGGGGAGTAATAATCATGCTCGGACGGATGCAGAGGTGCCCCAACGGTGACCGTGACGCTCTGCCCGGGAGCCAGCGTCAGATCAAAGCAGTTCCAGGATTGCAGGTTGTACGCATTCAGATTCACCGCATCTCCCATATACGTCACTGCAGTGCCCTCGGTTTGATTGCTCATCATATATGCAACAACCGCATTGTAGTAATCCATCTCGGATGCACCGGTCTGCGCATCATACCCCTGCATAACCAACTCGTAAAAGGTCATGGTGGTCTTGGATTTCAGCGTCACACTTGCCCCAAGCCGCTCTCCGTCCTCGTCCACTGTCCAAGCTACCTCGCCAACGTCTGTGCCTACAGAATAGATGGTAGGATGATTACGGTTAAAGCCGGGGAACGAAAATCTGACCTTGTTCTCCCCCGCGTTGCTTGGATTCCACGCGTCGCACGCAAGCACCACGCATTCAGAGGGCTCGGCAACAAGCGAACCGGTCACGTTAAAATAGTCATCCTTTTGCGAGGTATCGTACTCGGTAGCATAGGTGTATATGTATACGGTCGCATCCGGTGACAGAACGGGATGCGAAACGTACGTATCCGAAAAATAGGTCAGGAACGCCGTGGCAGGGTCGCTACGACCAAGCTGCGAGGGCGCATGATAGTAATCGATGCTTGGCGTATAGGAATATCGCGGCTGCATCTGAACCGGTTGCCCGTCGATCTCCACGGTGTATTTGTGCGCGTCCGTGCCGTTAGGCAGGTTGTTCGCGTACCAAGGATCTCCTCCCACCTGTGTCAGCATACGCTCGGTGACGGTTTGCTCGGTGGGATTGCAGATGGTATAAGTGGCAGTCACGCTCGCACCGTACGCCAAAAATGCCGCTTCGGTATCATACCGCTCATCGGGCGGCAGCTCTGTAGCGTCCAGAACGATCTCGGTGCGCTCCAGCGCAAGTGCGGTGGAGCCGTCCGCCACCACAAGTCCGCCTGCCACACTGCCGCTTAACGGCATAGGCGGCTCAATCGCGGCAGAAACAGGCATAACGGCAAGGACGCACAGCAAAAATGCCATTGCGCCTGCCGTTATGCACAGGTTTATTTTTTTGAATTTTTTCATAGTGAGTCCTCCTTTGACGTTTGACGTTGCTTTCGGGGGTCTACCTATAAAGACGCAAAAACTCGAATTTGGTTTCGCGTTTTTCAAAAAATATTTGTTAACAATTTGTAAACTGCAAAATCAGTTGCCGTACAGTCTGTCCAGATCGTAAAATTCTCTTGCCTCGCGGCTGAACACGTGCACGATGACGTGGCTGTAGTCCAGTACGATCCAGGAGTTATTGCCTCTGCCTTCCACTGCCTCTGCCTTGATATCTCTCTCCTCCATCTTGAACTCAACCTCGCCCGCCAGTGCCTTGACGTGGGTGGAGGAGGTACCGTTTGCCAGCACGAAATATTCCGCGATGTCGGTCTTTTCCTTAAGCTCTACGATCTTAATATCCTTAGCTCTGTGATCGTCCAGAATCTCTGCAATTGCCTGTGCAAGCTGCAGGGGAGTTGCGCCGATCAGAGAGGGCTTCTTTTGGGTTTCATTGTTCAGAATCTCTTCCATTTCGCGTATTCCTTTCAATTTGTGATTTATTTTTCAATCTTCAATTTCAAAATCAGGTCGTTTCTTGCGCTGAACGTATCGGGGCTGACGGGTGCGCCGTCCTCGATAAGTCCCGCAATCGTCATGTCAAACGACTGCACCAGCACGCTCCAAAGATGCGTTTGGCGCTCGTCTTGCGTCATATTTTCGGGCTCTTTGCCCCAAAATGCTTCGCGCAACGCCACGCAATCGGGGAATGTGCGCGAGTCGTCAATATAGTCGGCAAGATACACGATCTGCTCTGTGATGCTCATGCCTTCCCTGCCCGTTGTATGGTAGCGCACTGCCGAGATGACCTCGTCGCTTGCGTACGCGGAGTACTGCTCGGGGATGAGCAGCGCAGCCGTTCTTGCATGCAGCGTTTTTGGTGCTGCCAGGTCAAGCGCGGTGGGCTCTACGCCGTGCGCTGACAAAAATGCCGCGTGTTGCTCGGTCTTCCATTCCTTTGTGACGTCGTGCAAGAGCGCCGCCGTGCGCAGCATCTGCTCCTTTTCGGGGCAATACAGCGCAGCCAGCCTTGCCGCCATTTGCTCGACTGCCAAGGTGTGCCGCGCGCGCTTGGGTGACATATCGGCAGTCACGCGCTCGCGCAGCTCTATTAAGTTCTGCATATCGTTCATTGGTATAACCCGTTCTCCTTGATATATGCGGCAACGCGTGCGGGCACGAGCTGCTCGATACCCTCCCCTGCTCTGATGGCGTTACGGATCTCGGTTGAGCTGACCTCGATGGGGTCGGTCACGATCCTGCGCACCACCTTGCCGTATTTTTGGTTGTAGAGCGCGATCTTCTGCACGATCTCCTCATCCAGCGCCTTGTCACTCTCGCGGCGCACGTACACGGGATAGCAAAGCTCGAAAATGCGCTCGGGTGCGCGCCAGCTGCCCAGCGTGAGCATCATATCGGTGCCCAGCAGCAAGAACAGTCTTCTGTCCTCGCCCGCAAGTGCCTCCAGCGTGTCCACGGTATAGCTTTTGCCCTCGCGGCGCATCTCAATATCGCTGACGATCACGCCCTCGACGTCAGAGAACGCAAGCTCGCACATGCGCAGCCTTTGCGCAGCGGTTGCCTCGCCGTCCATTTGCTTGTGCGGCGTTGTACCCGTGGGGATCACGTAAAGCACGTCCAGCCACATCTGCTCCATAAACGCCTTTGCCGCTGCCACGTGACCTGCGTGCACGGGGGAAAACGTGCCGCCGTAAATGCCTATGCGCAGCATATTTAAGGCAGCTCGATGCGATTTTTCTTTTTCTCGGAGCGGCGGTACAGAATGATCTTTCTGCCGATCACGCCGCAAACCTCCGCACCCAGCGCCTCGCCAAGCGCATCCGCAATATCGCGGGGGGTGTATTCACAGTTATCAAGAACGCCCAGCTTGATCAGCTCCTTTGCCTCAAGCGCGTCCGAAAAGGTTTTGAGCATATTGTCACCAAGGCCGCCCTTGCCGATCTGCATAATGGTGGGCAGATCGTGCGCCAGGCTGCGCAGGTATGCTCTTTGCTTGGATGTAATCATATTAATCTCCTTGCCGCCCGTGGCGGCTCAAATCGTTTTGAAAGTTCAACTTAACATGGCTTCTAAGTCATGTTAAGTTGAGCTTTAAGCGTGAATGGTTGTGCTGACAGAACAGTCGCGCAAAATTTCACGCTATTCCTTCCTTGTGTTGCACCAAAAACTCTACCAGCAGCTGCATTGCCTTGCCGCGGTGGCTGATGCTGTTTTTCTCGTCCGCCGTCATTTCGGCAAACGTCTTTTGCATTTCGGGGTAGTAGAACAAGGGATCGTAGCCAAAGCCGCCCTCGCCTCTGTATTCGTGCAGGATCTCACCCTCGGTTCTGCCCTCAAAGTAATAGCTCTTGGTCAGATCCTCGGGGAATACGCAGGCAATGCCGCAGACGAACGCGCCGCTTCTGTCCTGCTTGTCGGCAAGATTGCGCAGCAGCAGCTGATTGTTCGCCTCGTCGTCGCCGTGCTCGCCGCTGTAGCGTGCGCTATAGATGCCGGGCGCGCGGTCAAGCGCGTACACCTCAAGTCCCGAGTCGTCTCCCACGCCGATATATCCGCTCTTTGCCGCAGCGCATGCCTTGATAAAGGCGTTCTCTGCAAAGGTGGTGCCGTTTTCCTCGATCTCGTCGGTCAAGCCAACGTCGTCAAGAGAAAGGATCTCCACGTCCGCAATCGCGCCCGCAAGGATCTCGCGCAGCTCCTTGATTTTCTTTTTATTATGTGATGCAAGTACGATCTTCATAAATTACTGTTCAAAAAGTGCCTTGATAAACTCGGCAGCATCAAATTCCTGCATATCGTCGATCTTCTCGCCAACGCCGATGAACTTCACGGGAATGCCCAGCTCGCGCTTGATAGAGAGCACGATACCGCCCTTTGCGGTGCCGTCCAGCTTGTTGAGCGTCAAGCCCGTGATGTTGGCAGCCTTGCCGAACTCCTTTGCCTGAATGATGGCGTTCTGTCCGGTGGTTGCGTCCAGCACCAAGAGGTTCTCTCTTGCTGCACCGGGGCACTCGCGGTCGATCACGCGATTGATCTTGGCAAGCTCGTTCATCAGATTTGCCTTGTTGTGCAGTCTGCCTGCCGTGTCGATGATCAGCACGTCGGCATTCTTTTTCTTGGCGTAATTGATAGCGTCAAATACAACCGCAGCAGGGTCACTGCCCTCGTTCTGGCGCACCATATCCACGCCTGCGCGATCGCACCACACCTGCAGCTGATCGATCGCTGCTGCGCGGAAGGTATCCGCTGCGGCAACCACGACCTTCTTGCCCTGTGCGCGCAATCTGTTGGAGATCTTACCGATCGAGGTGGTCTTACCCGCGCCGTTGACGCCGATGACCAGCACGACAGAGAGCGGAGTGGAGAGGTTGAGCGAGCCGCCCTCTCCGATCATGTCGGTCAGCATTTCCTGCAGCGCGTTCATCACGTCCTCTTTTTCCTTGATTCTGCCGTCCTTGATACGCTCACGCAGCTCGTCCATGATCTCCTCGGTCGCGCCAACGCCTACGTCAGCCTCGATCAGCAGCTCCTCCAGCTCGTCCAGCATATCCTCGTCCACGCGCACGAAGTTGGAAAGCACGTCGTGTACCTTGCCAAACAGCGCGTCCTTGGTCTTTTTCAGACCAGCCTTTAATTTATCCAAAAATGCCATCCCAGTTACTCTCCTTTTGCTTCTCGATATCGTTAACGCCCAGCGTCAGTACCTTGGAAATGCCGTGCTCGGGCATGGTAACGCCGTACAGTCTGGTGGCTGCAGCCATAGTACCGCGACGGTGCGTGATCATAATGAACTGCGTGCCGTCGGTATATTTCTTAATGTACTGTGCAAGTCTTTCGACGTTGACCTCGTCCAACGCCGCCTCGATCTCGTCCAGGATACAGAAGGGCGTGGGATTGACCTTGAGGATCGCAAAGAACAGCGCAACGCCGATAAACGCCTGCTCGCCACCCGAAAGCTGCATCAGGTTCTTGATGATCTTGCCGGGAGGTGCCGCCTTGATCCCGATAGGCGACTCCAGAATGTTATCGGGATCGGGCAGGCACAGCTCTGCAGAGCCACCGCCGAACAGCTCGGCAAACACCTTGCCGAAGTTCTCGTTGATCTGGTTGAACGACTCGACGAACACCGCCTTCATCTCTGCTTCCAGCTCGGCAATGATCTTGAGCGTCTCTGCCTTGGATTTCTCCAGATCGGTGATCTGCTCGTTCATCTCGTCGTATCTCTTCTTGACCTCCTGGTACTTTTCCACCGCACCCAGGTCCACGTGACCGATGGCACGCAGCTTGTTTCTGCATTCGGTCTGCAGCTGCACCATCTCACGGCGGTTTTCGGGCGTAATGGCAGGATAGCCAAGCGCAATTGCGTCGGCTCTGGTCATTTCGTAATCGTCCCAAAGCTTGGAGGAAAGCTTATCCAGCTCCTCACGCAAATGCGTCAGCTTGGACTCACACTTGGTATATTCGCGGAAGATGATCTCCTTTTGGCTCATCTTCTCGCGCATGCGGGCGGTCATTTCGTTGAGCTTTTTCTCAAAGTCCATGCTATCGCTCTCAATTTCAGCGCGCTTGGCATTGAGCTGCTGCAGCTTTTCCTGTCCCGCCTGGAATTTTTGTCTGTTATCCGCCTGATATACCGTGTATCCCTCGATCATGTCCTCCAGCGAGATCATGCGCTCGCGTGCGGCGCGGATCTCGTCGGCATACAGCTCGACGCGGGTACGGCAAACGCCCAGCAGCGTGTGCTCGGTTTCGGTATCCTTTGCGGTTTCGCTGATTCTGATGATCACGCCCGTCATGCGGTCGTTCAGATCAGCCACGTGATCCTCCAGATCCAGTCGCTGCTCGTCCTTGCTCTGGCGCAGCGCGGTGATCTCGTTGACCACGATTTGTGCCGAACGCTCGTCCGCCTGCAGGATGGCAAGGTCCTCCTCGTATCTCTCGCTCATGGCGATGATCTGGTCATAGTCCTGGCGCATCTTTTCAAGCAGCGTTGCATTCGCCTCGATCTTTGCGTTGATCTGCTCCAGCTGCGCGTTCTCGGTGCTCATCAGCACGCCCAGCAGCTCTTTGCGGTCCTCGCAGGATGCCTTGTCCTCGGTGGTATCGCGGATATCCTGCTTTTGCTTGTCTGCATCCGCCAGAAGCTTTGCAAGCTCCTTATCGCAAGCGGCGCAAATATCCTCCAGCTTTTTGATCTCGGCTGCTCTGCCAAGCACGCCGGCGCCCTGACGCACCGAACCACCCGTAAACGAGCCGCCCATATTGATCTGCTGACCGTCCAACGTGACCACGCGCACGCGGTAGCGCAGCGCCTTAGCCATGGCGGTTGCATTGTCGATGTTATCAAAAATAACCGTTCTGCCGATCAGCGAGGATACCACGTCACGGAACTTATCGTCGCAATCCAGAAGCGTATCCGCAACTGCGATATAGCCGCGGTAGCCCGAGGCATCACGCATTTCGGGCGTGGGAGAAGAGGGGCGCATGGAGGTCAGGGGGAAGAAGGTTGCTCTGCCCGCCTCGCCCTTTTTGAGCGCATACATAGCCGCCTTTGCGGTCTCCTCATCGTCCACCACGATATGCTGCAGGTTTGCTCCCAGCGCAGTTTCAATGGCAGTAACGTACTTTTCATCTACGCTGACCACCTTGGAAAGCGGACCGTAGATCTTGCCCACGGGCGCGCCGCCCGCAGCGGTAATTTTGCCCTCGGCGTAGCGGTTCATGACAAAGCGCACGCTGTTGGCATAGCCTTCAAAGCTTTCTTCCATGTGCTTGAAGGTCTGTATTCTCTGCTGTGCCGAATCACGGCGCAGTCTTTGGGCATTGATCTGCTCCGAGATCTCGCCAAAGGAGGCGTTGAGCTCAACAAGTCTCTTGTTGTAGCCCTCGATCTCTGCAGTCGCCTCGTCGATCGCCTTTTGATAATCGGCAACCGTCTTTTGCTTATCGGCACTCTGCTTTTGCAGCGCGCGATCGGCATTCTCGTAGGTCTCCATATCGGCAAGCAGGTCGCTGTTTCGGTCGCTGCCGCTGTTCTTGGCGTTCTCCAAAACCGAGATACGCACGCGAATGTCGGTAGCCTCTGCCTCAGCCGCACGAATATCGGCAAGCGCTGTGGCAATATCCGCCTCCAGCACGCCTATCTTGGCTCTCGTGGTGCGGATCTCATCCGCGATCTGTCCCTGCTCGCGCTCAAGCGCAGCGCTCTGCTCGGCAAGTGCCAGAATGCGCGCGGAGTGCTCACCGCAAGCCGCCTGCTCCTGCTCCATGTTCTTTTGAGAGAGTGCCATGGAGGAGCTTGCTGCCTCGATCAGCTCCTTGGTGTGCGCAATATTGCTCTCGGTCACGCGGAACTCGCTATCCAGCGTATGGTTCTCCTGCGTCTGCTCGCGGATCTGCGTCAGCAGCTGCTCGGATGCCATTTTATTGGACTGCGAAGCCTCAAACAGACGGTTGTTCTGCATCTCCATGGATTGCAGCGCATCCTCTGCGTTCTGCAGGTCAAACGAAGAATGCTTGAGCGCATCCTCCGCGACACCGATCTCGTTACGGAAACGCTCGGTATCGTACAGCCAAAGGCTGACGTCTGCACGCTTTTTGGCGTCCAAGAGCTCAATGGCGCGCTTTGCCTTGCCCGCTTCCTTTTCAAGCGGACCGACCTGCGCCTGCACCTCGCTGAACACGTCCATAATACGCACCATGTTCTCCTCTGCCTTGGCAAGCTTGCGCTCCGCCTCGTTCTTCTTGTGGCGGAACTTGGCAATACCCGAAGCATCCTCAAACGTGCTGCGACGCTCGTCACTCTTACGCGACACCATCTCGGCAATTCTACCCTGTCCGATGATCGAGTAACCGTCACGACCGATACCCGTATTCATAAACAGCTCGTAAATATCGCGCAATCTGACCGCGCGGCGGTTGATGAAATATTCACTCTCACCCTGACGGAAGTAGCGTCTTGTAACGGTTACCTCGTCGTAAGGGCAATCCAGCTTTGCAAAATCTCCCGTGTTATCAAAGGTGACCGACACCTCTGCATAACCCATGGGGCGGCGGCTGTCCGCACCGCCGAAAATAACGTCCTCCATCTTGGAGCCACGCAACGTCTTGGAGGAAATTTCACCAAGCACCCAACGCATTGCGTCCGCGATATTGGACTTGCCGCTTCCGTTAGGACCGACGATGACGGTAACGCCCGCCTGCTCGCCCACCATGCCGTTGTCAAAGACCAGCTTGGTTCTGTCCGGGAACGACTTAAAGCCTTGTAATTCAATGGATTTTAAGTACAATGCTCTTTCTCCTTTTCATAGATTTGGGGGACAGTTACGTCGGCAGCCACCAGCTGCAGCTGCGCGCCAAACTCCTCCCGAAGATGCAAAAGGTTTTGCCTGTGCTGTCCGATGGCTACGGACAGTTCACGGGCGGGTATATCGATACGCTGCACGGGGTGCTTTGCCTCGGACAGCAATTTTTTCAAGTTTTGGTAGTAAAGGCGTGAGCGCACCAGCTCGCCAAGCGCCGGATGGTTCGCCCCTGCGATCGCCGTTTGAGGATCGGTCAAGCTATCCGATGCGCAAAGCCCTATGCGAATGACCTGCACGCCGTTTGCCTCCAGCACGCCAAGCACGGCTGCGCTGCGATCGATCGCCTCGTCAAGCGCCAGCGGCACGTAATCGCCGCTGTGCATCATGGCGCAAAGTGCGGTATCGGCAAACACGACGGCGGGATAAATGCGTGCGCCCTGCACGCCGATCCGACAAAGCCGCTCTGCACTCTCCAGCTCGCTTTGCAAGGTGCTGCCCGGCAAGCCGATCATCATTTGCCCCACAACCGTATAGCCCGCGTCCAGCAGCATGCGGCATGCACGCTCGGCGCACGCGGCATTATGTCCGCGCCCCGAAGCGGCAAGCACCGCGTCATCCATGCTCTGCACGCCAAGCTCAACCGTGCGCACGCTGTAGCGCGCAAGGATGGCAAGGATCTCGTCCGAAATATAATCGGGACGCGTGGACATGCGAATGCCGCTCACGCGCGCCTTGCCCGCAATGGGGTTTTGCACGTACCGCTCGGCAACGTCCAAAAGATAGCACATCAGATCTCGGTCAATGCCCGTAAACGAGCCGCCGAAATATGCGATCTCTGCCTCATCCCCCTCTGCCGTGGTGGCAAGCGCGGTTGCGATCTGCTCGTCCACCGATGCAGGGTCAAAGCACTGCGCACCCGAAATGGTGCGCTGATTGCAAAACACGCACGTGTGCGGGCAACCGAGATGCGGAATGAAAATGGGGATATTTAAGTGCCGACTCACGGCTGCACACCGAACAGCTCCAGCGCCTGTCGCGCAGCGTTTTGCTCTGCGCGGCGCTTGGACTGCCCCTGTCCGCGACCGATCACGTTGGAGTTAAGTCTTGCCTCGACCGTAAAGGTCTTTTGGTGATCGGGTCCGCTTTCGCCAACCGTCACGTATTCAAGGAAATCGCCCTCGGTCTGCTGCACGAATTGCTGCAAAAGCGTTTTATAATCGCTGCTGCCCTGTGCACCCGCATTGGAAATTTCCTTTTGGATAAAGGGCAAAAGCAGCTCGCTGACCTGGGCAAATCCTTGCTCGCCCGCGTCTAAGTAAATAGCAGCCAGCAACGCTTCAAACGCATCTGCCAGAATGGATCTGCGCTCTCTGCCGCGGTTTTTCTCCTCCCCGACGCCCAAAAGCAGATAGTCGCCAAGGTGGATCTGATCGGCAAACGAGGAAAGCGCTCTTTCGCAAACAAGCTCTGCGCGCAGTCTTGTCAGCTCGCCCTCAGCCATATCGGGATACGAGGTATATAAGTAACGGCTGACCACCACCGAGAGCACCGAGTCACCCAAAAACTCAAGTCGCTCGTTGCAAAGCAGGTGGTGTTGCTTATCCCCCTGCTCGTTGGAGTAAGAGGAGTGCGTCAGCGCCCTTTGCAGATAAGAATGATTTGTAAAACGGTATCCCAGCGTCTTTTGCAAAAGCTCTGTGGGCTTGGGATAGCTGCTTGCAAATTGATTCATAAGCGTCCTTTCTCTGTCCGGGACTTACTTTGAAATCTCGGGCAGCATTTCCGTAATGGTCGCAAGTGCGGTATCGGCAATGACCTGGTTTCTTGCCGCCTTGCCGCCCTTGACCTTTTTTGCAGGCATCTCAATGATGCCGAAGTTTGCGTTCATGGGCACGAACGTGCTGCTCACGCCGCCATTTTGCACGTACTGTGCCATTGCACCGATCATGGTCTTGCGCGGGAAGATCAGTGCGTCCAGTCCCTTTGCACGGCGCGCGGCGTTCATGCCTGCCACCATGCCCGAGCCTGCGGATTCGATATATCCCTCCACGCCGGTCATCTGTCCTGCGAAAAATACGTTCGGACGGGTCAGCATGGAATAGTCCGCTGCAAGCAGACCGGGAGAATTGAGATAGGTATTGCGGTGCATGACGCCGTAACGCAAGAACTCTGCGTTCTCAAGTCCGGGGATCATGCGGAACA
>JAZRDG010000051.1:0-14439 GCA_045660125.1 Eubacteriales bacterium | reverse complement strand
TCGGTCCACTCGTAGTTCTCGCCCTCAGCAGCGTCCTTGAGGTTGGTCATGGTGTCCGGAACCTCACCGTCGTGCAGCAGCTTGAACCAAAGCTTAGCGTGCTCTTTTTCGTTGTTAGCGGTCTCTTCAAAGATTGCTGCGATCTGCTCGTAGCCTTCTTTTCTTGCCTTGGATGCATAGTAGGTGTACTTGTTTCTTGCCTGAGATTCGCCTGCAAATGCAGCCATCAAGTTCTTTTCGGTTTGAGATCCTCTGAGTTCCATAGTGAAAATTCTCCTTTTTTATGATAGATTATAGATTTTTAATTGGGTCATTCCCTGTTACATGCGGGGCAAAGCCCGAAAAATTGTACGTGACATGCGTCTATCCGACCGCCCGATACCGCCACGGCACCTTGCTCGATTGCCGAGGTGTCCGGGATTTCAACGTCACTGATCGCGCCGCATCCCACACACACCATATGCGCGTGCTTTCCCAGCGTGATGTCAAAGCAATCCGAGCTGCCTGCCAGCACCAAGCGCTGCACCTCTCCGCTCTCGGCAGCCTCTGCCAATACGCGGAACACGGTGGCTCTTGACACGGCGGGGTCAATCTCGTGTACTGCCTCAAGGACGTCGCCTGCCGTCGGATGATCAAGCGCATGCACGGCTTGCATAACAAGCTCGGTCTGATGCGTTTTTCTCGTTCTCATAGCGGCTCCTTATTAGGACTGTGTCTTAATTATACCATAAACCGCAAAAATGTCAAGGGGTTTTTGAAAAAATCTTTTAAGAATTTTTGGTTTCGCTGTTACCTTCTACCCAATCCACGTCGGGCAGGTCGTCCGCAAGCTCGTCCTCGGGGATCTCCTCGTCTGCGTCACCGTCGCGCAGCTTTTTATATCTGACGCCCTGGTACGCGCCCACAACGGCAATACCCAGCGCAGCCTTTGCCGTCCACTTGACCGTTCTTTCCATCTTGGTGGTCACGTCCTTGAGCTTGGGGGCGTCCTCGGGATAAACGAAATCCTCCTCGTCCTCCACTCTCTGCTCAAGCATCTGGCAAAATTCTCTTTGCTTTGCCATATCCGAGATCTGCTTGGGACACACGATCACAAACATGACGGCTGCCGCGCCCGCAATGATCAAGCCCTTGATCAGGTGCTTGCGCTGCGCATCTCTCTTGCTGCCCGCGCACATGATCACGGGAACGGCACAGGCAAAGATCAGCGGCAAGGTGTATCCCACCGTGATCACGATCCAGCCAAAGTCCTTTTTGCTGTCCTCGATCAACTCGTCCTGCTTGGTGGCAAACTGATCGTTGATCATGTCCAAGGACACGCAAAGCAGAATGCACAGAATCAGGATACCCAGCAAAACGCGGACGATATCCCAGACGGTAGATTTGGTTAACGGAAGACGTATTTGATTACTTGCCCCGCTTGCTTTCTTGTTTTGAGCCATTTTGGGCACGCTCCTTTTCGTTATATACTTGATTCATTATATCACAAACTCCGTTTTTTGTCCAGTACCGCATGCAAAATTCTCTGCCCGCCGTTGACACTTTTATTCGCGTGTGATATAATATGATAAAATACGCGTGCAGAAAGCGAGGAAAAGCATGGCAAGCGGTGGCAAAAAGATGCAGGGCAGCTGCGAGAGCTGCGAATTTTACGATTACGATCCGGACTGGGACGCATACGTGTGCCTTGTGTCCTTGGACGAGGACGATATGTGCGATTTCCTTTCGCGCAACACAGGTCATTGCCCGTATTATCGGTTCTACGACGAATACAAGAGCGTGCAGAAGCAAAATTAGCGCATCGCGCTGATTTTGCAGTTATTGCGCTTGGCGCAGCCAATCATAACGCTTGCGCAGCAAGCACATCACTCATCACTCATAACTCAAAAAACGCACCTCTTGGGGTGTCTACCATAAAGCAGAAAAACGCACCATGACACGCATGGTGCGTTTTCTTTTCAACCGATAGCCGAAAAATCTCGTTTAAGCGGTTATTGTCAACAATAGATGACCGTGATATAATATAAACACAAGGAAGGCGCCGCCTTGAAATTTGGAGGTGAATTATGAACATCGGAAACAAAATCAAAGAATTAAGAAAGCAACGCGGTATTACTCAAGAACAACTCGCGGATAGTATAGGTGTTTCTTTTCAAGCGGTTAGCAAATGGGAGAACAATATTTCTTTGCCCGACATCGCACTTGCTCCTGCTTTGGCAAGTTATTTCGGCGTATCTATGGACGTTCTTTTTGATTTCAATTTGAAGGAAATTGAAGATAAAGCATTTGCTATTGCCAAAGAAAGCTGGAAATATCGTGGTTCCGATTGGGAGAGAGCACGAAACATTATAGATGAAGGATTAAAGACATATCCTGATAACGTGATTCTTTTGATCAACAGACTTTATGTTATGAGCAGCAAGGAAACACCCGACGAGGTTATTGCAATAGCGTTGAAGATTATTGATCTTTCGAAAGACGAAGCAATAAAATATGATGCCTGTCAATTCTTGGCATATGCATACAAGGCAAAAGGAGATTTTGATAGCGCGCGAAAAGCAATTGATATCATTCCCGATATTCGTTTCTCAAATCAAAGATTGAAGGCGTGCATATTGCAGGGAAACGAAAAAAGGGACGCAGCATATCAAGAATTTAATGAAGCTCTGTATGCGCTTATGTTTATTACGTATAGGATGGCTGAATGTTGCGATGAAAGAGGCGAATATAAAGAAGCATTGGAATATTATGAGAATGCTTTGCACGTGCTTGATATCTATAAGGTAAATGAAAGTTGGTATGGGTTCCGCAAAGGATTTCATGAAGGAATAGCGGAGATAAAAGAAAAATCAAAATAAAGAGCGCTTTTGTGTCCACAAAAGCAGTGCTTGTCAGGAAAACAGACTGACTTTCGGAGTGCGCTAACCCAAGGCTCCCTCCGGGAGGGAGCTCCCGACGGAGTCGGGTGAGGGAGAGCGCGTTACGATAAAATTAGTGCAAATCTAACGTTACGAGGGCTCCTTCCACCGCTATCGCGGTCCCCCTTCCTCCCGGAGGAAGGCCCTCTTCCCGCCCAACAGTACACCTAAAAGGTGCACAATACCTTAAGGGAAGGCGTGTAAAAAGGACAGAGATTTACTCTCTGTCCTTTTGCCGTAGGGGCGAACTGCGTTCGCCCGCGGGTGATGACTGATCGCCCCTACGAGATTGTTTTTGCAGGCATTGGGCTTGGCGCAGCCAATCATAACGCTTGCGCAGCAAGCTCATCACTCATCACTCATAACTCAAAAAAAGCACCTCTTGCGAGGTGCTTTTTTCACGGTCTTATCCGTTTGCCTTTTCCTTTTCCTTTTCCATTCTCTGTCTTTTGCCCGCCTCGATCCAGCGCACAGCACCCGTGACCACAATGATCGCAAGGGCGATACCGGTACAGATCTTGACAGCCGCCAGCATGTTCTCCATGAACAGTGCCTGCTCGCCGCTGAACAGATAGAACATGGTGTAATACAGTCTGCTTCCCGGCACAAGCGGCAGCAGCGCAGGGATCATAAACACGGTGGTGGGCGTTTTGAGCACGCGCGCCATGATCTCGCAATACACGCAAGGCAGGGCGGTTGCCGCCATGTTGGTGATCAGCGGATCAAGCCCGATCGCATCACCGATCAGCATGATCACGCAGGAGATGACGCTGCCAAGCATTGCCCAGGGCAGCTTTTTGGGCGGTACGTCAAAGATGACCGCGATGCCCAGAAGTGCGACGGTACACGCCGCCGTTAAATATGCAACCTGTCCCCAATTCATAATACGCCTCCTATGGTCAGCCAAGCAAGACCGTAGCCCGCAGCAATAATGGCAGCCGTGAACAGCGCTTGCACGAAACGCAAAAGCCCCGATACCATATCGCCGCCAAACAAATCACGCAGCGAAGTACCCAGCGCAAGTCCGGGGATCAGCAGCATGATGGTACCGATCATGATCTCACCCGGATGGCTGCCCGGCACAAAGGAGCAAGCCACCAAAGCCGCCGCACCCGCCACAAAGGCAATGATAAAGGTTTTGAGCGTACCGTTGACCTTGGCAGGCGTATACAGGCTGAACAGCATGACCATGACGCCAATGATGGCTGCGATCAGACCGTCCGCCCAGCTGCCGCCAAAGAACATGGCAAAGCCGCCCGCGGCAATTGCCGCGCTGAGCAGCATCAGCAGATCCGAATACGTTTTCTTGGCGCAAATGCGCTTGACCTCCTCCTTGACCTCCCAAGGATCCTCGGGGCAGGCGCAAAGTCTGCGCGAGAGCGCATTGAGCTTTTCAATGCGGACAAGGCTGTTGCCGATGCTTCCCACCTTGCGGATCTGGGTATAGTGGTCACCGTTGGGTCCCTCTACGGTCACGCCCACCAGCACCACGATCGAAAACACGTCCACGTCGTGCGCGCCGTAAGCAAGACAAAGGCGCTCCACCGTGTCCTCCACGCGGCGCACCTCAGCCCCCGCCTCCAAAAGACGGCAACCGATATCGAGTATTGTATCCAACACGTCGTCGTAATCAAACGGCAGCATCGTGTCGGTTGCTTGTTGTGTCATTGACTTCATCACCTTTCGACCATTCTTGCACACACAGTATAGCACATTCCCGTGCACTTGTCAAACAGAACTTTACAAAATGTTCACCAATGATAAAACCAAATCCGATATAATATATTATAATAGGTTAGTTTTAGTGAGGTGTTTTGAAAAATTGTTCGAAAAGACAGTATTACTTGAGAAGATCAAGGAGTCGTTTGCATCGGTAGCACCCGTCACCGTCATCACGCTGCTTCTGGTCATGACCATCTCGCCCGTCCACGCAGGCACGCTGCTTTCGTTTTTGGCAGGCGCGATCCTCTTGATCGTCGGCATGGGGCTTTTCTCGCTGGGATCGGACATGTCCATGATCCCCATGGGTGAGTACATCGGTGGACAAATGACCAAGTCGCGCAAGATCTGGCTTGTGATCTTTCTCTCCTTCTTCGTTGGCTTCCTTGCCACTATTTGTGAGCCCGATCTGCAGGTGCTTGCAACCTACGTGCCCAACATCAAGCCCATGGTGCTGACTATGTCGATCGGTCTTGGCGTAGGCATTTTCCTGGTGCTTGCCATGCTGCGCATTCTGTTTAAGGTCAAGCTTTCGCTGCTGCTTTGGGTCTGCTATATCGGCGTGTTCGTCATGGCGTTTTTCGTCAACCCCAACTTCTGGGCAGTTGCCTTTGACTCGGGCGGTGTGACCACGGGACCTATGACCGTGCCCTTTATCATGGCGCTTGGCGTGGGCGTTGCATCCAGCCGTTCGGACGGTGCTGCCGATAAGGACTGCTTTGGTCTGGTTGCGCTTTCCTCGGTAGGTCCTATCTCGGCTGTCATGATCCTTGGTATGATCGTGGGCGGCGAGATCGACCCCGGTGACCTTGCCGCAGGCGAGGTGATCACGCAATCCAATCAGATCCTGACGCCCTTTTTACATAAGCTGCCTCACCAGCTCTGGGAGGTGCTGCTCTCTTTAGGCCCTATCTCGGCAGGATTTTTCGTATTCCACCACATCTGTGCAAAAAAGCCCGGAAACGCACTCTCCAAGCGCGCGCTGCACAAGATCCTCGTCGGTCTTGGATACACGTATTTGGGCTTGGTGCTGTTTTTGCTGGGTGCAAACGTCGGATTTTCCCCCTGCGGCTATCAGCTGGGCACGGGACTTGCCGATCCAAGCAAGGGCTTGCTGCGCTTTATCATCATTCCCATTGGCGCGGTGATCGGTTACTTTATCGTGCAAGCCGAGCCCGCCGTGCACGTGCTGACCAAGCAGGTCAATACGGTGACGGCAGGCGCGATCTCGCGCACGGTGGTGCTGCGCTGCCTGTCCATCGGTGTTTGCTGCTCGGTTGCGCTGGCAATGCTGCGCGTGATCACGGGCGTGAGCATCATGTATTTCTTGATTCCCGGTTACGCTATTGCATTGCTGCTGACCATCATCGTGCCCTCTCCCTTCCCCTCGATCGCGTTTGACGCGGGTGGTGTGGCGTCGGGTCCCATGACCGCGGCATTCCTGCTTCCCTTTGCCATGGGCGCTTGTAAGGCTGTTGGCGGAAACGCCGCAACCGACGCCTTTGGTGTAGTTGCATTCGTTGCCATGACCCCTCTGATCGCGGTACAGATCCCCGGTCTTGTCTGGTACTTCCGCAGCCTGAGCACCAAGAAGCAGCTCGCGGATGCACAGTTTGTTCCCTTCGACCAAGACGAAGATATCATCGACCTGTAAGGAGATCTTATGAAAGAACTGAATTTGTTGTTAATTATTGCGCGTAAGAAGGATCACGCAGCATACGAAAAATATTTTTTGCGGCACAATCTTACCACACATACCGCCCTGCCCTGCCACGGCACGGCTCAAAACAAAATGCTGGATCTGCTTGGCATTGAGCAGACCGAAAAGATCATGCTGCTCTCGGTCATCGGTAAGCAGCAAACCAAGGACGTGCTCAGAACGCTGCCCGATCAGATGGAGATCGATATCCCCGGTCGCGGCATTGGTCTGGTGATTCCCGTAAACAGCATGGGCGGCATGCGCTCCATGAAGGCACTGACGGGAAGCACCGAAGCAGAGGAAAGAGAGGTTGTTAAAATGGAATTCAATACACACTTGATCATCGCAATTCTCAACAAGGGTTGCTCCGACATTGCCATGGAGGCAGCACGCGCAGCAGGCGCGGGCGGCGGTACCGTGGTGCGTGCCAAGGGCACTTACGGCAAGGAGGACGACCATTTCTTCGGCATGACGCTTGCCGAGGAAAAGGACACCGTGCTGATCGTTGCAACCGAGGCGCAGCGCAAGCCCATCATGCAGGCGCTGATGCATCAGGCAGTCGAAAAGCCCGAGCTTGGCACGGTTACCTTCTCGGTTCCCGTATCCGATACCATGGGTCTGAGACTTGACCGCAATTTCAATCCGCAGAATTAAACAAAAATACACCGCATGGCGTGCCATGCGGTGTTTTTTTACGATTTCTTTGCCTGTCCTTTGTGCTGAGGCTTCTTCTTTTTTCTGACCGAGAAGCCGAAATCACCGATCTTTTTGCCCAGCGCAAAATATTCGCCGTGCGCAAAGGCGGCAAGGTTGGCTTTGTCAAGGCGCAGCTTGCCGTTCTGGTCGATCAAGTCCTCCTCCACGTCCACTGCCACCACGTCGGCAAGGAACATGTGGTGCGAGCCAAGCTCAATGACGTCGGTCACGCGGCACTCCAAGGCAAGAGGGCTTTGCGCCACCAAGGGGCACGCCACCTCGCTTGCAGGCTGCTTTTCCAGCCCGAATTTTGCAAACTTATCCACCTTGGCACCGGTCAGCATACCGCAGCCGTCAAGCGCCTTGATCATGTCTGCACTGGTCAGGTTGATGACGAATTCTCCGCTCTCCTTGATCATTTTATAAGAATGACGCCCCGGACGCACCGAGATATAGGTCTTGGGGGGCACGGTATTGATGATGCCCGTCCACGCCACGGCAAGCGCATTGGAATGCTCCATATCACCGCAGGTCACAAGCGCAGGAGGTGCGGGTGCGAGCAGCGCGCCGCCGCGCCATTTGATTTTTGCCATAATTTTCCCTCAATTCCAAGTATTTTCTTGATTATATCACGCGAATGTCACTCTGTCAAGCAAAAAATCACTTGACAAACGCACCAATTTTCTGTATAATAGACTATATATGGAAATGTTTCAATTGTAACACATAACACGAATATATTTGGGCGGTTCTCCGCCACAGAAAGGATGCATTATGTTAGTACGTAAAAAGACACCCCGTATCTATACGCCCGCAAAGGACGTTCGTGACCTGACACGTATTCTGAAATCCCACGGAGCAAAGATCGCTTTCCGCTATTACAGAGGCAAGCAGCTGCTCTCTATGTCCTACGGTGAGTTTTCCGACCTGATCGTTGACCTGGCAGCAGGCTTTGACGCAATGGGTCTTGCAGGCAAGAGAGTTGCCGTGATCGGTGAATCCTGCCCGCAGTGGATCGCTACCTACCTTGCAACCATTGCAGCAGGCGGCGTTGCCATTCCCATGGATAAGGAGGTTGCCGTTTCCGAGCTGGAGGGCTTTATGACCTTTGCAGAGGCTGATGCAGTTGTCTACACCGCATGCATGAACGAAAAGTTCAAGGAGACGGTTGAAAACCATCCCGGCGTGCAGTACTTCATTCCCGTAAGCACCGAAAAGCTCTCTTACCTGCATCACCCCAAGGTCAAGGAGTTTGACGATATCGTTGCGCTTGGCCAGAAGCACATTCACGACGATCACTATTCGCTCAAGACCCCCAAGGATCTGCGCCGTATGGCAGTTATGCTGTTCACCTCGGGCACGACCGGCTCTTCCAAGTGCGTTATGCTGTGCGAGCAGAACGTGATCACTGCAGCAAACGCTGCTTGCTCTGCCGTTGACTTCTATAAGGAAGACACCATCGTATCCGTTCTGCCCATTCACCACACCTACGAGCTGTGCATTGACATTGCTGCGCTGATCTACGGTATGGAAATCTGCATCAACGATAGCCTGAAGCACGTTATGCGTAACTTCGAGCAGTTCAAGCCCACGGGTCTTCCCCTGGTTCCTCTGTTCGTAAACACCATGGATAAGCGTATCTGGGAAACCGCACGCAAGAAGGGCAAGGATAAGGTGCTCAAGGGCGCGATCAAGGTTTCCGGTGCTGCAAGAAAGGTTGGTATCAACATGGGTACCGGACTTTTCAAGGACGTTACCGGCGCATTCGGTGGCAGACTTGTCAAGATCATTTCGGGCGGCGCACCGCTCAACACCTCGGTTGTGGCAGACTTTGACGCTTTCGGTATTCAGATCTGCGAGGGCTACGGCATTACCGAGTGCTCTCCCCTGGTTGCCGTTAACCCCTACTACGCTCCCAAGCTCGGCTCCGTAGGCCCTGCTGTAGAGTGCTGCCGCGTACGCATTGAGGCTGACCACATTGACGATCAGGGTCGCACCATCGGTGAGATCCAGGTCAAGGGTGACAACGTCATGCTGGGCTACTACAAGAACGAGGAAGAGACCGCTAAGGTATTCACCAGAGACGGCTGGTTCCGCACCGGTGACCTTGGTTATATGGACGAGGATAAGTACATCTTCATCACGGGTAGAAAGAAGTCTGTTATCGTGCTTGAGAACGGTAAGAACGTATTCCCCGAGGAAATGGAAGAGTACCTGGAGAACATCGACACCATCGCAGAGGTGGTTGTCATTGGCAGACCCAGCGACGAAGGCATTAAGCTGACCGCTGTGATCTACCCCAACTACGACAAGTTCGACAAGGATACCTCCACCGAGCAGATCCAGTCCACTATTTCCAACCAGATCAAGGACCTCAACAAGAAGCTGGTTGCTTACAAGCAGATCCGCGTTGTCGAGTTCCGCACCACCGAGTTCGAAAAGACCACTTCCAGAAAGATCAAGAGACACTTGATCAAGTAATAAAATCGGAGCTGCTTCAAGCATTTGAAGCAGCTCCTTTTTCTGTATCAGACGTGAAAGTTAACCAAGTGGCGCCCCTTCCCCCGCGTTCGTTCCGCTTCACTGCGTTCTCGCTCCACTGCGGGCCCCCTTCCCCGTAGGGGACGGCTCTTTTAAGTTGCCCGTAGCGGACAACCTCACAAGACGGATGCGCGCTGCAAAGCCTCCCTCCGAGAGGGAGGGGGACCACGAAGTGGTGGAAGGAGCCTGCGGGACTGTTCGCTTTGGGGTACTTTTTAAAAGCCTCCCCGCTGGGGAGGGGGACCGCGATAGCGGTGGTAGGGGTCCCCATACGGACGCTCTGAACCCCAAACGGATAACCGCCACTCCATACCGTCTTTGCCGCAGCGCAAAACACACGATGCCAAAGAGCGGTGAAATGAGAACCCCCACCACCGCTACGCGGTTCCCCTCCCCCGCGGGGAGGCTATGTAGCGCATCCGTCTTGTGCGATTGTCCGTTGTGGGTAACTTTAGAAAGCCGTCCCCACAGGGGTAGCGAAGCGGCGCGAGGGTAATGAATGACATGCCGGTGGCATGTCAGAACCCGAGCGTGACCGAGCCGCAGCGAGACGGGGCCCGCACCGAACGGAACAAAGTGGAGTGAGTGTCCGCGGGGGAAGGGGTACCATACGGACAAGCTTTCACGGGAACAATCAAAAAGGAACCGAATCAAATCCGCTTGACTCGGTTCCCTTTTTTATCAGTCTCTGTCGTACACCAAAAACGCAAACACGATGCTGATGCTAAGCAAAGCGCAGCTTGCGAAAATTGCGTAAGCGCCAAGCAGCGACACAAAGGCGTTGCCCATGCCTGCGCCCAGTGCAAACGAGATCAGCGCGATCCAGAAAAGGATCGCCTGTCTGTGATTGCCGTACGCTTGTCCCACGGCACACTCCATGCTGTGATGCACCGCACTGCGCAAATTACCGATGCACATGGTGGTTGCCACGCGCACGCCCATAAAGGACGAAAAGCTCTCCAGCTGCATGCCGCACACGAACGAGATCATGCCCGTGGCGATCAGGTGATTATAGTCCGCCGCAAACGCCACAGCCGCAAGAATGAAGATCTCCAGCATCAAGGTGCGCCACTTATGTAAAAACGGCGTCCAGCCCTTGTGCAGTCGCTCCAGCAAAAACGCGACCGCCGTACCGCCCATAAACGCTAAGATCGGCCACAGATACGCAAGGGATTGCGCAAATTCTCCCCTGACCATGTTGATACAGAACAGCAGGATATTACCCGTTTGCGCATAGGCAAACACTCCCTCGCAATACAAATAGGAATACGCATCCATGCATCCGCCCGACGCCGCAAGCAGCGCCAGCAACAGCACGGGTGCGATTTTTTGTCTGAATTTATCCATAAAATCACCTCAAATCAATAGAACAGTTGAATCAACGCGGGCGTGACCTTTTCCAAAAGATCCAGCTCGTGCATCATAGTCAATACAGTATAGCGGTCGCGCACGGTATGCGCACGGCATATCATCTCGCGCATGGTCTGCTCGCGCACACCGATCTCGGAAAAGCGCACGGGGCAGCCAAGACCCACAAGCAAATCACGCACCTGCTCGTAGCGCGGCAGCGTGTCACACAGCGCATACACCGCCTCGGCATTCTTGCAGGGCACGCGCTGCTCGCGGATATACGCATACAGCCAAAGCGAGACCAGCGTGCCTATCCCCACCTTAATGCCGTGCGCGGGAATCTCCTCACCGCGACGGGCAAAATCCATTTCCAGATAGTGCGATTGATGGTGCTCGCTGCCGCTCGCAGGTCGCGAGTTGCCGCAAAGCGCCATGGAAAGCCCGGCCTTAAGCAGCGCCGCGGTCAGCTTTTCGATCGCCTCGCTCTCATTATGCACCAGCCCCTCGTAGGCTTGCAGACAAGCCTCTCTTGCCTGCTCCATCATGGCAAACGCCTCCTCGTGGATCGGCTCGCCGTTGACGATACCCGAAAGCTGCCAGTCGGCAAGGCAGGTATATTTGCCCACAATGTCACCAAAGCCCGCTGCGGTCATGATGCGCGGCGCGGTCTTGATCACGTCGGCATCCACCAGCACGTGCGCAGGGGGATTGACCGTATCGGTCACCTTAAAGCCACCACGCATGAGCGCCGCACCCGCCGAGCAATAGCCGTCCATGCTTGCCGCCGTAGGCAGCACGCCGGAAGGGATGCCCGCGCGCGTGGCAACCGATTTTGCCATGTCATTAAGTGTGCCGCTGCCAACCGCAAGCACGTAATCCGCGTCGTTTGCCGCCGCTTGCGCCTTGGCGCACTTATCCTCGGTGGGCAAAAGCTGCGCGTCACTATACGGCACGTCGGTAATCAGACACCCTGCACCCACAAGCTGCGCGCGGATATCCTGCGCATAGGGCGCGGTGTTGACGTCATACAAAATCGCCACGCGCTTGCCTGCCACCGCATGCAAAAACGGTGCGTAGCCGTCCTTTTTGTATAAGATCTCAATGCTCATTCCAAAACCCTTTCAAACGGCTGCTCGGGATCGCCCGTAGCACGCCAAAGCGTCACGTTTGTATACTGTCCGTGCTCCTCGTGCTTGCCGGACTCGGAGAAATAATAGCGTCCGTCACCCAAGGCGCACATGCCTGTCGAGCCGTAGGGGAAATAGCTCTGTCCGCCAAGCGTCAGGGCTGCGATCTGCTCGCCGTACGCGTCGTGCACGCAGGACTCAGGCGCTTTGCTGCCGTCTATGACGAACATGCTGTAATTTGCAAACTGCGGCTTTTTGCCGGGGTACACCGCCACCAGCCAGTTGCCGCTGTAGGCATCGTATTCCAGATTCTGCACGCCCCAGTTGGTGTTGCCTGTATGAAAAAAGCACTTTGCCACGCTGTACGCACCGCTTTTATGCATATGATCCTGACAGAGCGGCTGCGCTACCGTATCCCACCAAGCCTCGGTGTCAAAGCCCAGAATGACCTGATAGTCGTTATCCGCGCGCGTCACGTCACCGTACACGCCGTAGCAGATCTGCAGGTACTGCTTGCCGTCGCGCTCTCCCCACATAGGGCCGCGCGCCGTGCCGTCAATGCCGCTGCAGGCGTATTTGTGGGGCAGTTCCCTGCCGCCGCACACCACGCAGTCTTCAAAATCCGCCACCACCTCGGGCAGATAGACCGCACGCATCACGCCGTCGCGCTCCGCGTCCATACCGGGGCGGTCAATGCGATCCGCGTCAAAGATCGCGCAGTAAAACGCATTCGTAATCTGCTTGTCCGCAGCATCCAAAGCACGCAAAATGCCTCTGCCGATCGCGTCGTTTTTATACTCCAAGGAGCCGTACACCCTGCCGTCAGACTTGCAAAAATCAATGCAGCCCAGATGCCCGATCAAGCCGTCCACGCTGCCGATCAGCTTGCCAGAAAGATCGGTCTTGATCAGCTTGGTGGTAAAGGAATAGTATACGTATCCCTTTTCAATATCCACGGCAATGCCCTGACAATGGCAAGACCCGTGATAACCCGAAAAAATGCTGCTT
The DNA here is from genome assembly GCA_045660125.1 of Eubacteriales bacterium. Lineage (GTDB taxonomy): Bacteria > Bacillota > Clostridia > Oscillospirales > CAG-272 > SVQP01. The sequence goes on along the minus strand of JAZRDG010000051.1, from coordinate 1,381 downwards.
GGCAGTTGCATAATGCGCCTCCTGTATTTGAATAAAAATATTATACTCCAAAGCCGCGCGAAAGTCAAGAAAAAGCAAGTATCAACAAGTGATACTTTTTACGCGTTTTCACAGAAGTTTATTAGGCAGTGCAACTAAAAAGGCTCCCCGTGAGGGCAATACAGTTATCTTTAAAATCCCCCCAATCGGTTGTCCTAACAAGACGGACGCGCGCCCAAAGCCTCCCCGCTGCGGGAGGCTTTTTAAGTTTCCCATAACGGATAGCCCCATAAGACGGACACGCGAAAAAGCCGTCCCCATAGGGGAAGGGGGACCGCGAAGCGGTGGAAGGGGTCGCCTGAACGGTAAGGATTCGTTATATGAAAATACAATACTTTCCCAATCTTCTCGCGCGACCCCTTCCCCCGCGGACGTTCCGCTTCACTGCGTTTTCGCTCCACTGCGGGCCCCCTGCCGTGTAGGTGTCAAAAAGCGGCGTCTTGGTGACGGTCAGCGTTTGCAAAAACGTGACCGTGACCGTGTTGGAATCCACGGTCCTGCCGTTATAGGAAAGTGTTGCTCTATTGGTAAATGTTGCCATGTCTATTCTTCTTTTTATCTTGGACGAGCACCACAGGCTGCCCGTCCTATCGACAGTATATGCCATAAGGCAACAGAGATTGACACGCAAAGGGCAAGGTTCGAATCGGTGCGAACAGGATTTTGAACCTATGCTTGCGCCAAAGGTCGAGGAAATCGTTTGCGCATCCTGCGCAAGCCAAGCCGATTTGCTCCTGCGTCGCAAAACGGCGAGGTTCGAATCGGTGAGAGTGTGGCATAAGAATAGAGGGGATCCCGATGGGATCCCCTCTATTCTTATGGCGCACCGAACAGGATTCGAACCTGCGGCACCAAGCGTCGGAGGCTTGTGCTCTATCCAGCTGAGCTACCGGTGCGTACCGTGTCATTATACCATATTCAAATCCGATTTTCAACCCCTCGCACGCAAAAATTCTTCGCCAAAATCCCGCAAAAATATCCGAGTTGCCGTATAAACGCAAGACTTTTGCAGCATACTGAAAAAAGAAAAAACTTTTTAGAAAATTTTTCATTTTGGTATTGACAAACGGAAATCTTTCTGTTATAATAACCGATGTTGAAAATATTGCGGCATCGCCAAGCGGTAAGGCAACGGACCCTGACGCCGTCATTCCCTAGGTTCGAATCCTAGTGCCGCAGCCAACGCGAAGGACACCCAACAGGGTGTCCTTTTTGCGTTGGCTGCGGCACTGGCAGATTCTCACCTGGCTTTTTGCGCACGTTGTGCGCAAAAATTAGGTTCGCATTCCCCGCCCGAAGATCGGAGAGCGGCTCGCGCAGCGAGACATTCTCCAGGCGCAGG
>JAZRDG010000050.1:0-5526 GCA_045660125.1 Eubacteriales bacterium | reverse complement strand
ATCGTTGAAATCATCCTTGTCGATCTGGAGGTAGAGCTGGATCTCGGAGACGTGCGTGGTGCGCATGGTCACTTGCAGATTGTTGGCGTCAGCAGTGCGGAATTTGACGTTACCGTAGATATAGGCGTCGGTAGAGCTGGTTACGGTGGCAGTCAGCACGCCGTCCTTGTAGATGGGATCGGTCATATCGTGGGACTTCCTCAAGGCTTGCAGGTTGAGCTCCTTTTCGTTGCTCACTTGCACGTGGTTGATAAAGTCCTGATCCGCAAGGTGCACGTCATAGTAGTAATAGCCAAGACGGTAAATGTTTGCCGTGCCTGCCGTCGAGCTGCCGGAGGCATAGTAAGTCTTGCCGTCCTCCATCTTGACGTAAACGTCCATGGTGTCGGTCAGGTAAGGCTTGCCGCCGGGCGTGGTCAGCGAGGTGACCTGCTGGGGCTTTTCGGGGTCAAAGCTGTAATTGAGCTTCATGCTTTGGTTGGTGACGGCGTAAGCGTTACGCGAAGGCGTGGTGAAATAGGCGTTTACGCCGTTTTCCAGCCACTTGGCGTTCTCGATCAGGTCGGCATAGTCACCGGTCAGGATCGATTCGCGCACGGGCGCCTTTTCCTCTTCGGGAACTGTGGTCACATCCTCAGTAGAATCCGTGGGATCATCCGGCTGCGGCTTATTCTTGCAGGCAGCAAAGGTGCCAAGCAACAGAGCGCAGAGCAGCATGATCGAAAGTGCGGATATGTGCATTCTTTTCATGTTGTGTACCTCACGTGAATTTTTTAAGCCCTTTATTTTACCATATAATAGTAGTGCGCGTCAATAGAGCCGCCTGCTTTTCAGCGTTGTGCATGAAAAGCAAAAGATGTTTTTATCCATTGTGCCATAACTGTTTTGCAAAAAAACAGAGGTCCGGAAAGATTCGGACCTCTGCAGTTTATGCGGTGAGCTGCTTGTTTTGCTTGTGATGCGTATACAGCAAACCGGGCAGATAGAATACCACGGGCAAGAGCAGGTACAGCACGTACAAAATCACGGTGGATTGCCAGTCCTCCAGCCAACCGAACAGGGCGGGCAGGAAGAAGGAATTGCACTTGAAGAACATGTAATCCGAGCCGATGGGGGAGTAGTTGACCAGATTGGCAGGGATGGACACGAGCATGGTCGGGATGGCGGGCAGGATCAGCTCCCAAGGCTTTGACAGGTGCGTGTAGCGGTGATAGCCTGAGGTCTGCATGAGCACAAAACAGAACATCATCACGCCGTGAAACAGCATGGTGTGCGCGCCCGCAAAGGACAGGCAGGAGTAGTTGGAGAGCACGTTGGCAGGGTAAAAGAAATTGATGGAAGCACCCAAAAGCCCCAGCGTGCAAAGATATCCGCAGCCCGCTTTTTTCATATACTCGTTGCCCCAAAGCGCAAACGGCATGGCGTACATGAAAATACTGCAGGGATACAGAGGCAGAATGCCGCCCCACTCAAAGGAGACCTCGTTGCCGCCCACCGTTTCCCACGTGATCTTAACGATCTCCCAGAGCGTCATGACCGCCCACAGCACAGCCATGATGTTCCTGATCTTTTTGTGCTCCAGCCTGCGCAGCTTGATCGCGATCAGTATGATCGCTGCCAAAAGCACAGCCGAAAGACATAGGTGCAAGGGGGAAAACAGCATGCCCACCAAGTTATCGCGTAGCAAAAAGTCCTTGTGCGTAAAGAAGTTTTGCAGAGTATAAAAGAGTCGTTCCATACGTAGCCTCCGTCAATATTTGCTGCAATTATTATATAGGATGCTTGCCGCATAGGTCAAGAGAAGGCGGCAAATCTTAATAAAAATTAAGATTTGCCGCCAATGGGCTTATTTCTTGAAAATCTCGGGAGTGGTCAGAATACCCGTGCGGCGCAGGCGGTATTCGTAGGTCCATGCGTCGCCCGAGGTCACCCAAGCGGGCGGACCCTGCCAGCGGTGCTTTTCGTCTGCGTTATGCACGTCGCCAAAGCAGTTGCGGCGCGAGATGTATGCGCTTACACCGATGGTGTGCGAGCCTGCGGACAGCATACCAAGCTCGGCAGTATAGGGCGGGTATGCGATGACGGCACGCTGCTCACCGTCCACGTCAACCGTGGTCACCACCGCATCAAAGTGCGGCACCTTGATCACGGCATCCCAATCCGCATCACAGCAAACGGGGATCTTGTAGCAAACCTCGCCGCCGTAGAAGGGGAAGCCTTGGTAGGTCAGATCCGAGAAGCCGATGGTTTCGGGCAGCGCGGTCACGCTCATAAGCTTGCCGCTGACGCGCACGCCGAATGCGCCCAGCAAATACATTGCCTCGCAGTTGGAGCGCTCTGCAAACGGAATGGTCACGCGCAGCACGTTTTCGCCCTTGTGCATGGGAGGCAGCGCTACCTTGGCAATCGAAAGGTCAACGTAATAGCCGTCGGGCTTTGCGGTCACTCTCTCGCCGTTCCAGATGATGGTGGCAATATCCGCGTCCTCAAGCGCGAGGTAGGGATTTGCGTAGTCGATCTCACTGTATACGGTGTATTCCAGCGTCACGGTGTGCTCTGCGGGCTTTTCTTCAATCACCCAAGGCTGCGCCTTGCCTGCAGGGAAGCCAAGGCGGCGGCGGACGGCGGCGTCAATGCGCAAGATCTCCTCGGTGGGAGAGAGCGGCTCGTCATCCAGCGCGTATCTTGCCATGTCAAGCAGCAGCACGTTGGGCTCGGAGAGCGTGTAGGGCACGGTAAAGGGAATGTTGGCAACGGGGTTTGCCGCACCGTTTTGCTCAGCCCATGCGTCGTATCCCACGGTCAAGCGCTGAATGCCGATCGGCGTGGGCGCGGCAGCTGCCACAGGCTCGTAGCCGTCGTCCTCGTCGGTGTCCTCAAGGTAAAGCAGGGCAGAATCGTAGTCGTGCAGCGTCATGATCACGTGCGTCTTGCCGCCCGTGCGGTTGCTGTAGCGTACAGGCTTGATCTCGCCGGTCACGGTATCCCAAAGCTGCGCCTTGTATTTGCCGTTGACGTAGACGTGAATGCCCTGTGCACGCGAGAGGTGCTTGTTGTAGGGCTCGTTTGCGTGCGAGATAAACAGCCAAAGTCCGTCTGTGTCGCGTCTGACCTGATGGATCAGGTTGGTGGTATATGCACCGCTGAAATCGCGGATCTCTACCGTGCGGTCGTCGTACAGCTCTTCAAGCAGCGCGCCGCGCGAGAATGCGATCTGCTTGGACGCGTCAAAGAGTGCCTTGCCGCGCGCGCTGGGCTTTGCGTCCTCGTACTTGGGCGCATCTCCCATAAATACCAGCTTACCGCCCGCAGCCTTGAACGCCTCAAGGCGCGCAAGCGTGGTCGAGCGCAACGTTTCGCACTCGGGCACGATGATCACGTCATATGCCATCTTGCCCACCTGCAGAGGGGCGGAGCCCTCGGGGCAGAGATCGGGCAGGGTGGATTCGCAGATGTAGTTAAAGTCAATGTTGCCGCGCAGCAGCCAATCGGTCACGTGCATAAAGTTGCCGTCCAGCTTGTCGCGCACCAGCTGCGTTTGCTCGTTGGGACCCCAATGCAGCCAGTAGCTTTCCACGGGATGCACCACGCCCACCTTGATCAGCGGCGTGCCGCGTGTCAGCGCGGTGTTGACTCTGCCAAAGTGATCCTCAACGTATGCGTACTGCTTGTACCAAGGGGATTGATAGGACATGGAAGCGGGGTAGTCGCGCTTTGCCGTTCCCTTCATGGAGACCCAGGAAAGGTGGTGCACGCGCACGGTCACGCCCAGTGCAGCCTGCCAGTCACCGTGCAGCTTGTGACCGCGGAAATCAAAGTCCCAGCCGGTTACGCCGTAAAGCTCACTCATCATGCCGGGCTTGCCGTACTGATGCACGGCGGATTGGCACTGCTTGGCAGTGGTGAACTCAAAGGAAGCGCAAAGCATATCGATGCCGGGAATGCCAAAGCCGCGGTAGGAGCGCATGCAGTCACCGATCGCGGCGGTCTGCGAGTGCAGGGTAGGCTCTTCCATCATGTGACCTGTCAGCGCAATGCCGTTGGCATCGCACCAGTCACCGCAGGTGTCTGTAAACGCCTTGGCAAAGCGGTCGGAAACGTGGTCGTGGTAGTGGTAACGGGTCAGAGACACCTCGCCGTCCGGCAGATCCCACAAAAGCTCGGGCAAATGGTCGATCAGCGAGTCGCCGTAGGCTGCCTTGAAGGTGTCCTCCAGATCATCCGTCCAGGGCAGATGCACGTTCTGCTTGCTGTGTGCAAAGGCAAGCGTGCCCTTGCGCATAAACTGCGGCTCGTCGGTAAAGATAGCGGGCACGACTGTGCCAAAGCGATCGCCCACGGCTTGCTTATAACGCTCGTGCGTGACCTCGATGAATTTATCGATCGCAGCCTTGTTGAGCGTGTCTACGTAGGATTGGTTGTTGTACCAAGGGGAATTGCCCGAGATCTCGCGCCATACCGTCCACAGCGTGCCCTCGATGGCGTCGCCGTCCTCTACCTTGCGGTAGGATTTCAGGCATTTGTCCTCGCCCAGCACCACGTCGAACTTGGCAATCAGCACGGCGTTGTCGCGTACGCTGTAACTTGGGTTACAGGTAAAGGTGATGTATCGCTGACGGAAGGTGTCCTCCTTGGTCACGTAGCCGCCGCCAAAGCCGGAGGGCCACTTGTCCTCGTCGTAAAGCCATGCCAGCATCTCGTTTTTCTCTGCATGATCGGTGCACGCCTTGACCAAGTCCATAAAATCGTCCGAAAGATAGGTGGTGGACATACCTGCACGGCAATGCATATGGAAGCCGCCAAGCCCCATCTCTTTGAAAATGTCGATCTGGCGCAAAAGCTCGCCCTTTTCCAGCTCGCAGTTCCATGCCCAGAAGGGCGTGCCGCGGTATTCAGCCGTCGGGTTTTGGAAAAGAGATTTGTCAAGCCTTGGTTGCTTTGTGTTTTTTTCGTAGATCATAAGCTTCTCCTGTTCTCCGCAAGCGCGGGTAGTAGTTGGGGAATTCTATTATATATCCATTATAACGGAACTTGGCAAAAATTGCAAGCAGGTTTTGGTAAAAATATCAAAAAAACATGGGCGAAGCCGCGTTTGCTCGGTGACTTTTCGCAAAAATATAATTTGCAGCATGCAAGAAAAACGCACCGATGCGACCGCATCGGTGCGAAATATACGGGAATTTCGCCGTTGGCGAGAATATCCTCGCCCTGCGCCTGGAGAATGTCTTGCTGCGCAAGCCGCTCTCCGATCTTCGGGCGGGATATGCGAACCCAATCGTGCGCTTTGCGCACGAAATGGGTTCGCGTCGGGTCAGCAAAAAAGAGGATGGAGTAGCTGTGCTACTCCATCCTCTTTTTTGGTGACCCGTACGGGAATCGAACCCATGTTACCGCCGTGAAAGGGCGGTGTCTTAACCGCTTGACCAACGGGCCTGGTAGCGGGAATTGGACTTGAACCCATGACCTACCGGGTATGAACCGGTTGCTCTAGCCAACTGAGCTATCCCGCCATATTGGTGCGCTCTT
>JAZRDG010000049.1:0-17847 GCA_045660125.1 Eubacteriales bacterium | reverse complement strand
TATCTCTACGACCAGAAGGAGCGTCACTACGACGTGCGCAAAGCCCTTGAGGAGCGCAGCTACACCAAGGAGATTCTGATCGCAGGTCTTGGACAGTATACCCGCGAGTGGGGCACTACTTTTGCAGAGGATGCCGCGCTGTCTATGCCGGATTATAAGAAAAAATAATCATTTGCGTTACCGATTCAAATAAAAACAGACAGGAGGTCCGGCGATGACAAAGCAGGAATTTTTTGCATATTGCCTTGATACGTACGGCACGTCGCCGGACTATCCTTTCGAAGAGGATTTCGAAACAGCGGTGCTGCGGCACGCTGACACGCGCAAGTGGTATGCCATTGTCATGAAGGTCTCGCGGCGCAAATTTGGCTTTGATTGCGACGAGGTCATTGACGTGGTCAATCTCAAGCTGCCGACCGAAATGTTCGGCTCGTTTGGCGCAGATGACGGCATCTATCCCGCCTACCACATGAATAAGCTGCATTGGATCTCAGTGCTGCTGCCCGACGCCCCCGAGGACTTGACGCAGTTCCTGATCGGGGTTAGCTTCCAGGCGACCAAGGAGAAAAAGAAACCGCGAAAAACGGCAAAGAAATAAGAGGCAAAGAAGTCCATCGCAATCGCGATGGACTTATTGAGTGAGGGGACAAATCGGTGCACTTTCACGATAAAACAAAAAGGAGATCATTGGGGGATCTCCTTTTGTTTTTATGGCGGAGGCAGAGGGATTCTGAACCCTTGTTTGCGCCAACAGCTTTTATAACTGCTTACTCGTCCTGCGCAAACCAACATGTCGCGGCTTGCGCCGCTCATGCGGGGTTCAAATCGATACACTATCACGATAAAAACAAAAAGAGATCCTTTCGAGGATCTCTTTTTGTTTTTATGGCGGAGGCAGAGGGATTCGAACCCCCGTGGGGAAGCCCCAAACGGTTTTCAAGACCGCCTCGTTGTGACCACTTCGATATGCCTCCAAATGTGTAACGCATTGTATTATATCACAAACTTTTGCTTTTGGCAAGGGTTTTAGCGAGATAAATTTGGAATTTATCAGTATTTTTCGCTTGGTCGGGAAACGATAAAGGCTCTGCTGGACAGCAGAGCCTTTATGATTGGTGAATACTGATTCTTCAGTACAAATTTTACTTCTTATTTGTAATCCGGCATAGACAGCGCGGCATCGTCGGCAAAGGTGGTGCCCCATGCACGGGTATACTGTCCAAGGCCTGCGATCAGGATCTCCTTGGTGTAGCTGCGCTCCTCAAGAGCTTTGCGCACGTCATAGTGGCGCTCCTTCTGGTCATACAGCCACTTGTTACAGGGATAATACAGAATGGACGCCTCGACCAGCTCGTAGAACTCCAGCGGCACGTCCTCAACGCCGTGGTGAGACACCTGGCAGACGTTGCTCTTGAGATAATCGCCATACATCTCAGTCATCAAGGCAGTGCCCTCTTTACCGATATCGCCCGTAAACAACGCACTGTAATCCTCGGTATAAATGCGCGTGACAAGGCTGGAATTATTGAAGTAGTTATTGTGGTTGCCCACCTTAAACAGATCGTCCGCAGCAAGCAGCACCTCCATCTTGAAGTCGCCGAATGCAAACTCCATGCCGGTGTGCGCATACACGGTCTTGGCGCCAAGCTTTGCAATATCTGCGTGGATATCGGTGTTGAAATAATCGTCACCGCCGATCTTTTTGCCAAGCTCCGCCTCAATGGGCGCAAAGATCACGTACTCCACCTTGACCTCATCCGCATAATGGTTGCAGAAATATCCAAAGGTGGGATGGTGGTCGTCGTGCGAGTGGGTCAGTACCCATGCGCGAATGAGCGGCACGCCTTCGCCCACGTGCAGATCCTGGATCTGCGCCATGACCTTTTTCGCGCGCTTGTCATACGAGCCGTCATACACGATAAACGAGCCGTCGGGCAGCTGCACGATATAGCACATGCCGTTGACGTTGGAGCTATCACGCATCTGCGTGATCGAGGGCTTGACCGAGCCCTGCATGATCTCGGGGCTCTGTGCGGGCGGCAGCGTGTCGCCTGCGGTCTTGGAGCTCACAACGCTCAGCTCGTCACTGCTCTTAATCCAATACACGTGCGCCATTTGGGCACCGTTTGTCAGCGTGCAGAACAGATTGCCCACCTTTTCGCTCTCGGAATACACGCTATAGCCATTTTGCAGATAGAAGGAGCGCACGCCCGCAAAGTCCTCTGCCGTTTTGCCCTGGTAGGTGCGCAGGATCGAATCGTCCTGGCACTTATACGTAATATCGGCGTATCCGTAGCTTTCGGGGTCAATGGGATCGGGGCAAGCTTTCCGCTTCCGTTCCCTCCTCCGTCTCCCCCACGGTGTCACTTCCCTGCCCCTGCTCTGCTCTGCAGGCTACCATGGAAGTCAACATAACAAGCAGTAAAAACAAGGTTGTCAGGATCAGAAAAGCATTTCTTTTCATGATTGGACGTCCTTTCATATTTCAATTTCTGCCATGATGGCAAAGTGGTCGGAATAATACAGCCCTTGCTTGTCCTCGTCATCGGGAACGACGTAGCACGCATGGCAGGTGCCGTTTGCAAAGATATAGTCGATCTTGGAGTAGACTTCTTTTCTGCCAAAGTTATGGAAGGTGCCGCCAAGCTCTGCCGTGACGTCCTGCGCGCCTCTTGCAAGCATGGCTTGGGTAATGGTTGCGATCTCGGGCTTGTGCGGCTTTGCGTTCATGTCACCCGTCAGAACAAGGGGCTGGGGATACTCTTCCAGCTTTGCGCACAAAAGCGCAGCCTCGATCTGTCTTGCAATCACGCCCACGTGGTCAAGGTGCGTGTTGCACATGCAAACGTCCTTGCCGCCCGCAATGTGATGCAGCACCGCCACGGTTGCCATACGGGGGCATGCGCTCTGGTCGCCGCCCAAATTGGAGCCGGGCACCGAGGGCGTGGCACTCAGCCAGAAATTATCCACCCCGATCACGGCAAAGGTATCCTTGCGGTAGGCAATCGCCATAGACTCCCCCGTGCAGTCACGCTCTCTGCCGCAGCCCACAAAGGCATAGGCAGGCATGGCTTGCTCCAGATACGCGCGCATATGATGCGTGCACTCCTGAAAGCCGATGATATCGGGGCTTTGCTGCTCGAGCATTTGGGTCACGCGCTCGCGGCGGTTGGTAAAGCTGTTGATGCCATCCCCTGCGTTATCCACGCGCAAATTATAAGTCATAACCTTGATCGTTGCCATTTTGACGCTCCTTTATTTTATCGCAGATTTATTGCAGAGGTAGCTGATCAAACAAGCGGTACACGTCGCCCGCGCCCATGACAACCACCGCGTCACGCGCGGTAACCTCGGCACAAAGCAGCTCTGCCACCTTTTGCAGATCGGGCTGATAGGTCGCCTTTGCGCCAACCTTGGACGCAAGCTTTGCGGAGCTGATGCCCTTGCTGTCCTTTTCTCTTGCGGCGTAAATATCCACCAAGATCACGCGATCAGCCTTTGCAAACGCGCCCGCAAACTGATCTGCCAGCTGCGCGGTGCGGCTGTAGGTATGCGGCTGGAACACGCAAAAAACGCGCTCAAAGCCCATTTTGCTCATGCCCTGCAGCGTAGCGTCCACCTCGGTGGGGTGATGTCCGTAATCGTCGTACACGTCTGCACCGTTGAGCTTGCCCTTATACTCCATGCGTCTGCCCGCACCGCGAAAGGCGTGCAAGCCGCTTGCAATCTCTTCGGCACTCAGTCCGCACAAATGCGCGCTTGCGGCAGCTGCCAGTGCGTTATATACGTTATGTCTGCCCGGTACGCTGAGATCGACGTGCGCAAAATGCTCGCCGTCCAGCAAAATATCAAACGCGGGGAAACCGCCCTCATAGGTCACGTTGACCGCACGGAAGGTCGCGTACTCGTTCTCAATACCAAACGTGACCGTGCCGCCTACGTACTGCGCAAGCGACGCCATGACCTCGGGATCGTCACAGTTTGCCACGGCAAAGCCGCTCTCGCCCGTCAGGTCTGCGTACTTGCCAAACGAGGTGCGGATCTGCTCCATGCTCTTGAAATAATCCACGTGCTCCATCTCCACGTTGAGCAGCACGGCAATGCTGGGATTGAAATCCAAGAAGGAATCCATATACTCGCACGCCTCGAACACAAAATGCTGCTTGCCGCCGATGCGGTACGCGCCGCCAAGGCAAGCCGTGGTTGCGCCCGAGAGCACGGTGGGGTCAACGCCCGCATCCACAAAGATCTGCGCACACATCGAGGTACATGTGCTCTTGCCGTGCATGCCCGCAATACCCACGCGGTGCACGTATCCCATCATGATATAGCCAAGATAGTCCGCGCGCGACACGCAAGGAATACCCTCTGCCTTGGCGTATGCGTATTCGGGATTTTCGGGCGAGATCGCCACGGTATACACCACCATATCCGCGCCCTGTGCCGCTTCGGCACTATGCTCGTAATGCACCAGAATGCCGCTCTCCTGAAGCGCCTCTGTCACTGCGGTACACGTGCGGTCAGTGCCGCTGACAACGTATCCGCGCTCGCGCGTGATCAATGCCAGCGAGGACATCATCACACCGCCCACACCAATAAAATGGATATGCTTTGCGCCGTCCAGCATTTGTGCAATGGCGGCTGCACCGTAATGCGTATTGGGAGTTGCCATACTTTCTCCTTATCTTGTGTTCACAAAATGTATGTATATTTGTAACAGTTTTTTTACCCTGTGAACCGATATTCACATAAAATACCGATTACGTTTGAATAAGCATCACATAGCGGTTGTATAATTGCTTTGTACTGCTATACAAGCTTATCTTTATGAATACGGAGGACCGGATTATGCAGATCACAGATATCAAAATCAGAAAACTTTTTGATGACGGCCCCATGAAAGCCATTGTTTCCATCACCTTCGACCATCAGCTGGCTGTCCATGACATCAAAGTCATCTATGCACGCGACAAGTACTTTATCGTAATGCCCAGTCGCAAGAACCCCGATGAAACCTACAGAGACATTGCTCACCCCATCAACGCGCAGTTCCGCGCTGAGCTGGAGGATGCTGTGATCGTAGCGTATCAGAAGGAAGTTGAGCTTGCAGCTCTGGCTGCCGATCAAGAGCCTGCTACGGTATAAGAAAGTCTTAAACCGGAGAAGAACTCCCGAAACGGGGGTTCTTTTTTTATCCCTTCAATCTGCCAAAGCCGAACAGGATGCCCTGATTTCCCAGCGTCAGCGTGCCGAAATTGCCATCCTGCAGCGCCCCGGGATTGCACACAAGCAGCGGCTTTTCCAGCACCTCTGCGCCAAATCGCTCGCCCGCGTCAAACCATTGCTGCCTTTGTATATGCGTGTGCCCGTACAAAAGCACGTCCGCCCTTGCCTGTGCGGCAAACGCGCAGGCGCGCTCCATGCCGCCCTTGACACCGTGGGTATGCCCGTGCATCATGAGAATGCGATACGCCCCCACCTCCAAGAGCGCGTGCTCGGGTGCGCTCTGTCCTTCAAATTGGGTGTAAAAATCACAGTTGCCACGCACGCAGCGCACGCTGAAATCCTGATATTCCAGCACGCGCAAGTCCCGCAAGCCGTCGCCCAGAAACAGCACGGCATCGGGTCTGCGCAGCTGCAGCTCGACGGCGCGATCTACGTTCTCGGCTTTGCCGTGGGAATCGGACAGTACCAAATACTCCATCTCAGCAAGCCCCTGCAGGCATAGGCTCAGCCTTGGGCAGATATGCAGCGCCCTCGGGCACGATCAGGCACAGCGCATTTCCCGCCACGCTGATCTCCAGCTCGGTAGCCTCGACCACCTCGCCGTCCACGCAGATGCTTTGCATACCGTCAAAGGTATAGCGCACCGTGCGACCCTTGACGTAATCGATAAAGCGTCTTGCTGACGCATCGTCCACAAAGCTGCCGCTCTTATACGCCTTGACCAAGGAAACAAAACGGACGCGCGTGACGTTTTTGATCATCAGCATATCCAGCACGCCGTCACCCAGCAAAGCAAGGGGCGAGGAATGGAATCCGCCGCCGCACCATTCGCCGTTTGCCACGGAGGTCAGCAGCATTTTGCGGTGCTGTGCCTCGCCGCCGTCCACAGATATCCAAGCAGTCACGCCCGGCTTGCGGATCAGGGTCAGCACCAAGCCCGCTATGTAGCCCATATCAGCCGACAGCAGCTTTTTCTCCTTGAGCTTGGCGGTCAGCTTGACCACCTCGCAATCAAAGCCGATGTTGATCATGTTGACGCAAAGCTGATCGTTATAGCGGAGCAGATCCACGGTCTGCACCTTGCCATCCAGCTGCGCCTCTATATCCAAAAATGCCTCTTTGTTTTCAAAATTACGCACGAAATCATTGCCCGTGCCCACGGGAATAACACCCACTGCGGCATTTGCATACCCGTACGCGCCGTTGACGACCTCGGAGAGCGTGCCGTCACCGCCGCAGGCGTAAAAGTACAGCTGCGTATCGGGGTAACGCTGGCAAAGCGCGCGCACAAAATCGGTGGCTTCACCGCGCGCACTCGTGCGGTGGATCTCAAAGTCCACGCCGCGGTCCTGGCAGACTTGCGCAATGCGTGCGTCAAGCCCTGCTTGCTTTGAGCCCTTACCGGCAATTGGGTTGAGTATAAAAACGTATTTGATCATACCGTTTTTTCCCTTTCCATAAAATCGTGACAGTCTATCAGTTTATTATATCACAAACCTTTGCGTCTTGTCTACCTTTTTTCACAGTTTTTTTGCTCACATCATACCATATAAACGAATACAGGTACGCGAAAGGAGCATCATGATGACACTTGACAGAAACGCAGTAGACAAATTGCTGGCACTCAACGATAAGCAACTGGCATTGGTGATCAAAAAGCTGACCGCAGAGGCAGGCATTGATCCCGCGCTCATTCAGTTCAACACCTCCAACATTGCCGCTTTGCGCGCAGCGCTTTCCATGGCAACCGACGAGGATCTCAAGCGAGCCGGCGAGCAGCTATCAAGGCTCAAAAAGGACGGCGGACAGCATGAGTGACGGAACGGACACGCTCAGTCGCCTTTTGGAAGACCCCGAGGTACAGGCAGCGGCAAACGACTCCGTGGGCGACGGCGACGAGGGCGCAGCCCTGCCCGCAGGGGGCTCGCTGCTGGGTGCGCTGCCGCCCGATCTGATGGCAAAGCTGCCCGCACTGATGGGGGCTCTTGGCCCCATGATGGGCGCGAAGGGCGGCAAAAAGGACGAAAAAACCGCGCTTTTGCTGGCGCTCAAGCCCTACATGAGCCCGCAGCGGTGCGACGCCATTGACAAGCTGATCACGCTATGCCGCTTGGGTGAGGTCATGCGGCAAATACGGTAAAGGAGGGCTATATGTACGTAAAACCACCGCGCAAGCAATTTCAAGGAGAAGTATTCGTGCCCGAAAACTACCACGGTACCGCCTTTACAGAGCAGCCGATCGCGCAAGAGCTGCCCGAGGAGCAAGCCCCTGCGGAGCAGCAGTCCGCACCCACGGGCGCGATCGGTGCTGCAAAAAAAGAGGAGGGCGGACTGCTCTCCTCTCTGTTCTCGGGCTTTGGCGGCTTGCATTCGGACGACATATTGCTACTCTCGCTCATTCTGCTGCTCTCGCGCAGCGAAAAGGATGGGCACGGCGCCTCCGAGCTCTTGCCCCTTTTGGCGATATTGTTATTTATCGGTTAAACGGTGACATGCGCGCAAAAAACATGAAAACCCTTGCATCGCAAGGGTTTTCTATCATGCTTTTCACATTTTTCTTTTACTGCTTGCCTTCCATGATCACCCAGTTGCCGTATCCTTTGGCAATCACGTAGTCCAGCGCGTCGATCTGCTCACCGTCCAAAGCAAGGCGCGGAGAGTAGCGCGTCAGGTCATACTGCATGTTTTCCATGACGTACTTCACGGTCAAGCTCTGCTGCTCGGTCTCGGTTTCGGTTTCGATTCCCGTCCCGGTTTCTGGCTCGGTCACGGTCACGTCCAAGGACAAGCCGCGCAGATCCAGCACCAAAAAGTCACACACCGTAAGCAGCTGCGCTGCGGTATAAGCGTCGTATCTGGTAGCAAGCAGCACCTCGGGATCGATCAGCACGCCGATCGCGCAATCCCCTGCCAGCGCCTTGACGCGGCGCAAATACTGCGTTACCTCCACGATATTGGCTTGCGTGGGGGCAAGATTACAAAGAAAGATCTCATCCACGCCTGCCGCTGCAGCCTCAGAGATCAGCGCAGCCTCGTAAGACAGCGTCAGCTCACGCAAGGCGGCATCCTGCTCGGCAAAGCCGCCGATCGGGATATATGCGCTCAGGTACAGGTTGTTATGGTGCAGATTGTCCACGTTGGTAACAAGATCCACGCTGCCGCCCTGCTCCCAGCCTGCGCGCTCGCACACGGCTGACTCAAAGGCAAGTGCGCCGTCCGCGGTACGCAAGGGTGCGCAAAGCTGCGTAATGCCCGCGTACACGTAGCTGCTGTAGCGGTCACCGATCTTGTATGCGTGTGCCTTGATGGGGGGCACCCAAACGGGTATGATCTCTGCCTCGGGCACCTCGGGAGCGGTGGCTTGCTGCTCGCCTGCGGGATACCGCTCGGCAGTGCGCAAAAGCCAATTGCCCACGCCCACGCTGACAGCAAAGGTCACGCCAAGCAGGAGCGCAATACCCATTGCGATCACCCACTTGACCCATGCGTTCCTTCTTTTGCCCACGCGCACGCGTCGCTTTGCCATACCTTACCTCTTTTTTATCAATCCAAATTTGTCAGATCCAAGCTCTTGCCATACTCGTTGAGCTCAACCGTCATGTTTTCCTTAATGCCGTCCTGGTACTCACCCATCTTTGCGGACTGGTAATACTGCAGCAGCTGCTCGCCGTACATCAGCACGTGCAGCTCCTCAATGGGCATACGCATGATCACGTAATAACCGCCGCTATATTCCACAACGCCGCTTACCTCGTACTCGTCAAGCGCAAAGGCAGCATTCTCATACTCCTCGCCCATTTCGTTGTACGTAAAATAGTAGCCTGCCTGGGTAATGGTCAGGTCCTTGTTTACTGCAGAGCCGATGTGCTGGCACATCAGCGAATATCTCTCGTCGTCATCGGTGCATTCAGCCAGCTCGTCCGCGATCGCCTTGGCGGTATCGTAATACGAATCCCTCTTGCTCTCATCCTCAACGGGAATATAGACGTGAATGGTTCTGGCGTATTCCTCGCCTGCAAGCACGTAATCCAGATACTCCGAGAAATTTTTCTCACCGTACTCGAAAATGCCGCCGTCCACCAATGCGTAGTACATAGCGGACTCCAGATAGCTTGCACGGTAAACGAAGCGCAGATAGTGGTCGGTCAAGCCGTTGTCCGCAAGCCACTGCAGGTATGCGTCAAAGTCGCCGCCAAAGCCGCCCTCTGCCGTGCTTTGATTGACCAGCAGCTCGATCTGCTCCTGCACGTACTCGTCAATTTCCTTGTCGTTGGTATTGACCATCAAATTCTTGCATCCGGTCAGAATGGCGTAATTTGCCTTGAGATTTTCCATGACAAGCTGCTCAAGCTCGCCGCGGTATTTCTCAGCGGTGCGCGCATCGTCCCAGATACCCTTGCCGTATTTCTGCTCCAGCTGAGCCTTGTAGGTATTGGTAACAAAGCGCAGCTCCTCGTAATAAATATCGTATTCATCGCACTTGCCCACCACGCGCATTTCCTGCTCGCTGCTCTCCACGGGCTTGATCTCATCCGAGCAAGAGCAAAGCGCCAGCGCAAGCATCAGCAGCGCCATGGCACACGCAAGCGTGCGCAAGAGTTTGTTTTTTTGCTTCATAATTCCTCCGAAAGCCTTATAGGCATATCATTTCACGTTAATTATACACCCCTATTATGACATGGCTGTGAATATCTCGCATTTTTTTGCACGCTTATGCAAAAAAAGACTTTTCAAATTCGCATTTCCGTGCTATAATGTAGGAGATAACAACGCAAAGGAGCGACGATATGGAAGAAATTTATACCATTCCCCTTTCGCAACTGGAAAAGGAATTTTCATTTGAACAGCTGTACGTGCCCGAGGATTACGAAACCGTGCTTGTGCGCACCCCCGAGGTCTCGCGCCCCGGTCTTGCACTTGCAGGCTTTTACGGTATTTTTGACCGTGACAGAATACAGATCATCGGCAACGCCGAGCACAAATACTTAAAAGAGCTGCCCGCAGAGGTACGCGAGCGCACCTTGGTCGATTTTATCAAGGCGCTGCCCGTAGCCGTGCTGATCACCTCCGGCAACGAGGCATTCCCCGAAATGCTGCATCAGGCAAAGACCTCGGGCGTTCCCGTGCTGCGTACGCAGGAGCAGACCAGCCCGATCATGGCTGCGCTGATCGCCTCGCTCAACCAGCACTTGGCGCCCCGTATTACGCGCCACGGCGTTCTGGTCGAGGTTTACGGCGAGGGTATTTTGCTGCTGGGTGACAGTGGCGTCGGTAAGAGTGAGACCGCTATTGAGCTTGTCAAGAGAGGTCACAGACTGATCGCGGACGACGCGGTGGAGATCAAGCGCGTATCCGCTAAAACGCTGGTTGGTACGGCTCCCGAGATCATTCGCCACTACGTGGAGCTGCGCGGCATCGGTATTGTGGATATCCGCCGCCTGTTCGGTATGGGTGCGGTCAAGGAGACCGAGAAGATCGACCTCGTTATCAACCTTGAGCCTTGGGTACAGGGCAAGATGTACGACCGCCTGGGTCTGGACGAGCAAAAGGTTGATATTCTGGGCATCAAGGTTCCCTGCACCACCATTCCGGTCAAGCCCGGTAGAAACCTTGCCATTATCCTGGAGATCGCGGCTATGAACAATCGCCAGAAGCGCATGGGCTACAACACGGTTGAGGAATTCAACAAAAAGCTGATGGGTCAGATGGGTCTTGAATAAATGCGCTGCGCGCAAGTGATATGTGTCGCTTGCGACACGTGAAGGTAAAAATCCGCTCGGGGACGAGCGGATTTTGCTTTTTATTGAGGGGTTTTGACATTTTTTTGTCAAAAGGGCTTGACAAGGGAGTGTGCATTTGATATAATGATGCCAAATTTTCAAAGGCTATGACAAAGACGGGACGGAAGTCGGTCGGCACAGAGAAGCGGCGTTTGGTGAGAGCCGCAGCGACAGTTTCCATGCTCCCCATCACTTTCGAGCCGGTCGTTCGATACGTAGGACGGCACGACACGACGCCGCGTTAGTGCGTACGGGGGTCAAGTGCCCCGCTGAGTGACACCTTACGGTGTAATTTGAGTGGTACCGCGAACATTTTTATGTCCGCCTCAAAGTGATTTTGAGGCGGACTGTATTTTTTGTCCGAAAGGAGAAAATAGACAATGGAACAAAAGCAAGTGAACACGACCCTGCTGGACATCGCCAGCCGTATCCGCGGCATGCGCGAGATCATGGGCTATTCGACCGAGAAAATGGCAAGCATGACCGAGGTCACGCATGCGCAATATCTGGCTTATGAGTCGGGCTCGGAGGATTTTCCTTTTACGTTTTTACATAAGTGCTCCAAGTGCTTTGGCATTGAGCTGACCGAGCTGATGGAGGGTCGCAGTGCGCACCTTTCATCTTATACCGTTACACGCCGCGGCGAGGGTCAGATCACGGTTGAGGACGACGGCATTGAGATCCGTAACCTCGCTCCCCTGTTCGCACAAAAGATCGCAGAGCCCAACTGGGTAAAGTACGAATACTCCGAGGAGCTGCAGAACAAGCCCATTCATCTCTCCAGCCACTCGGGTCAGGAATTTGACTACATCATCGAGGGCGCGCTCAAGGTGCAGGTTGGCGATCACATCGAAATTCTGCACGAGGGCGACTGCATTTACTATAACTCCTCCACCCCCCACGGTATGATCGCAGTAGGCGGCAAGCCCTGTACCTTCTGCGCGGTCGTTCTGCCCGGTGAGCGTCTTGACGAGACCACCGTGGCTCAGACGCTGCGCCCCGGCACAAAGCTTGGCAAGCTGCTTTGCGAAAAGTTCATTCACGTGGTCGAGAACGCCAACGGCACGCCCGCCAAGATCACCTTTGAGGGCGAGGAAAGCTTTAACTTTGCCTTTGACATTGTGGACGCGATTGCAGACGAGCACCCCGACAAGCTGGCATTCCTGCATCTTGACAAATACAAGAACGAGCGCCGCTTTACCTTCAAGGACGTCAAGCGTGCCTCCTCTCAGTGCGCCAACTACTTCAAATCCCTTGGCATCAAGCGAGGCGACCGCGTCATGCTGGTGCTCAAGCGTCACTATCAGTTCTGGTTCGCCATTCTCGGCTTGCACAAGCTGGGCGCGGTAGCCATTCCCGCCACCAATCAGCTGCAGGAGCACGATTTCACTTACCGCTTCCAAGCTGCAGGCGTCAGCGCCATCATCTGCACCGCGGACGGCGACGTTTCGCATCAGGTCGATCTGGCAGCTGCCGAATCCCCCACGCTGACCACCAAGATCATGGTTGGCGGCAAGCGCGAGGGCTGGCACGACTTTGACAACGAATACGCGCTGTACACGGGCAAGTACCCCCGTACCGCCGACGCGCCCCCGGGCAGCGATCCCATGCTGATGTTCTTTACCTCGGGCACGACGGGCTATCCCAAGATCGCCGAGCACAACTTCAAGTACCCCCTGGGTCACTACATTACCGCAAAATACTGGCACGGCGTGAACCCCGACGGCTTGCATTTCACCATTTCCGAAACGGGCTGGGGCAAGAGCCTTTGGGGCAAGCTGTACGGTCAGTGGCTGTGCGAGGCTGCCGTATTCGTATACGACTTTGACCGCTTTGACGCTGCCGACCTGCTTCCCATGTTTGCAAAATACAACATCACCACCTTCTGTGCTCCTCCCACCATGTACCGCATGATGATCAAGCAGGACTTGACCAAGTACGATCTGTCCAGCATTGAGAACGCGACCATTGCGGGCGAGGCACTCAACCCCGAGGTATTCCGCCAGTTCGAGCGCATTACGGGTCTTAAGCTCATGGAGGGCTTTGGTCAGACCGAGACCACGCTTGCGATCTGCAACTTCCGCGGCGACCCGCACAAGCTGGGTTCGATGGGCAAGCCCGTACCGCTTTACGACATTCTGCTGCTTGACGCAGACGGAAACGAGGTTGGCACGGGTGAGAACGGCGAGATCTGTATCCGCACCTCCCAGGCTGTTCCCTGCGGTCTGTTCAACGGCTACTATCAAGCCCCCGAAAAGACCGAGGAGGTATGGCACGACGGCTACTACCACACGGGCGACGTGGCGTGGCGCGATGAGGACGGCTATTACTGGTACGTCGGTCGCGTAGACGACGTGATCAAGTCCTCGGGCTACCGCATCGGTCCGTTCGAGATCGAAAGCGTGATCATGGAGCTGCCCTACGTGCTGGAATGCGGCGTCAGCGCAGCACCCGACGAGATCCGCGGTCAGGTGGTCAAGGCAAGCGTTGTACTGACCAAGGGCACCGTTGCCTCGGAAGAGCTCAAGAAGGAAATTCAGGACTACGTCAAGACGCGTACAGCCCCCTACAAATACCCCAGAATCGTGGTATTCAAGGACGAATTGCCTAAGACCATCAGCGGTAAAATTATACGAAATAAGCTTTGATTTTTACGGGAGATTTTTGCAAGTTTCACAAACGAAACTTGCAAGAACCCCTTGACACAAAACCCCTATTATGATATAATAATAGGTAATTTCTTAAAAGGCGATGACGAAAAATTCGCAAGGAACTTTCATTTGCAGAGAGTTGGCGGACGGTGCGAGCCGACAGTGAAAACCGTGCGATCTGGTTTCTGAGCCGAGGGCAGAAAGCGCACGTCGGATTTGCTTCCGACACAGCAAGTAGACCCCTCCGTGCAGCCGCGTTAAGGCGTGGATGATCACACTGCGAATCATCCGTAAAGTGGCGCTTTTGCGCAATTTGAGTGGTACCGCGGACATTTGTAACCATGCCCGTCTCAAGTCAGCTTGAGACGGGCACGCTTTTTTCCGAACGTACCCAACCAAAAAAGGAGAGACAACTACCATGAGCAATTTAACGGGACTTGAACAAAAGATCGTCGAAATGGCGGCGCGTATCCGCGAGCTGCGTGAGATCGAGGGTCTGAGCGTTGCCTACATGGCAAACGCTGCAGGTGTAAGCACCGAGGAATATCTGGATTGCGAGGCAGCCAAACCCCACCTCAACTTCCCCTTTATCTACCGCTGCGCACAAGCCTTGCGCGTGGACGTGACCGAGATCATTGAGGGTTCTGCCCCCAGACTGCAGACCTATACCCTGACACGCCGCGGTGCGGGTCAGAAGATCGAGCAGGCGCACGGCATGAACTACTACAACATGGCGTACACCTTCAAGAGCAGAATTGCAGAGCCCCTGTTCGTACGCGCCACCTACAGCGCAGAGGCTGAGAACGCACCCATCGCGGTCACCAGCCACCAGGGTCAGGAGTGCGATATCGTCATTGACGGACGACTCAAGGTGCAGATCGGTGAGCACGTGGAGA
This sequence comes from Eubacteriales bacterium, assembly GCA_045660125.1. Taxonomy (GTDB): domain Bacteria; phylum Bacillota; class Clostridia; order Oscillospirales; family CAG-272; genus SVQP01. The sequence continues at coordinate 3,294 of JAZRDG010000049.1, read as the reverse complement.
TTCTGAGCGCGGGCGACACCATTTATTACGACTCGTCCATTCCGCACGGTATGGTTGCCGTGGGCGGCAAGGACTGTACCTTCTACGCCATCGTGCTTGACCCCGATGCTGCCGAGCAGATCAAGGCGGTTGAGACGGGCGCAGCACCCACGATTGCGGTGCGCGACGATCAGAAGCGCGTATGGCAGAACTTCGTGGACGTCAAGGAAAGCACGCAGGGTGTGCTGGAATCGCTGTCCTTTAAGAATACCGATCACTTTAACTTTGCATACGATATCATAGACACGCTGGGCCGCGAAAAGCCCGATAAGCTTGCCATGCTGCACATCGCAGGCGACATGACAGAGCGCCGCTTCAGCTTTGGCGATATCAAGCGCGCCTCCTCCCAGTGTGCCAACTACTTCAAGTCGCTTGGCATCAAGAGAGGCGACCGCGTGATGCTGATCTGTAAGCGTCACTATCAGTTCTGGTTCTCGATGCTGGCACTGCACAAGATCGGCGCAGTAGCCATTCCCGCCTCCAATCAGCTGCAGGAGCACGACCTTTCCTACCGCTTTGGTGCGGCAGGCATCAGCGCTATCATCTGCACCGCAGACGGTGACGTTGCCCGTCAGGTTGAGCTTGCCGAGCAGGGCTGCCCCACGCTGACCGCCAAGATTCTGATCGGCGGCAAGAGAGAGGGCTGGCGCGACTTTGACGCAGAATACTCGCTGTTCAGCGGCAAATGGGAGCGCGACGAAAACTCGCCCGGCGGCGATGATCTGATGCTGATGTTCTTCACCTCCGGCACCACCGGCTACCCCAAGATCGCAGCGCACAGCTACAAGTACGCGCTGGGTCACTTCCATACCGCGAAATACTGGCATTGCGTAGACCCCGAGGGTCTGCACCTGACCATTTCGGATACCGGTTGGGCAAAGGCAATGTGGGGTAAGATGTACGGTCAATGGCTGTGCGAGGGCGCAACCTTTGTTTACGACTTCGACCGCTTTGACGCATCGGTCATTCTGCCCATGTTTGCAAAGCATCATATCACCACCTTCTGTGCTCCCCCCACCATGTACCGCATGATGATCAAGCAGGATCTGACCAAGTACGATCTCTCCTCTGTCAAGCACGCGGCAATTGCGGGCGAGGCACTCAACCCCGAGGTATATCACCGCTTCAAGCAGCTGACGGGTCTGGAGCTCATGGAGGGCTTTGGTCAGTCCGAGACCACGCTTGTGATCGGTAACCTTGCGGGCATGACGCCCAAGATCGGCTCTATGGGTAAGCCCGTGCCGCTTTACGACGTCAGCATCGTTGACCCCGACGGCAATCCCGTGGGCGTTGGTGAAAGCGGTGAGATCGTCATCCGCACCGATATCGAGCATCCCAACGGCTTGTTCCAGGGCTACTACAACGCCCCCGAAAAGACCGCAGAGGTTTGGCATGACGGCTACTACCACACCGGTGACGTGGCGTGGCGCGACGAGGACGGCTACTACTGGTACGTCGGTCGCGTAGACGACGTGATCAAGTCGTCCGGTTACCGTATCGGCCCGTTCGAGATCGAGAGCGTCATCATGGAGCTGCCCTACGTACTGGAATGCGGCGTCAGCGCTTCTCCTGACGAGATCCCCGGTCAGGTTGTCAAGGCAAGCATTGTGCTCACGGGCGGCAAGCAGCCCTCCGAGGAGCTCAAAAAAGAAATTCAGCAGTACGTCAAGTCGCGTACCGCACCCTATAAATATCCCAGAATCGTGGTCTTCTGCGAAAGCCTGCCCAAAACCACCAGCGGTAAGATCATTCGTAACAAGCTGTGATGCAAAACAAACGCATTACGCTTTTCGTGGGACACTACGGCAGCGGAAAAACCAATCTTGCCGTCAATTACGCCGCGCATTTGCACAGGCAGGGTAAGCGCGTGGTGCTGGCAGATATGGATATCGTCAACCCCTATTTCCGCTCCAAGGACAGCGAAGCCGAGCTGCAAGCGCTCGGTGTGGAAACGCTCTCCTCCCCTTACGCAAACACAAACTTAGACGCACCCGCCATGCCCGCCTCGTTTTACGGCATTTTTGAGAACCGTGACCGCTTTGCGGTGCTGGACGTGGGCGGCGACGACCGCGGTGCGGTGGCGCTGGGCAGATACGTGCCCATGATCAAAGAGGAAAACGACTACGAAATGATCTTCGTGGCAAACGCCTACCGCGCACTGACCCCCACACCCGAGGACGCACTTGAAGTTTTGCGCGAGATCGAGCAGGCTTGCAAGCTGCCCGTGAGTGCCATTGCCAACAACTCGCACCTGGGTGAATTTACCGACGCGCAGACCGTGCTTGAGTCGGAAGTCTACGTACAAAAGCTTTGCGAGCTTGCCGGGCTCCCCTTGGTCATGACCGCGTTTACCCAAAATCTTGCGCCCGTGCTGCAAGATCGCGTACCCCATCCATTCCCCATTACCCTACAGAAAAAATACTATTGATTCTACATACGGAGGACCCCCACATGGCTAAATTAACCATTGAAGCCGAACGCTGCAAGGGCTGCGGACTTTGCGTTGCAAACTGTCCCAAAAAGCTTTTGCACATCGCCAAAGACAAAATCAACTCCAAGGGCCATTGCCCTGCCGAGATCACTGACCAGTCCGCTTGCGTGGGCTGCGCCAATTGCGCCCTGATCTGCCCCGATTGCGTGATCACGGTAGAAAGATAAGGAGGAGCTATCATGTCCGATAAGGTACTTATGAAAGGCAATGAAGCCATTGCCGAGGCTGCCATTATGGCAGGCTGCCGTCATTATTTCGGCTACCCCATCACCCCCCAGACCGAGATTGCCGCTTACATGGCAAAAAAGATGCCCAAGATCGGCGGCTGCTTCTTGCAGGCAGAGAGTGAGATCGCGGCGATCAATATGGTATACGGCGTATCCGCTGCAGGCAAGAGAGTCATGACCTCCTCGTCCTCGCCCGGAATTTCGCTCAAGAGCGAGGGCATTTCCTACCTTGCAGGTGCAGACCTGCCTGCGCTGATCGTCAACGTTCAGCGCGGTGGCCCCGGACTTGGCGGCATTCAGCCCTCTCAGTCCGACTACTTCCAGGCAACCCGTTCCTGCGGTCACGGTGACTTCCACCTGATCGTGCTCGCTCCCTCTTCCGTGCAGGAAATGGCTGAGCTGACCGTCAAGGGCTTTGACCTTGCCGACAAATACCGCATGACCTCCATGATCCTTGCCGACGGTACCATGGGTCAGATGATGGAGCCGGTTTCCCTTTCCGACATCAAGCCCACCTCGGTTGAAAAGCCTTGGGCT
>JAZRDG010000048.1:0-10338 GCA_045660125.1 Eubacteriales bacterium | reverse complement strand
TTCCCGCTTGGTGCCGGTGACCGGGGTCGAACCGGTACGATACTCTCGTATCACGGGATTTTAAGTCCCGGGCGTCTGCCTATTCCGCCACACCGGCGTTCAAGCATGGCCTCTTTAAAGGACCTGTACATTATACCACTCAAATGTGGATTTGTCAACCCCTTTTTTGAAAAAAGTTGAAATTCTTTTTTATCTTCCCTTTTCTTTCGCATCCTACAGTGTGCGCACTGCATTTTCTTGGCACGCAAGTAAAGAACGTTATACTCCTATTATATACGTCTTCGGGGGCTCTTATGAAAAAATCCTGATCTTTTTGATGCTTTTTTCTGCCCCTGCTTACCGCCTGCGACACCGAGATTGTGGTGTCCACAGGGAAAGCGACAAAAAGCTTCAGCCCAATTCCCGTTAGCAGGAATTGGGCTGCTTTTATTTTTCATTCTTTTGGATCAGCTTGATAGCATCAATCCCCGCTTGTGCGGCGATGGGCAAGCCGCCGGGTGCCATTTGCCATTGCGTTGCGAGATACACGTTGCGCAAGCCCTTGATCGCGCCCGACATTTGCACGGGTGCTGCACCTGCGGGCATGATGAAGCTCATAAACGAGCCGACCTGCGAACCGACAAAGCGATGATAGCTTGCAGGGGTCCATGCATCGATGCAGGTGATCTTGCCCTGCAACACGGGCACGCGGTCACAAATGATCTGCTCCACAGCACGCACCATTTGCTGCTTTCTTTGCGCATACGCCTCTTTATCCGCATGAAGCGCGACAAGCATTTTGGCGTCGTCCTCCACGCAATAGATCATGGTCTGCAGCAGGCTCTTGCCCTCGGGGGCAAAGGACGGCTCATGCGAGAACTCGCGCAGCATCAGATACTCGCCGCAAAGCAATTCCTTATACTCTGCGGGGATCTCGTACACCATATCCCCCTTGAACGGAGGCTGCGCGCAGTCATAGGCAAACGCGCAATGGGTTGCCGAGAAGCGGATCATCTTACTGTCCGCGTACTGCTTTGCAAGCCACTCCGGCATATAGGAGCGATCCAGCAGCGTGCCGAACGCCACGTCGGGGTCTGCCGTGATGACAAAGTGATCAGCCGTTACGACCGTGCCGTCATCCAAGGTGGCAGAGTCCGCCTTACCGTCCTGCACGTGGATCTTGGCAACGCCTTTTTTGAGCTGCAGATCGCCGCCCAGCGACAAAAACCGCTCGACCATACGGTCTGCCATTGCGCAGGATGCGCCGCGCGGAATGCCGCCGTTCTTGCCTGTAAAGGTGGCAAACACCATGATCAGCGCAAGCGCGCTGAAATATCCGGGCATAAACGACGTGAAAAATTCACCCAAAACCGGACTTTTGAAGCGTGCAGCCAGATCCTTGATGCTGTACTTATAATACTTGAGCAGAGCGGGCGTGGCGGTCAGCTTTTCCCATGCGTTGCTTTTCCTTTCGCAATCCCTGCCGCCCATATCGTTGATCCTTTGCAAAGACCGCACGGCTTTGATAAAGCTCTTGATCTGCTTTTCATCCTCGGGCGAGATGCGCAGCATCTCTGCTTGCAGCCCCTCCACGCTCTTGTGCAGCGAGAGCTGCACGCCATCCAGGCTCTCAAAGGTATATAAGCTTTCGGGCTGGTGCACCTCAATGCCCTCGCCCAAAGCGCCCAGCGTTTCCCACATCCGATACAAATCGGTGACGGGATTGGTGCCTGTCAGCCAATGGATGCAGTTATCGATATGATAACCCTTGCGATCCCAACCCGTCAGGTTTCCGCCTGCGCAAAAGTGACGTTCGTACACGGTGGCATGATGCCCTGCCAGCTGCGCGTGTATTCCCGCAGCCAGCCCTGCAACGCCTGCTCCAACAATGATAATATCAGCCATAATTTTTTCCTGCTTTAATGCGCCTGTTCGGCATCATCGGTCTTGCACGTCAAATACAGAATCTGGTACTCGCGTGCAAGCTCGTCCAAAAGGCGGCGCGCGGCCTCGGCGCGCTCGGTGTCAAGATAAACGAAGGGATCATCCAGCACAAGACAAGGCTTTTGCTGCTCAAACAAGCCGTCCGCCAGGCAAAGGCGCAGGCAAAAGCCTACCATATCTCGCCAGCCGCTGCTCAGATATTCGATGCTGCGGCTCTTGCCCTTTGCCATGAGCGTGATGCCGAAATCGGTATCCATGGTAAACTTGAGCTGCTCACCGCTCATCTGCTGCATGCGGTCAAGGAAGGCGTCCTGCATTTTGCCAAGATATCTGGTAGAAAGATTCTCGCGCGCCTGTGCAAGATACTTTTCTGCATACGCAATGGCGGTATAGTTGGCATTCTGCACCTGCAGCTTGTCTTCCAGCGCTTGCTTTTCTGCAACCAGAGCACCGTACGCATCGGCAGATTCGTACAATGCCTCCGCGCGCTGTACCAAGGCAGCAAGGCTTGCGCTTTGCTGCTTATGCAGCTCCCTGCTCTGCTCCCACTGCTCGGAAATGACTGCCGGATCACGCAGCTGCACTTGCTCGCCCGTGCCCTGCTCGGCAAGGCTGCGCACGTTTTTCTCAAGCGCATACGCACGCGCGGCGTTCTCCTTTTGCTCGATCTCGGCTTTGCGTCTTTGCAGATCTCCCAGCACGCCTCGAAGCTCGGACAAGACCAGCGTGCAATTCTCGCGGTCAAAGGGTCTGTTCCAGCGCGAGAGGAATGCGGAAATGCGATCCCACAGCGCATCTGCCTCGGCAACGATGCCCGCATACAGGTCCTGCTTTGCCTTTTGCTGCTCGCAAAGGCGCAGATAATGCTCGGTTGCGCTGCGCAACGCGCTGAGCGCCGAGATATAGCCGCCGTCCACGTTGAGCGCATGCTTATTCGCAAGAGCGACCGGCACGGCTGCCTTATCGGCATACTTTTCTTTATATTCCTGCGCAAGTCCCAGCTCGCGCTCACGCTCCTCCAAGAGTCGCTTTTTGGTTTCGATCTTAAAGGCTGCATCGGCTGCGCGCTTGGCTCTGCCCGACAGCTGCGCGGCAGATACCGCGCCAAGCAGCACGTACACCGCAAGCCCCAACAGCGCAAGTCCGCCAATGCCGCTGACAATGCCCAAAAGCACCTTGCTCACAATCAGCATGACGGCTGCCGTGATCAGCATGGCTGCCGAAAGGCTTGCCAGCACCACGCCAAACACCTTGCCCGCCTTTGCTTTCCTGCCCTGCTTGCCCGTTTTGGGCGGTACGGGATCGCCAATCGCCTGTGCCTGATCCTCTAAGGAGGCGGCAAGCGCGGCGTGCGCACGGATCTCGCCCTCAATATCGCGCAGCTCGTCGCATGCGCGCAATGCCTGATCGATCTCTGCAAGCGGCGTGACGCAGCCTCCCAGCTTGGGATAAATCTGCGCAATAGCCTCCTCGACCGTATTATCGGCGTGCAGCTGCTGGGCTCTGCCCGAAAGCGTGCCAAGCTGCCCTGCCGCCATTTGTATCTTTTCCACCTCTGCCTGCGCAGGCACTTCACCCACAAACTGCGCGCCGATGGCATCTGCCTCGCGCTTGGCAGCAGAGATCTCGCTGCGCATTCTGCTATAGGTCTCCAGCACCGCGCGACGCTCTCTTTGCCCCACCGCCTCTGTCAGCTCGCGGTGCAGCTGCTGCATCTCCTGCTCGCTCTTTGCCACCACGGGAGTCAGCTGCGCGATCTGCGCGTCCAGCTCCTGCGCCTGTGCCTTTTGCTCTTTGCAGACCTCAATCTGTCTTTGCAGCTCCAAGGCTCTGCGCTCACCCGCATAGATCTCGCCGCGCTCGCCCGTGGTCTTATACTGACGCTTGCGGCGCAGAAGTGCATCCATCGCCTCTTCATAGTTGCCAAGGTCGTTTTCTGCCTGTAAAAGATCGTTGAGCTTGGTATTGATGCTGTTGTTGGCGTTCTTATCCACCTTGCCGTGGATATGCGCCGAGGCATCCATGAACACGGTGCGGCTAAAGCCGTCCGCATCGATGCCGAACAGCTCCTCGCCGATATTTTCGGAATACGCCTCGCTGGGCTTTCCGGTATCCAAGTCAAACAAGGCAAAGCTATCCTCGCTCTCCTTTGCACCGAAAAAGCGCTCTATGCGAAAGCGCTTGCCGTCTGCCTCAAACTCAAGGTTGCCGCCAAAGCTGCCGCCCGTCCAAGGTGCGTAACGCTTACGCATATTCTCGGCAACGCTGCGCGCGCGGCTGTCGCCAAGTCCGTAAAACATGCTGCGCAAAAAGGCTGCAAAGGTACTCTTGCCCCAGCCGTTCGGCGCAGAGATGACGTTAATGCCGTCGGTAAATTCATAAGTAAAATCCTGCAGGTTACCAAAGCCTGCGATATAGAGTCGGATCAGCTTCATTCTGCGTCCACCTCCTCGCCGCCAAGTGCGCGGATGCCCTTTTCAATAACCTGCATCTTCACGTCCTCGGCAAGATTGGATGCCAGCACCAGGCGCACAAACTCGCCCTTGAGCGAGATATCGTTCTGATAATCCTCGGCACGAATGCTCAGCTTGGTCTTATCGTACACCTTGGCAAAATAAAAGCGACCTGCAAGCACGCTTGCGGCGTACTTGGCATCATGACAGGTATCGGGGGCAACGCTGCCCACAAGCTCGACCTTGACCATATCCTGCGCGGATGCGGTTGCACAGGCAGCGACCACGGTTTGCTCCAGCCCCAAAAGGCTATAGCATTCCGACACGTCCACAGAGAACACGTGGCATTTTCTGCGTGCCAGGGACACGAACTGCGTAGAGATCTTACCCTCCTCGTCCACGTCCAGCATCACAAAGCCCTTGTTGCCGCATTCGTCAAAGCCTCTGCCCTCGGGACAGCCCGCGTAGCACCAAACGCCGCGCGCATCCAGAGCTTCCAAGCGATAGGTATGAATGTGTCCCAGCGCCAGATAGTCCAGCCCCTTATCGCACAGCGCGCGCAGGTTGATGCCCGCGTCAAAACGGGTATCCGATTCATATACCTGCCCGTGCAGCATGGCAATATTGGTACGCGTGGGATCGGGAGAGAGAGACGCGTAGGTCTCTTTGCAGGCAGGATCGATGCAGCCGAAAATGCTGACGTTGTCAATTCTGTATTCCTGCCACTCCCCCGAAAAGGTGTGCAGATTTTCGGGCAGCGGGGTCTTGGTATCGGTAAAGCCTACCTCGCCCTCGTCGTGGTTACCCGAAAGATAGTAAAAATCAATATGCGGATACTGCCGCACAAGATCCAGCACGTAGGCTCTTGTGCGCTTGGCACAGGATGCGCCGTCAAACAAATCTCCCGCAATCAGCACAGCGCGCGCATCGTGCTCCGCACCGTAGCGCACCATGTCCGCAAACCCAAGCAGCAGCTCCCTTTTGCGCTCCTTGGCTTGCTCGGGCGACAGATTGGATTCCATGACCGAATCCAAATGAATATCCGCGCAATGTAAAAGCTTCATAGTTTCTCCTTACTTACTTGATCTTACGTGCCTCAAGGTAATATCTCTTGTCCTTGGCGTGTCCCATCGAGAAGGTCTTTCTGGGCAATGCGCCGTCGAAAATCACGGTCTTGAACAGCTCGCTCTTGTGCATGCCGTCAAACAAAAATCCAATCGCATCCTCGGCTGCGCTCAGCGTGCGCAACGCCTTTTCCCCGTGGATATAGTCAATGCGCACCTCGGGATGCGCTGCTAAGTAAGCGTCCGCAAAATCCTGCACCGTGCCAACGGTCAGCTGCTTGTCGGGCGTGGGGATCTCAATCTTCCACTCGCGCTCACCGCTCACGCACAGCACGCTCTGCGCCTGTGCGCTGCCCGAAAGAGAGGCACAAAACGCACCAAACTGTGCAAGCACGTCCTCGGGATCCACCCCGAACATAACGCGATAGATCGGCTCAAAGTGCAGCGACTCATCGTGCAGATTGACCACCTCGCAAAGCGCGTAGCGCGCAGGGTGCTCCAGTGCCGCATCTCCCAGTTTCTCCTTGAGCTCCTCGTAGCAAGCCTTGGCGGTGGCAAGCGAATGGTTGCCGTCACCCACCGCGAACAGCAAGGGCGCAAGACCCTGCTCGCCGTAGCGTGCCTGCATCTGCTCCTCGGTCACCAGTGCTTCAAGCGCTGCGCTAATTGCCTCTGTTCTCTTGCCCGGAATACGGAAGCCGCAGATCTCACCGCCGCCGATCATCAAGCGGAAGGCGTACGCAGGCTGCTGCTCGCAAAGGCTGTGCGCCAAGGGCATCACGGTATGCGCAGGGTCATCGATGAGCAGCATGACGTGCGGCAGCTCAAGGCTTGCGTTTCTGCGTACCTGTACGCGGGGCGGAATGCGCTCCAGCACCGTGCCCTCGGTGGCGCGGATCAGCGTTTGCGCGCCCTTATGATAATCGTATTCCTCCAAATCGATCAAGCCGATCAAGCCCTGTCTGATGGTGGTGTCCGACTGATAGCGGCGCACGTAGATCATGCAATCCTTGTGTTCCTTGAGCACGTTGACCAAATACTCGTCCATTGCCGCGTTGATCTCGGGAATTCGCTCTGCTTGCTCTTCCAGATATACCTCAGGCAAGATCAGGCGCAGCGCGGAGGGGCTGTTCCCTACCTTGCGCTCCACTGCCTCCCAGTATTCGGGCTCGCTGGTAAACTGGTCGCAGGCGACCACCGCCCACAAATACGCCTCGTGCTCAGTAAAATCGGGCAACAAAATATCGGCAGGGGTAAAGCTGTATTTCATATACGTATCTCTCCTTTGGTAAATCTCGTTTCTTTCTTTTATTTTACATGATTTTGCCCGATAAATCAAGGCTTGCACGAAAATTTACATTCAAGTAAGGGGTTTTTGGCATAAAAACCTCACGCTGCGACAAAAACCTTGCCCCAAGCTCTTGACAGAGAGAGGGTTTACACATATAATAGTATGAGACACTTTTTGTGTCTGTCACCTATTTTTAATTACAGGAGTGATTTCCATGTCTATCAAGGTTGTGAAATTCGGCGGCTCTTCTCTGGCTGATGCCGAGCACTTCAGAAAGGTTGCTGCCATTGTCAAGGCAGACCCTGCACGCAGATACGTCGTCCCCTCCGCTCCCGGCAAGCGTTTTTCCGATGATATCAAGGTTACGGATATGCTGTATACCTGCTACCAGATGATCAGAGAGAAAAAGAGCATGCAGGAGGTAGACGATTACTATAAGAATATTACCGAACGCTACGACAGCATTATCCGTGAGCTTGGCTTGGATTTTGATCTTTCGGGCGAATACGAATACATCAAGAACGCCATGCTGCACCGCCCCGGCAGAGATTTCGTGGCAAGCCGCGGCGAGTACCTCTCGGGCTTGATCCTTGCAAAGTACCTCGGTTTCCCCTTTATCGATGCCGAGAACGTCATTTTCTTTAAGGAAAACGGCTCGTTTGACCAGGAAAAGACCGACCGCGTGCTGTCCGCTGAGCTGGCGCAGTTCCGTCACGCCGTTATCCCCGGCTTTTACGGCTGCTCTGCTAACGGCACCGTCAAGACCTTCTCGCGCGGCGGCTCGGATATTACCGGCTCGATCGTAGCACGCGCAGCAGGTGCTTCTCTTTACGAAAACTGGACCGACGTTTCCGGCTTTTTGATGACTGATCCCCGCATTGTCAAGGATCCCTGCACCATTGAAACCATTACCTACCGCGAGCTGCGCGAGCTTTCCTACATGGGCGCGACCGTACTGCACGAGGATGCGGTATTCCCCGTTCGTTCCGCAGGTATTCCCATCAATATCCGTAACACCAACCGTCCCGAGGACAAGGGCACCATGATCGTGTCCTCCACCACCAATTACGACACCGAGCGCGTGATTACCGGTATTGCGGGCAAAAAGGAATTTTCGGTTATCAACATCGAAAAGGATATGATGAACGCCGAGGTCGGCTTTGGCCGCAAGGTGCTTGAAATTCTTGAAGAGAACGGCATTTCCTTTGAGCATCTGCCTTCGGGCATTGATACGATGTCTGTCGTTACCGCAACCTCCGTGCTGGAGGGCAAGCGTGAAAGAATTCTGCAAGCCATCTGCCGCACGGTATCCCCCGACAGCGTGACCATTGAGGACGGTCTTGCGCTGGTTGCAGTGGTTGGTCGCGGTATGGTCAAGGCAAAGGGTACTGCAGCACGCGTATTTGACGCGCTGGCATCCAAGGGCATCAACATCCGCATGATCGATCAGGGCTCCTCCGAGCTCAACATCATCGTGGGCATTGCGGACGACGAATACATCGACGCCATCCGCGCAATCTATCAGGAATTCGTACATTAAAAAAACAATCCCGCAAGCCGTACGGCTTGCGGGATTTTTTATGCGATCTTAGTCGGGATAAGCCTCTTCGTAGGTCCAGCTACGGAAGTTGTTGGGCTCGTAAACGCTATCGGGATCGGTGTAGTCGATGAAGTAAATACCCTTGAAGGTGTTACCGGTCTCGTTGAAATCGTCAATGTTGTCAACCCAGTCGTTTGCGTTGTAGAATACGCTGACGTACTTCTTGGGCATATCAACCGTGTATGCATCAGCGATGCAGTAAGAGAAGGTCATCTCAATGTTCTCTGCATGGCAGTTGGTGAAGTTGTCAGAAGTGATATTGCCGCTTGCATCGTAGCCAATGAATGCTGCAAGGTTGTGGAAGCCGCTCATCTTAGCTTCCTTGACAGAGCAATTGTTGAACTCAACGTTGCCGCCGAAGTTACCGCCTACAAAGCCTGCAACACGGAATGCGATCGCGTGGCCGCCCTCTTCGACGTTGGTGTTGTTATACTCCATCCAACCGTCAACGTTGAGGTTGGTTACGTGTACGTTGTCAAAGTATACCCATGCAGCGCCGTAAATGTGGCCAACCAATACGCCAACGTGACGCTCCCAAGCGGTGATGTTGACATTATCAAAGTTGAGGTTCTGGAAGGTCAGGTCATATTCTGCGTTCTGGATAAAGCCAAAACCGAAAGCGTAATCGGGTTGCGCGATAGAAGTAATCGCATCATCGGTACCTGCAATGGTCATGTTCTTGATGGTGTGACCGTTACCCTCGAAGGTTACGCAATCCAGATATGCGCCGTCAATCGGGATCCAGTTATAGCCTGCAAGGTCAATATCAGCGGTGAAGTTAACCGTTACTTCAAAGTAATCGGTGCCATCCTCGATAATGGTGTTTGCCCATGCAATCAGCTCCTCAGCGGTGCCAATGTTGATTGCGCCCTCAACGGGTGCGCTGGTGTTATCAGTAGTTTCCTCAGCGGTGGTTTCTTCTGCAGTGGTTTCTTCAGCGGAAGTATCCTCGGTAGCCTCGGTGGTCTGCTCCTCGGGAGCCTGGGTGTTAGCATCGGTAGTGTCAGCGGGATTGTTGCCCTTATCGCATGCAACCATTGCAGCAAGCATGGACAGGCAAAGCAGCGCTACCAGAATCAGGGAAAGCTGTCTTTTCATAAAATCCTCCGTGATAATATTTTGGGTCTGTGATATAATCATATCACATTTGCATATTTTTGTCAACACGAAACTTGACATATGTTGCATGATATGCTATACTAAAAGCAGAAAAAAACAGATAAGGAGAACGTTATGAAGCCTATCAACAAATATATTGATCATACCAATCTCAAGCCCTTTGCCACCAAGGCAGACATTACGCAGCTTTGCAACGAGGCAGCCGAGCATCATTTTGCATCGGTTTGCGTCAACCCTGCCGACGTAGCTCTTGCGCACAGCCTCTTAAAGGACACCGACGTGATGACCTGCACGGTTATCGGCTTCCCTCTTGGCAAGAACGTAACTGCTATCAAGGTTGAGGAGACCAAGGCAGCATACCGTGACGGCTGTGACGAGTTTGACATGGTCATCAACGTAGGCAAGCTCAAGGACAGAGATCTGGATTACGTTTGCGCTGATATTGCAGCTGTTGTGGCAGCGGCACAGGGCAAGACGGTCAAGGTCATTATTGAGACGGGTCTGCTTACCGACGAGGAGATCGCGATTGCAACGCAGCTTTCCTGCAAGGCAGGCGCGCATTTCGTCAAGACCTGCACGGGTGTCAACCCCGGTGCGGCTACGGTTGAAGCGATCACCATTATGAAGAACAACAAGACCGAGAACGTACAGATCAAGGCATCGGGCGGCGTCAAGACCTACGAGGCTGCATTGGCAATGATTGCAGCGGGTGCTGACCGCATTGGTACCTCCTCGGGTATTGCAATCGTCTCGGGTGGCGTTGGCACGAGCGATTATTGATGAAAAAGAGCGTCGGGGAAGCCCCCCGGGCTTTTCACGTTCACAACCACCCCAAAACGATCGAAAATTTTTGCGTCCCTTTTTTCAACAAGGGCGCCGGGTCCAAGG
>JAZRDG010000047.1:0-21493 GCA_045660125.1 Eubacteriales bacterium | reverse complement strand
AGCATTTTCAATGATGTCAATGGTCTGCGGTGCAGGCAAGTCATTTTCGGGCAGCTTTTTCTTTTTCCAAAAGTTAAAGATTCCCATGCTGTATAGCTCCTTTCAAAAAACTTATTTGGCAATCTCCGCCCACAAAAGCAGGTGATCGGAGTGGCTGGGTTGCAAAATGCCCGTGTCGGCAATGCGCCAAGGCGCGTCGCAAACGATATTGTCAATGCCCTCGCCCGATTCGGGGAAGGTGGGGTATCGGTTGGGGTTTGCCAAGCTCGCGCCGCCAAAAACGGTAAAGCAGCCAAGATCGGCGGTGTTGAAATCTCCGGTCAGCACGTAGCCGGGGAAGGTCTTGGTCAGCGCGGCAAGCGCATCAAATTGCGGTGCGCGCAGCTCTGCCGACCGATGACAAAGGTGGGTGTTGAAAAAGTCCACGCGCTCGCCGTCCGCGTCCAGCACCGCGTGCCCCACCGAGCGCGCCTCGCCTGCGCCTTTGTTTGGCAGCTCTGTGACCGTAAACGAACGAATGGGGAAACGGGAAAGGACGGCTGTGCCGTATTCGCCGCCTGCAAAATCAATAGCGCGGCAAAAAGCGTAGTGCTCCCAGCCCAGCGCCTTGGCAAGCTCCGATAGCGTGTCGCGCCCATGCACGCGCGAGGTGCCCACGTCCACCTCCTGCAAGCCCACCACATCGGGCGCAGCCGACAAAATATCCTTGGCAATCACCGACATATCAAGCCCTGCGTCATGCCCATGGCGAATATTGTACGTCACCACGCGTAATTTCATAGCCAAACGCCCCTTTCGAAATCATATATCCATTATACCACGCCCGGCAGGTGTTTTCAAGGGATTTTGGGAAAATTACAGTCCCGTCCACCTGCCGCAATCATAGAAAGAATAGGGACGTGCAATGCACGCCCCTACAGGTGTTTTTACTTATAAAGCGGTCCGAACGTCTGGCAAGCGCGGTAGTCCTGGCCTTCCTTGTCCATGCCGAACGCGTTCCAGACTGCGGGACGGTAAATGTCGTCCTCGGGCACGTTGTGCATGCAAACGGGAATGCGCAGCATCGAGCACATGGTGATCAGGTCTGCGCCGATGTGGCCGTACGAGATCGCGCCGTGGTTTGCGCCCCAGTTCATCATGACCTCGTAAGCGGTCTTGAACGGGCTGCCGTCCTTGCCGTCGCAGCGCGGTGCAAACCACGTGCAGGGCCAGGTGGGATTGGTGCGCTCCATGAGCGTATCGGATACCTCGTCGGGCAATCTGACCGTCCAGCCCTCTGCGATCTGCAGCACGGGGCCAAGACCCTTGACCAGATTCAGACGGATCATGGTGCAGGGCATTTCTGCCTTGGTGGTGTAGTGGCTGGAGAAGCCGCCGCCGCGGAAGTTATCAAGGCCTGCCTCGCACCAAACGGTTGCGTCGGTCATCTTCTTGATATCCTCGTCGGTTACCTCCCACCATCTCTTCATGATGGCGTTGCCGTTCTCGTCTGTGCAAACGCCCGAAGCGTCCAGACAAGCCGCACCCGAGTTGAGCAGGTGGATAATGCCGTTGGATTCTGCTGCCTTGCCTTCCAGCTTGTAGCCGGTTACGCGCTCGGTTGCCTCGCCCGACCAGTAGGTGCGCACGTCTGCAAAGATCTGCGCGCGGTGGGTGAGCAGTCGCATCATCAGCATGCCCATACCGTTGAGAATATCGTTCTCGGTTGCCAAGGTGTAGGGCTCGCGTGCGCCTGCGTAGTCAAAGGTGGAGCTCAGCAGTGCTTCGGGGTAGTCGCAGTTGGGCCAATGGTCGGTCCACTGTCTCTGACCCTGGAAGCCGCCCGCGATGGCGTTGTGGCCAATCTTTTCTTCCTCAAATGCATCGGGCAAACCCGGGTTTCCTGCCATCAGGTCCTTGATAATGCAGTACATCTTGACCGTGAATTCCCACTGCTTGCGCTTTTCTTCATCATTGAACTTGATCTTGCGCTGCTCGCCAAGGAACTCAACCGATTCGGGATTGTCGTCGCGACCCTCCTTGCAGTGCTCAAACGTCCATGCAAGTGCCTTCTGATATTCTTCCTCGTTATAAATACCCTCTTCCATACGGCGCAGGATCTCGACCTCGTCAACCGATTCCACGCGCATGCCGAAGTAGGATTCCATCATGTCCTGATCCATAATCGAGCCTGCAATGCCCATGCACTGCGAGCCGATCTGCAAATAGGACTTACCGCGCATGGTGGCAACCGCCACAGCCGCGCGACCAAAGCGCAAAAGCTTTTCCTTTACGTCCTCGGGCATCTCGGAAACCTGATCGCGATCCTGTACCTCGTGACCGTAAATGCCGAATGCGGGCAAGCCCTTTTGCGCATGACCCGCCAAAACTGCCGCAAGATATACGGCACCCGGACGCTCTGTGCCGTTAAAGCCCCAAACACCCTTGATGGTACGGGGATCCATGTCCATGGTCTCCGAGCCGTAGCACCAGCAGGGAGTGACGGACAGCGTAATGTCCACGCCCTCGCGTCTGAATTTTTCAGCGCAGGCAGCCGCCTCGGGCACGCGACCGATGCAGGTGTCTGCCAGCACGACCTTAACAGGCTCGCCGTTGGAATAAAAGAGATTATCCTCAAAAAGCTTTTTTGCAGCCTCTGCCATGGACCATACCAGCGGCTCAAGCGATTCGCGCAGCATCATAGGGCCGCGTCTGCCGTCCACGATGGGACGAATGCCGATGACGGGATAACCGCCTACGTATCTGTTGTTTGCCATAATCACCCTCCGAATGTGTTTTTTAGGGAAGTCTATAGGTTTATTATAAAGGATTTTAGAGCAGATGTCAAGAACCAATTGGTTTGCGCTTTGGTATGTTTTTAGGCGTGAATACTCAACCTTAGATTCGGAGGTACGCATCCCTTATGTGTCATCCTGAGCGGAGCGGGAAAGGTCAAAGGTGTGTGATGGGGTGAGCGATGAAAAAATGACCTTTCCCGCGTAGTCGAAGTTTTGCAGAGCGCAGCAAAGCGGAGCGGAGCAAAACCGACGAGGATAATCGCTGCGCGATTAGACGAGGAAGGGATCTGCGAGCGGTTTTTGACACGCCGCCTGCATAATGTTACTTTGGCTAAGTAAATGTTGATATAACCTGAAGAGATCCCGCTGCGAGCTACTGCGCTTGCGCTTTTGCTCCGCTTCGCGCTCTGCACTACACTGCGCAAAAGTTCGACTCGTCGCTTCGCGACTCTCTCAGGATGACACATAGGGGATGCTATTATTTCATTATGAAAACCCCGCCGCGGTGTCCGCGGTGGGGCTCACTGTATAGGGTTATCTTGATGAACGATTATAAATCCGCTCGATGATATAAAGGATGATTCGCACGGCAATGACGATGAGAGCCAAAAACGCGCCAAAGCCGCGCCTGCCCCATCTGAAGTCGATCATTTCAAGCCACGTCACAAGTCCAAAGGTGATAGCCCCGCTGATAATCCATACGGGGATGGCGTACGGGTAATAGTGGGCAATTCCCGTGCCCACGAACATGGCGGCTACGTATCCCCACGCCATGGCAGGGAACAGATCGTACATCATCGTGCCGTCAAAGTATCCGTGCTGTCGGGCAAGCCCACCTACAATCAGATAGATTAAGAATACGGCAATCGCTACCACGATCGCAATCTCTCGTCCAAGCGGTCTGTGTTGATTGTGTTCTTTCATTTTTTGCTCCTGTTACAAATGATCTTGGTGCCTTTTGATCGTGAATTACAAAAAGTGGCTTGGAATAAGGCTTCCAAGCCACTTAAAAACCTTATTCGGTTATTCCCACTCTATTGTGCCGGTAGGCTTGGGCGTCAGGTCGTACAGAACTCTGTTGATACCCTCAACCTCGTCGGTGATTCTTGCGGTGATCTTGTGCAGCACTGCGTAGGGGATCTCCTCGATGGTAGCGGTCATCGCGTCGGTGGTGTTGACCGCGCGGATGATTGCGGGCCAGCCCTCGTAACGGCTGTCGTCCTTTACGCCAACGCTCTTGATGTCGGGAATGGCAACGAAATACTGCCAAACCTTCTCAGCAAGACCTGCATTGTCAAACTCCTCGCGCAGGATCGCGTCTGCCTCGCGCAGCGCGTGCAGGCGATCACGGGTGATCGCGCCCAGGCAGCGTACGCCAAGACCGGGGCCGGGGAAGGGCTGACGGTAAACCATCTTGTGAGGCAAGCCCAGTGCTTCGCCTACCACTCTGACCTCATCCTTGAACAGCAGCTTGATGGGCTCAACCAGCTCGAACTGCAGATCCTCGGGCAAGCCGCCTACGTTGTGGTGCGACTTGACAGCCTTTTTGCCCTCTGCTGCCTTGATGCTCTCAAGGATATCGGGGTAAATGGTGCCCTGTGCCAGGAAAGAGATGCCCTCCAGCTTGGAAGCCTCTTCTGCAAATACGTTGATAAACTCTGCGCCGATGATCTTTCTCTTCTTTTCGGGCTCTGCCACGCCTGCAAGCAGGTCGAGGAAGCGATCGGTCGCGTCGATATAGATCAGGTTGGCATCCAGCTCTTTGCCGAAAATGTCAACAACCTGCTCACTCTCGCCCTTACGCATCAGGCCGTGATTGACGTGAACGCAGACCAGCTGCTTGCCAATTGCCTTGATCAAAAGAGCGGCTACGACGGAGCTGTCCACGCCGCCGGAAAGTGCCAGCAATACCTTTTTGTCGCCCACCTGTGCGCGAACCTCGGCTACCTGCTCATCAATAAAAGCCTGCGCCAGCTCGGGGGTGGTGATTCGTGCCATGGTTTCGGGACGAACGTTGCTTGTGCTCATAATTTTCCTCCTTGTTAAGGAATGCGTGCGGGGACGTATCCTCTTCTTTCAAAATACATAAAAATTTTATCAAAAAATGCGCAAAAAATCAAGGGGTTTTTCGCAGATTTTTCGGGGCGTTACACACTTTTTTCAAAGATGACGCCGCCGTCAAAGTCCAGAGCGCGGAAGGTGCGGTTCTCGTAAAGCATATACGTGGGGGGATTGCCGCCCTTGGGAATGGTCACGGAGCCGGGATTGAACAGGAAAAGTCCGTTCTCCTCGTGGTGCTCGACCACGTGCGTGTGCCCGTAAAGCACTACCGTGCCGGGCGCAAGGTCGGGCAGATCGTGGTGACCGTGGTGCAGATAGATGCAAAGGTCGCCGTCCTGCAGCGTCTTGCCCTGCGTCAAAACGTCAAAATCCAGCACCATGCCGTCCACCTCGGCGTCGCAGTTGCCGCGCACGCAAACAATCCTGTCTGCAATGGCATTCAGCATAGGGATCACCTTTTTGGGCGCATAGCCCTCGGGCAGATCGTTGCGCGGGCCGTGGTACAGCACGTCACCCAGCAGCACGAGCTGATCCGCGCCGCTGTTTTGAAAGACCTCGCAAAGCTTTGCGCAGGAAAGCGCGCCGCCGTGCAGGTCGGATGCGATGAGTAGTTTCATATGTGTTTTTCTCCATTTATTGAAAATTTTCGCCCGCCTTCTTGAAAAGGCGGCACTCATGAAAGTTTTTGATCGACCTTTTTTCAAAAAGGTCGCGGGGACTTGGGGCAGAGCCCCGAGGCGCGCCCGCAGGCGCGAATTTTCTTTCCGCCGTTTTTTTGGTTCTTTTTTTGCGGCTACTTGCTCAAAAAAAGAACGGATAGGGTTTGCTCATATACCACCCCAACGGCTTTTCTCCGGCGAACAATAATTATCCCTACATTCAGGGGGAAAGAACGCAGAGGTGGCAATGCGATGCCCTGATGCGCACGACCCGGGGGACAGTCCCCGGTATCGTTTGCACGTCCGAGCCGAGCGCGTCGGACGACCCGAATTATTCCTTCACCAAAACTTTGGTAATCTCGCAGATATATACGCGGTGAAAATCGTCGATGGGGTAGTTTTTGAGCAGCGCGGGGTCAAGGAAGTTTTGCTTTTTGAGGTCGTCCACGTAAAGCTTTTTGCACATCAGCACCATGCGCGCCTGGGCAAGATAGGGCGTCTCTCCGTCAAAGACGGGGGTCAAGCCGGTTGCGGCGTATTTGTCCAAGTCGCGACCACTTTTGGTGCCGCAGATCTTGAGTGCGTCGCGCCACTCAGCGTCAAAAAAGGTCAGGGAAAGCGTGTCTGCGGCTTCGCAGAACTCGTACGTGTAGCGCTGCGGACGCACGAAGCAGATCGCGATCGGCTTATTCCACAGAATGCCAAGGCAACCCCAGGACGCGGTCATGGAGTTGGGCGTGCCGTCCTTGGCAGCCGTGATCAGCATCCAGTCCTTGTCAATCGCCTTGAACGTGTTGTCGCTTATATCGTAAGGGGAAATTTCACGGAACATCATGTACCTCCAAATTGTGATTGATAGTGTGGGGGATTAAGAATTTCGGATTTATGCCAACCCATCAGCGTTGCCATTGCGGATAACTGTTCGAGTAGGGCGCGCGATGCAAAGCCTCCCCGCTGCGGGAGGGGGACCGCGAAGCGGTGGTGGGGGTTCCCATACGGACGCTCTGAACCCCAAGCGGACAACCTTACCCTACGCTAACGGACGGCGAACGTCGCCGTCCTTACTCAGCACGAAACTCACGATGCAAAAGAGCGGTGAAGTGGGAATCCCCACCACCGCAATCGCGTCGCCTTCTTAGGTCGGCGCCGCTGCGGTCCCCCTCCCGCAGCGGGGAGGCTATGGGCGCGTCCGCCTTGTTTGGCTATCCTGCGTGGGTAAGTTGCACGGGTGGCTTTTGAATCAGCTGCGTTTATAAAATGGCGAGCTTGGATCGGTCGCGCTGATGCTGACCTCTCCTGCATACAATATATGCGTCTTGCCGTCGTCTGCGGTCACGATCAGCGCGCCGCCCTCGTCAATGCCAAGCACCGTGGCAGGGAAGCGCTGCTGCGCGGTGATGCACTCCACGCGCATGCCCGTCAGCATAAAGCGGTCGCGGTATCCCTGCAGCCAAAGCGCGTTGTCGCCGCTTTGCAGGTAAGGGAGCAGATGGGAGCAAATGCAAAGAGCCAGCGCTTCGGGATCGATTTTTGCCTGCAGACTGCCGGCAATTCCCGAAATCTCGTCGGGGAAATCCTGCGTGGTCAGATTGATGCCGATGCCGATCGCCAATGCCGTGCCGTGCTCCGTGCCAAACGACTCACACAGAATGCCGCACACCTTGCGGTTGTTTAAATAGAGATCGTTGACCCACTTGATGCGCGGGCAAGCGCCGCAAAGCTGCTCGATCGCCAGGGCAGACGCAAGTGCGACCGCGCAGGTCAAGCCGCCAAGCTCACTGATGGGTCGGTTCGGGTAATAGAGCAGCGTGGCGTAAAGCCCCGTGCCGTCGGGCGAATAAAAGCTGCGCCCCATGCGCCCGCGCCCGGCAGTCTGTGCGCGCGCAATGATCAGGGTATGCTCCCCCGTGCCCGTCGCGGCAATGCGCCGCGCCTCGGTGTTGGTGGAGTCTATGCTATCGTAGCGCACAACGCGCAAATTTTCGTGTTCCAAGCGGCTGCCCTCCATGATAAATTCTGCTTACAGTATAGCATAAATTTTATCATGCGTCAAGCGGGAAGTTGCAGGTGCCGCGGACAGTCCGGGAGGCCTGTCCCTACGATGCGGAGAAAAAAGACGGATCGGTCAAAGCGTAGGGCGATGGCTTGCTGCCGCCGCACCCGATCCCCTTGTAGGGACAGGCGTCCTCGACTGTCCGCACTTCGCCACGCTATCGTGACAGATTTTTGAACTTTCTTGCATTTCTCTTGACTTTTTGGCTGCAAGGGTGTATGATATTGGGGTATTATAATATGAAAGAGAGATTTTACATGAACAAGTATATCAGAATTGCGATCTTGTGCGGCGCTATGGCGGCGTGCATGTTGCTTTGCTCCTGCGGTCAGTTTGGCGGAGGCAGGGATCAGATCGATAACATTTTAGATAAAATCTACGGTACAACCGCTCCCGAGACCACCGCGCCCGAGGGCAGCACGGCTGCAACGCCCGAGCCCGTTGTGCGTTACGATTACATGGCGAACGACATGAGCGCGTTTGTGTCGCTTGATAAGGAGCAGTACGCTGCATTCCGGATCAACGTGGGCAGCGAGTACCTTGTGACCGACGAGATGATCGAGGATCAGCTGCAGAGCCTGCGCTACAAGTACGCAACTGCCACCAACGGCACCACGCAGGTGACCGATCAGGCGATCCGCTTTGGTGACCAGGCGTTTATTTACTACCGTGGCGAGGTGGACGGCAAGGAATTCCAGGGCGGCTCGAACATGAGCGACAAGAGCCCTTATAAGCTTGGCATCGGCTCGGGTACCTTCATTCCCGGCTTTGAGGAAGGTCTGATCGGCGTTGTTCCTGCCGAAACCAGCAAGGAGAATCCCTACCCCGTACACGTAACCTTCCCCGAGAACTACGGCAGCGCAGATCTTGCGGGCAAGGATGCCATTTTCTACGTGGTAGTTGAGTACGTAGTACAGTATGACGTGCCCGAGCTGACCGACAAGTTTGTCGAGGAAACGCTCAAGTATAAGCACGAGGGCGACCTGCCCGACGTAGAGGGCGCACTGGTGGATGCTTACAAGGCAAGCATCAAAAAGAGCATGGAGGAATCCGCGCTGGAGGCTGCCGAGCAGGCTGCTTACGCCAAGGCAATGGAAGAGCTGATGGGTAAGCTGACCTTTACCGCATACCCCGAGGGTGAGGTAGAGTACTACTACGACTACTACATGGACGAGTTCAACTATTACTACTCCTACTACAAGACCATGTACGGCTATAACTCGATTGACGAGTTCGTTGTTGACTACATGGGTCTTGAAAAGGGCGCAGACTGGAAAAAGGTGCTGACCGAGGACTGCCAGCAGACCGTACAGCAGAGCATTTTGATCCACGCCATTGCAGAGGCAGAGGGCATGGAGCAGATCACCGACGAGGAGTTCCAGGCAGAGCTTGACTATCTGGTAGAGTACTACAAGCAGTACAACTACACCGCTGACTATATCCGTCAGAACATGGGTGACGATGCCATCAAGGAAAGCGCACTGTACGCCAAGGTGCAGGATTTCATCATGGAGAGAATCGTGATCTCTTACGAATAATTCTTACGAATAAGAAAAATTATCCGCCAATGGCATTTGCCATTGGCGGATTTCATCGCGCAGCGATTTCACCCACGCAAGTGGATTTCATTTTTAGTACGTAGGGGAGGCATCTGCCTCCCGTTTTTTATGCCGCCTTGGGGATTGCCGCTTGCGCCGCGTTTAACATGTTTTCGATAAAGATGCCGTAGCCGGTGGCAGGATCGTTGATCAGCACGTGGGTGACAGCGCCCACCAGCTTGCCGTTCTGAATGATGGGGCTGCCCGACATGCCCTGTACGATGCCGCCCGTCTTTTCGATCAGCGCGGGATCGGTGACCTTGACCGTAAAGCACTTGGAGCCTGTAGCGGTCTTGTCAATGTCCGAGATGCGAATGGCGTATTTGCAGGGCTTGCCGTTGTCCAAGGTGCAGAGAATGTGCGCCTCACCCTCGCGTACCTCGCCGCGGTGCGCAATGGGCAGGGCCTTTTGCTCGGTTGCGGGCACCTTGGAGAATATACCGAACACGCCGCAATCGGTATTTTGCAGCAGCGTGCCTGTCTTGGTGGTGCCGAAATAGCCCTTGAGCTCGCCCGGCTTGCCCGAAACGCCCTTTTGCACGCCGCTGATGGTTACGTCGTTGACCACGCCGCGCGTCATGCCCACCAAAGCACCGCTTTCCTGGTCGCAGATGCCGTGTCCAAGACCGCCAAACGCGCCCGTGGTGGGCTCGATAAAGGTGACCGTGCCAATGCCCGCGCCGCTATCCCTGACCCAAAGCCCTGTTTTGTAGCGGTTTTCGGAGATCGACTTGGCAGGGGTGAGCGTGGTGGTGTAGGATTTGCCGCCGCGCGTGTAGGTCAGCGTCAGTGGGGTTGCGCCCGCATCGGCAACCATGCTGCCAAACTGCGCGGCATCTATGATCTGCTTGCCGCCAAGCGAGGTGATCACGTCACGCGTGCGCAAGCCGGCAGCGTAGGCAGGATTGATGCTGCCGCCCTCTGCGTCCACGTCGCAAAACCCGACCACCAGCACGCCCTCGGTCGAGAATTTCACGCCAAACGGCATGCCGCCCGGCAAAAGTCGCACGTCCTTGGCAGGGGCTGCGGCTGCGGATAGCACAGGCAGCGGCACACCGATCGCGCCAAGCAGCAGCGTCAGCGTGATTGCAGCCGCGAAAAAGCTTGCGATTTGTTTGCATTTGATTTTCATGGAAGTTTTCGTCCTTTGTATTGTGAATGTGGAATGGTTCCGTAGTTATCATGTCCCGAGTGGTAAAAATCATGCTTTGTAATAATTGTTCGGATAGTTGACAATTTGATTTTTTATGATAAAATTAGTATGATTAGCAACGCGTTTTTCATGCGGAGCGGAAGGGGGCAGAATATGGCAAAAGCGACGAAAAATTCCATAGAGCAGGACGCACTTGCGCGTGCGGATGCGTTGCGCTTTGCAGAGATCTGCCTTGCTTACGTGGCGCGCGGCGTGCATCTGGAGGACGGCATTGGCACGTTGTCCGAAAAGCGTATGCACGCGATTTTGAAAAATTACGTTTGCGCGGACGTGACGTGTCACGAGATCCGCGTTAAGGATACGCTGGGCGAAGGCGCGGCGGAAATAAAAGGGAACGGCTTTGTTGCCGACGTGCTGCGCGGCAGTAATATCTGGGAGATCCAGACGGGTAGCATGTACCCCATGCGCGCCAAAATTGCGTGGTATATGAAACATACGCCGTACGTGGTCACGGTTGTGGTGCCCGTGCCGTACCGCAAGCATATCAATTGGATCGATCCTGCGACGGGCACGGTGCAGAAACGGTCGTCAAGACCGCACGTGACCAAGCCCACCGCGATAGCGGACGAGCTTTACTGGCTGCGCGAGCACTTGCAAAACCCGAGATTGCGGTTTGAGCTGCTGCTGTTGGAGGTCGAGGAATACAGACTGCTGGACGGCTACGGCAAGGAGAAAAAGGCGCGCGCGTCAAGGTATGAAAAGATCCCCACCGCGTTGTGCGGCACGGTGATTTTGGAAAAAGCAGAGGACTTTCGCATGTTTTTGCCGGAAAGCTTGCCGGGGCAGTTTACTGCAAAGCAGTACGCCGCAGCATCGGGCATTCGCGGCAGAGCATCCTATCACGCATTGCATATGTTGGTTGGCGCAGGACTGCTTGCCGAGGGCGAAAAGATCGGACGCGCACAAAGCTGGAGACGAACCTGACAAGTCACACCAAACGGTTGCCACGGATGAAAGTTTTTGCGTCGCTTTTTTCAAAAGGCGACTGGGGTTCGGGGCAACGCCCCCCTTAACGCCGTTTTTTGGTTCTTTTTTGCGGCTGCTCCGTCAAAAAAGAACGGAGAGAATTACCTCAATGTAAAAAACGAACTTTTGTAGGGGATTGGTTGACCGTTGGGGTGAAATGTGAGAAAACTGTTTCCGTACTTTTTCTTGGCTATGTAGCCGCAAGAAAAAGTACCAAAAAGAACGGCGAGCAAAGGTTTCGCCTCTGCGGAGGCGACGAGGGCTGCGCGCCCTCGACCGCGCCGCCTTTTGAAAAAGGCGGGCGAAAACTTTTCATCGGTTGAGCCGGTTGTAATGGGGCGAATACGGTTGACAAACAGCAAAAAACTTGCTATAATATAAAGATGAAGTTTAAGAAAGGAGAGGTGCTATGCATACTAAGCCTTATACGCCCTGCGTGCCCACCCGTTTTTACGGCTGGTGTCCCAACGGTCGCTATTCGCTGTCTGCTTCGCTGCAGAATTTGCACGATTGCGGTTTTACCGCCGCCGACGTGTCGCTTGAAAATATCAGTCTGCTTGATGACGCTTGGCAGAGCGTGCTGTATGCCGCCGCATCGCGTGCCAAAGCCCTTGGCATGACCCTGCCCGTGTGCCACCTGCCTTTCTATATGCCAAATCCCGATGATCAGCTCGCCATGCAGCGCTTCGCGCGCGAGCAGGCACGCGGTATCGAGGCAGCGGCACTTATGGGCATACCGCTTGCGGTCATTCACCCCATTGCACGTCATTCCAGCCGCACCTCCAAGCAGGATTGGTTTGCGGAAAACATCGCCTACCTTACCCCGCTTTGCGAAAAAGCAAAGAAGCTTGGCGTTACGCTTGCGGTCGAGAATATGGCAAGCACCAAGGAAAGCCAGCACGATCACCTGTACGGCTGTCGCGCCGTGGAGATCGTTGCCATTGCCAAAAAGCTTGGCATTTGCACCTGTTGGGATACGGGGCACGCCCACACGGCGGGACTTGCGCAATCCCATGAAATCGAGCTGCTCGGCAGCACGCTTGCACTTGTGCACCTGCACGATAACGACGGCACGGACGCGCATCTGGTGCCCCTGACGGGACAGATCGACTGGGCGGACGTGATCAAGGGGCTGCGCGCGGTCGATTACCGGGGCGTGCTTGATTTTGAAACCAAGACCTCGCACCTGCAAATGTATGACAAGACGCGCGAGCAACTTGCAGCCGACACTTTAGGCGCAGCACGCACCCTGACGCGTATGCTGCAAACAAACAGATAAGGATGGATTTACACTATGATTTTATATAACTCACTTTCCCATAAAAGAGAAGAATTCGTTCCCAACGTACCCGGCAAGGTCAGCATGTACACCTGCGGCCCTACCGTATATCACTTTGCGCACATCGGTAACCTGCGTACCTACATCATGGAGGACGTGCTGGAGAAGTATCTGCGCTACGTGGGCTATGACGTTACGCGCGTCATGAACATCACCGACGTCGGACACCTGACAAGCGATGCCGACGAGGGCGAGGATAAGATGCTTAAGGGTGCTAAGCGTGAGCATAAAACGGTCATGCAGATCGCACAATACTATACCGATGCGTTTTTTGCCGATTGCAAAAAGCTGAACATCCGCACGCCCGATATCGTGCAGCCCGCAACCGGCTGTATCAAGGAGTTTATCGATCTTGTGCAGGCGCTTTTGGATAAGGGCTACGCTTACGAGGCAGGCGGCAACATCTATTTTGATACCTCCAAGCTGGAGAAATACTACGTATTCAACGATTTTTCCGAGGAAGATCTGGCAGAGGGCGTTCGCGAGGGCGTTGAAAAGGACGAGAACAAGAAGAACAAGGCTGACTTTGTGCTTTGGTTCACCAAGTCCAAGTTTGACGATCAGGAGCTCAAGTGGGAGTCTCCCTGGGGCATCGGTTATCCCGGCTGGCACATTGAGTGCTCGGGCATTTCCATGAAGTACCTTGGCGAGTATCTGGATATCCACTGCGGCGGTATTGACAACGCATTCCCCCACCACACCAACGAGATCGCGCAGAGCGAGGCGTGTGTGGGTCATAAGTGGTGCAATTACTGGTTCCACGTGCTGCACCTGAATACCGACAGCGGCAAGATGAGCAAGTCCAAGGGCGAGTTTTTGACCGTCTCTCTTCTGGAGAGCAAGGGCTACGATCCGCTGGCTTACAGAATGTTCTGCCTGCAGTCGCACTACAGAAAGTCGCTTGTGTTCTCTTGGGAGAACCTTGACAACGCGGTGGTTGCTTACGAAAAGCTGATCGCGCGCGTCATGCAGCTTTCCACCGAGGGCGAGGTGGATGCAGAGGCGTTTGCCGAGGGCAAGGCAGCATTTGCCAAGGCGCTGGATAACGACCTGAACACCGCGCTGGCAATCACGGCTGTTTACGACGTGCTCAAGTCCAAGTGCAATGACGCTACCAAGCGCGCGCTGCTGAACGATTTTGATGCAGTTCTGTCGCTTGAGCTGGTGCAGACCGCCGATAAGCGTCGCGCAGAGAAGGAAGCAGAGGAAAAGGCGGCTCGCGAGCAGGCAATGCAGGATCCCTTTGTGGCTGAAATTCTGACCCTGATCGATCAAAGAGCGGCAGCCAAGAAGGCAAAGGACTTTGCCGAGGCAGACCGCATCCGTCAGTATCTGCTGGATAAGGGCGTGACGCTGCTGGATACCCGCGAGGGCACGACCTATCAAATCAATAAATAAATAGCGCGAAAGTTTACTTGACCTTTCTTCTGACTCTGCTGTTCGCGCATAAACCTCATCGTGGAGTGTTGCTCCGCGATGAGGTTTCCAAACTATTTGAGCCGCCATGGGCGGCAGGGAGAGATTATGGAAAATCAAGCAAAAAAGACCACCAAGGAAGCGATCATGTATCTGGTGTTCGGCGTGCTGACCACGGCGGTGAGCTGGATCGTGCGCTTTGGTATTCTGTGGCCGGGTAAGGCGATCCTTGACATTCAGGACGAGCTGAGCCTGCAATACACCGTACTGTTTACCGTGGCAAGCGTGATCTCATGGATCTGCGCTGTGCTGTTCGCGTTTTTCACCAACCGCGCGTTCGTGTTCAAGGATGCGGATCAAAAGGCGAATATCTGGGTGCAGATGGCGGAATTTTTCGGCGGCAGACTGCTGACCTTCGTGCTCTTTGAGTGGCTGCTCAATCTGGGCATCACGTTGGCGCTGAGCGCGATCCTGCCTGAGAATCCGGAAATTCTGACCGTGGACGTCACCGCATACCGCGGCGCTGCCATTGAGGTGTTCGCCATGGGCGTTGCCTCGGTTGCCAACATCGTGGCTAATTACCTGATCGGTAAATTCCTTGTGTTCAAGAAAGCAAAAAAGACCGAAATTGAATAAAAAGCAAGACGGTATCGCTAATTGACGATACCGTCTTTTATACATCATTATAACTCATTTTCAAGAATCCATTCGAGCAATTCTTGATATTTCATTTCTCCTGCTGCGACAGCAAGTCCAACGCGTGCAACCTCTTCGTTTGTGGGGCGAAGCTTGATTCCGTTGGTTTCCAAAAAGGTCAACAGCACGAACATACCGATTCTTTTGTTTCCGTCCACGAATGCATGATTGGAGATCAATGCTAATCCCAATCTTGCGCCTTTTTCCTGTTTGGTGGGATATAATTCCTGACCGTCAAAGGTTGCGAATGCCGATTCAAGCGCACTATTGAGAAGAGCAATATCACGCACATTCGGGTCACCGCCCGTTTCTTCTGTGATCAGCTTGTGCAGAAGAAGTACTTTTTCTTGACTGAACTTAATCATTTTGCCAACTCCTCGAATGCGCGGCGGTATTGCTTCAAAATGCGTGCAGCCACAAAGTCTATCTTTTCGTCATCGGTCATTTCGATCGTGGTATCTTTTTCAATATCCACGAGCTTATATTTCGGTTTATTATTTTTGAAAATATAAAGTTCACCATGTTTTTCTGCCATTCTGGCTACACGGGAAAAATTTTGGTTTGCTTCCGAGATGGAAACGATCTGATTCGTATTGATGTTCATGAATACACCTCCACACGTTATACACATATATTATACACAAATATTAGGATGTTGTCAACCTAAAATCAGTATTTTCTTGTGACAAAATATGGAACAGATCGTCATGTCTGCAAATCCCCGATTGACAAACACACAAAAATAGTTTATAATTAAAATGATATATTATGGACAAACGAGGAATTGGCGTGGAAGTTTTCTTGATCCATCCGCTAACTCTACCATTCACGCCTAAAGCTCAACTTGAAATGGTTTTTGATCCATTTTAAGGTGAACTTTCAAAACTGTTTTCGCCGCCACGGGCGGCATGGAGGTAAGTATGATTACGGATACCATAGCGGCGATCAGTACGCCGTACGGCAAGGGAGGCGTTGCGCTGTTGCGCGTGTGCGGCGAGTGCGCCGTGGAAATTGCCGCGCGCGTTTTTCTGCCTATGGGTGGTAAATCCTTGGGCGATCTTGCTGCCAATTATATGGCGTACGGGCGCATTGTGGATGCGGACGGCACGCAGGTGGACGACGGCATGGCGGTGGTGTTCCGCGCGCCGCATTCGTTTACGGGCGAGGACACGGTGGAGATCACCTGTCACGGCGGCATTCTGGTCACAGAGACCGTGCTGACCTGCTTGCTTGCAGCCGGTGCGCGCCCTGCCGAGGCGGGCGAGTTTACCAAGCGCGCCTTTATCAACGGCAAAATGGGGCTCTCCGCTGCCGAGGCGCTTGGCAATTTGCTGGAGGCCGGCACCAAGGAGCAAATGCTGCTTTCGGGCGCGGGCATGCGCGGAAAGCTGAGCAATAAAACCAATGAAATTTACGAGGGGCTTTGTCTGGTGCTCTCCAGCGTGTTTGCTTGCATCGACTACCCCGACGAGGATCTTGCGGACATGAGCCGCGAGCAAATGACTGCTGCGCTGACAGACGCGCTGCGCAAGACCGAGGCGCTGGCGGACACTTACCGCACGGGTCACGCGGTCGCCGAGGGTATTCCTACGGTCATCTGCGGCAAGGCAAACGGCGGCAAGAGCTCGCTTTATAACCGCATCGTGGGCAGGGAAGCGGCAATCGTGACCGACATTGCGGGCACAACGCGTGACGTGCTGACCGAAACGGCAGCCATTGGGCGCGTGACGGTACGCCTGCACGATACGGCAGGTTTGCGCGAGTCGGACGATTACGTCGAGCAGATCGGCGTGCAGAGGGCGCTTGCGCATATTGAAAGCGCCGAGCTGGTGCTTGCCGTGTTTGATGCGTGCGTCGATTTGACCGACGAGGACGAGGCGCTGCTTGAAAAGCTTTCGCACCACGCGGGCTGCGTGATCGGCGTGCTCAACAAGACCGATGCTGCAACCGAAGAGCAGATAAAGACCCTGCAAGCAAAACTTGCACCGAGCGTGCGCTGCACGGTAAGCATCTCCGCCAAGACGGGCGAGGGCTTTGACGCGCTTGTGCGCGAGGTCGAGCAGCAGTTTATTGACGGCGCGATCGATCTGCGCCATGACGCAGTGGTGGCAAACGCGCGCCAGCATGCCGCGCTTGTGCGCACCATGGCGTGTATTTCGCAAGCCTTGGATGCACTTGCCATGGGCTTGCCTGCCGATCTTTGCTGCTCGGATATCGAGCAGGCGGCGGCGTCTCTTGCAGAGGTGGACGGCAGAGCCGTGTCCGAGGACGTGGTTGCGGGCATTTTCGCACATTTCTGCGTAGGAAAGTAAAAAATAAAATAAAAATAAATCAAATAGGAGAAAAGCGTTATGAATCAACAAACCGATCCCAAGTACCAAGCGTTATTTACGCCTTGGAAGATTGGCAACGTCGAGATCAAGAACCGTATCGTGATGTGTCCCATGGGTGGCACCTCGCTGTTCGGTTGGTTTGAGCTGACCGGCTGCCACTTTGACAAGGAGGCTGCAAAGCTGTTCTTGGAGCGCGCCAACAACAACGTTGGTCTGATCATCCCCGGCATCGCTCCCATCCGCGATACCTTCTGGGGCAAGTACCTGTACCAGAACCCCAAGATGTTCGAGGATCTCAAGGAGTTTATGGACGAGATCCATAAGACGGGCGCCAAGCTGTTCATTCAGCTGACCGCAGGCATGGGTCGTTCCTGGGCAATTACCGAGCTGGTAGCTCCTTTGCACAAGAACAAGATCACCCGTACGCTGATCAAGCCTATCCTTGACACCAATCACGAGCTTGCCAGCCCCAGCCCCCAGCCTTCGAGATGGGCACACGACATCATCTGCCCCGAGATGACCGTAGAGCAGATCCACGAGATCATCGAGGCGTTTGCCAAGACCGCAAAGCTTTGCCGTGACGCAGGCGTTGACGGCGTTGAGGTACACGCAGTACATGAGGGCTATCTGCTTGACCAGTTTGCAATCGAGTTCTTTAACAAGCGTACCGACGATTACGGCGGAAGCTTTGAGAACCGCTATCGCTTTGCTGCCGAGATCGTTAAAGCGATCAAGGAAGCGTGCGGCGAGGATTATCCCGTTTCTCTGCGTTACTCGGTAGAGTCCAAGATGAAGGGCTTTTGCGAGGGTGCTATGCCCGGCGAGGACTACGTAGAGGTTGGCAGAAACATGGAAGAGTCCGAAAAGGCTGCAAAGTTTTTGCAGGATGCGGGCTACGATATGCTCAACGCGGACAACGGTACCTACGACTCCTGGTACTGGGCACATCCGCCGATGTACATGCCGCAGAACTGCAACCTTGAGGACGTAGCACACATCAAGAAGTTCGTGGATATCCCCGTGGTTTGCGCAGGCAGAATGGAGCCCGACGTGGGCGCTGCTGCAATTGCAGAGGGCAAGATCGACGCGATGGGCGTAGCGCGTCAGTTCTTAGTTGACCCCGAGTGGATCACCAAGCTGATCGATGACAGACTCGAGGACATCAAGCCCTGTATCTGCTGCCATAACGCTTGCTTCAATTTCTCCTCCTCCAAGGGTCACGCCAACACGCAGGATCTGACCGATACCATGGGTCTTTCCCGCTGCGCGATCAACCCCGAGACCATGCAGTCCAAGAAGTACTATATCGCACCTGCCAAGAAGGCAAAGAAGATCGCCGTCATCGGTGGCGGTATCGGCGGTATGGAGGCTGCTATCGTATGTGCAAAGCGCGGCCATAAGGTCACGCTGTATGAAAAGAGCGATAAGCTGGGCGGCGTGTTCATCGCTGCAGCAGCACCCTCTTATAAGGAAAAGGACCGCGACCTGATCGCTTGGTACATCCGCGAGATGGCAAAGCATCCTATCGAGATCAAGTTCAACACCGAGGTCAAGGACGTCAAGGCTTTGGATGCTGACGAGGTCATCGTGGCAACCGGTGCTGTTGCAAAGCGCATCCCGATCCCCGGCGTAGAGCGTTCGATCGAGGCTGTGGATTATCTGCTGGGCAACAAGACGGTTGGCGATAAGGTCGTCATCATCGGCGGCGGCTTGACCGGCTGCGAGATCGCGTACGACCTGTATCTCTCTGGCAAGCAGCCCACGGTTGTGGAAATGCAGGACGACCTGATCACCACCAAGGGCATCTGCCTTGCAAACACCAGCTACCTGCGTGACTTCTTCAAGACCAACAAGGTGCCCGTATATCTGGAGACCGGCGTCAGCGCGATCAACGAAAAGGGCGTGACCATCAAGCATAAGGATGGCTCCACCGAGGAGATCGAGGCAGATTCCGTGATCCTGTCTGTTGGTTACAACCCCGCTCCTCTTGCTACCAAGGGCGTGCACGTCATTGGTGACGCAAAGGCTGTTGGCAACCTGCGTACCGTTATTTGGGGCGCGTGGGATGTGGCAATGAAACTCTGATAGAGTTTCATTGCAGTGATATTTGCGCTTCGCGCAAGTGATGTTCCGACTGCGTCGGAGTGATGTTCGCCTGCGTCGGAGTGATGTTCCGACTGCGTCGGAGTGATGTATTTGCTAACGCAAAAGCGATGTTGCGCTACGCGCAGTGAATTTTTAGATGAAAGGATGATTGTCTATGATACTGACAAAAGAACAACAGGCGATTTTGGATGGCGAAAAGGGCGAAACGCTTGCAAAAGTCATGAAAACGCTTGTCATGTACGGTGATGCATTTGAGGCAGAGAAGCTCGTGCCCATCACCTCCAACTATAACCATCTGGTAACCTCGTTTGGCCTGAAGGTTATGTCTCCCGTATACGACCTGATGCAGCAGCTGCTGGACGCAGGCGTTTGCTCGGGACAGAAATTCTCGGTTGACCCCAGACCCCTTGACAAGAACGTACCCGCAAACGTGCTGCAGAATTTTGTGTTCAACAAGTTCATGTACACCAAGCAGGATTTCTATGAAAAGCAGCTTCAGGAGCTGGGCTTGATGAGCGATAAGGCGTTCACCTGCACCTGCTATATGGATGAAGTGGGCAACAAGCCTAAGCAGGGCGACGTGCTCTCTTGGGCAGAATCCTCCGCAGTTGTATATGCAAACTCGGTACTGGGTGCACGCTGCAACCGTAACTCGGGTATTATCGATATTATGGGCTCGATCGTGGGCTACGTGCCTTACTTTGGTCTTCTGACCGATGAAGGCAGAAAGGCTACTTGGGTAGTCAAGGTACAGACCACCAAGAAGCCCGAGGCACAGCTGCTTGGCTCTGCCATCGGTATGAAGGTCATGGAGGACGTGCCTTACGTAGTAGGTCTTGACGCATGGATCGGCAACGAGCTTGACGATGCAGCTTGTGCATACCTCAAGGACTTCGGTGCTGCAACCGCCTCCAACGGCGCGGTTGGTCTTTACCACATCGCTAACCTGACCCCTGAGGCAAAGCAGCAGGGCGAGGCGCTGATCGCCGAGGGTGCACGCGAGTATATCATTGACGACGCTGAGCTTGCAAGAGTACAGAGCGAGTATCCCGTGATGTGGAAGAACGCGGACGCAACCCCCAAGCTTTGCTTTGTCGGCTGCCCGCACCTGTCCTTGGAGCAGCTTAAGACCTGGACCGACAACATTGAGGCATCCTTGGCTGCAAACGGCAAGAAGAAGGTGGTCATTCCCACCGTTCTGACCGCCGCTCCCGCTGTGCTGGAGGCATTCTACGCCACCGATTACGCAGCAAGACTCAAGGCAACCGGTGTGATCACCTCGTATATTTGTCCTTTGATGTATATGAACAATCCGCTTTGCAAGAAAATGCCTGTTATCACCTCGTCCAACAAGCTGCGCACCTACACCAGCTCCAGATACTACCGCGATGAGGAGATTTTGGCAATCATTACGGGAGGTAAGAACGCATGAGAGAATTTAAGGGTAGAGTAGTCACCCCCGGCGAGGCAAAGGCAGAAGCGCTTGTTTCCACGCAGGGCTTTAATACGTTGGCATCCTTCCAGATGGCGCTGCAGTTTGGCGACAAAGAGGTCAAGTGCGGCGACCAGAATAACGCAGATCTGCACGGCAAGAGCATGATCGGCAAGGCTTTGTGCCTGCCCCAGACCATCGGCTCGACCACGGGCGGTCTGGTACTGTATTGCGCGTGCGCACTGCATAAGCAGCCTGCTTGCATGCTGTTTGCAAATCACATCGACTCGCTGGCAGCCGCAGGCGCGGTGCTTGCAGACGTTTGGGTAGAGGGCGTGAGCATGCCCGTTGTCGATTGCCTTGGCGACGAGTTCCTTTCTTACGTCAAGGACGGCATGACCATCACGGTCAAGCCCGACGGCGTTGTTGTGGTTGAGTAAGATCCTATAGAAAAATCCCTGCATCGGTGATGCAGG
This sequence comes from Eubacteriales bacterium, assembly GCA_045660125.1. Classification (GTDB taxonomy): domain Bacteria; phylum Bacillota; class Clostridia; order Oscillospirales; family CAG-272; genus SVQP01. The sequence goes on along the minus strand of JAZRDG010000047.1, from coordinate 368 downwards.
GATTTTTTTTTGTTTATTTCCACTCCCGATCAAGCACTTTCTTTCTGTTCTTGAGGAACTTGAGCAGAAAATCGTAATTCTTTTCGGTAATATCGTCCTTATCCGCGTACCAAAGCTGATCGTTGAGCGCAAGAGACTCGTCGATCTCGCCCTTGTAGTTCTGCACGTACAGAATGCAATCGTCCAGCACGTCCGCATAGTAGGTCTGATACCGCTCGCAGAGCATATCGTAAAGCTCGTCCGAGCGTGCCACGCCGCGGAAGAACTCGTTGGAGTATTCTATCTTACTATCCACGGTATAGTACTCGTTGGGCGCGTCTGTCCAAGGCACGTACAAACTGTAATCGTAATCCCAGATGGGGCCGAAC
>JAZRDG010000046.1:0-2541 GCA_045660125.1 Eubacteriales bacterium | reverse complement strand
GTATAATAATCGATCATGCACTCCATGACAGCATTCTTTGCAGCAATGACCTCCTCCACGCACGTAGCGGCAGCGTTTGCCTTGCAAAACGCCTCAAAGGCAGCCTGCGCCTCTTCCAGCGTAAATCTCTTATAAGGAATTTGTGAAACTTTCATGTAAGTTCTCCCTTCTGTGAATCATTACGTTCATTATAGCACAAGGCAGTCGGTTTGTCTACCTTTATAACAAAAAAAGGTGTTGCAAGCACCCGTGGGTGCTTGCAACACGAAATTGTTTATCTGATTAGTCCTTCTTCTTGAGAACGACTGCAGTGCCGAATACAGCAACTACTGCCAGAACGCCTGCGCCAACAACGCTGCCGCAGCCCTTCTTTTCGGTAGCAGGCTCAGTGGTCTGCTCGCCACCCTGTTCGCCGCCCTGCTCGGGAGCGTCGGTGGTAACGTTCTCGCCACCCTGGGTGTCCTCAGCGGGAGCCTTGGTGGTCTCTTCCTCGGTGATCATCAGATCCTCGTACAGATCGGTGGGATCCTCGCCGTAGAACTCGATCCAAGCCAGATCAAAGGTTGCACCTGCGATGCCTTCCTCGTCAAAGAAAGGAATGAAGCCGATGCCGCGGATGTAGTCCTGCCAAGTGCCCTCGGAGGACATATCGATTACTGCATAGTTCCAGCCGTCAGCTGCGATGATGTAATCGAAGTAGCAGTTTTCGTCGAGCTTGTACTCGGGGTCCTGTCTGGTCTTCCAGAGAATACCGAGCTCCTCGGTCTTCTCGTAGTTGGTGCGGTACTTGATAACAAAGTATCTTGCATCGGACAGAACGTTTCTGGGGTAGGTGTTGCTGTAGAAGTAAGCAAGATCCTCGGTAGCGGTGAAGTGCAGGAAGGTGTCCTCACCCTCGGTTACCTGCTCAATGGTAGCACCCTCTGCTGCCATAGAAGCAAATACAGCCGCGTCCTTCATATCAACTACTTCGCGCAGGTCATACTCAAGCTTTACAGGATCCAGACCAACGATTTCGCTGGGAGGAACGATAACGTCATCGGGCTTACCCTCGAAAGTAATGCGTGCGAAGTACTGAGGGCACTTCATGGAGTACTGACCGCCGATACCCTGGCAGAACAGAACCTGAGCGTTCTTGGAAGAATCGTCATCACCGGAGATCTCCAGAACGAATGCGAAGTTGCACTGGTCGCCGTTCTCGGGGTACTTATCCAGATTCAGAGCCAGCTGCAGGTCGATACGCAGCTCGTAGGTAACTCTCTTGGATGTATCGTTGTACTTACCAATAAAGTCCTCTTCTGCGGACTGGTAAGTGCCTGCCCAAGTGAAGGAGCGATCCTTCTCGGTTACGTTGTCGTAGCCAAAGCCAAGCTCGGTATAGTTGCTGGTCTTACCCTCTGCATCAACCTCATCAAGGCCGATCTGCAGGCAGTTGTAAGCGAACAGCATAACGTCGTCGTTGAAATTGCAGTGGTAACCGTCAATGCAGTCGATTTCGAATGCCATGTACAGGTACTTGCCATCCCAGCCCCAGTAAGCGTCAAAGAAGCCGCCCTTAACCTTCTCGTACAGAGCGTCAGCAGCGTCTGCACCGTAGTTGGTGGTAGTTGCCAGGGTGATGTAGTCCTCGTAGTTCTCAAAACGAACGTACTCGGTCTTGCCGATCGTGCCGTCCAGAACAGGCTCGATGCCAAGGTAAGGAACGTTCCACTTCATAGAAGCTTCGCCTGCTTCACCTGCAAGAACCTCATCGTTCTTGTTGGAAGCGTACTCGTAGTAGCCTGCAACCTCAACGCGTTCAGCAGCTGCGGGAATTGCGCAGATTGCTGCCAGCATGAGAACTGCAATAGCCAGAGCCATCAGTTTTTTCATGTTACACCTCTTAAAATTGATTTTTCTCATAAGTGACATGACGCCATCTTATTACACATATTATACTAATTTTTCTACAATGTGTCAATAGGTTTGGCAAAAAAATCACCACAAATGTACAAATTGAACAGCAACAATAAAATTTCGCATTCCGATTGCATTTGCAAGGCGGGTGTGCTATAATAGAGCTAATAAACGGAAAGGAAGTACCCGATATGAAGCATTTTTCTCTGCAACCCTTCCCCGAATACCCCGATTGCACGCTGATTGCGTACCTGCACGACCAAAGCCCCGAGCTGCAGATCACCGCGCGCCGCACCGTGATCGTTTGTCCCGGTGGCGGATATGCGTTCCTGTCTGACCGCGAGGCTGAGCCGATCGCGCTCTCGTTCCTCTCGCAGGGCTTTAACGTGTTTATCCTGCGCTACTCGATCTGCGAGAACGCTGCGGGCAGCCGTCCCTTGATCCAGGCTTGCAAGACTGTCAAGTTCCTGCGCGAGCATGCCGAGGAGTACGACGTTGATCCCAAGTACGTATTTATCAACGGCTACAGCGCGGGCGGTCACCTTTCCGCTTCCTGCGGCACCATGTTTGATCTGCCCGAGATCCGCGCGGCGGTTGGCTGCGAGGACAACGATATGCACCGCCCCACCGGTACGGTGCTGGGAT